>CAZHGR010000049.1:0-23041 GCA_964532255.1 uncultured Sphingobium sp.
GCAATTGCCGGTGCGCTCGCCATTGCCGAACAGACAGCCCTCGACGCGGTCGGCCCCTGCCATCAGCCCCAGCTCTGCCGCCGCGACGCCCGTTCCCCGGTCATTGTGCGGGTGGAGCGAGATGACCACCTTGTCGCGGTCGCGGATATGCCGTCCGAACCATTCGATCTGGTCGGCATAGATGTTGGGCGTGGCCGCCTCCACCGTGGCGGGCAGGTTGAGGATGATCGGCCGCTCGGCAGTCGGCTGGAGGATGTCCATCACCGCCTCGCAGCATTCGAGGCTGAAATCGAGCTCGGCGGTCGAGAAGGTCTCCGGCGAATATTCGAAATGCCAGTCGGTGTCGGGCTGCTTCGCCGCCTGGTCGCGGATGATCATCGCGGCGTCGACGGCGATCTGCTTGATCTGCGGGCGGTCCATCTGGAACACGATCCGACGCCAGGCCGGCGACACGGCGTTATAGACATGGACGATCGCCGCCCGCGCGCCCTTCAGGCTTTCGAAGGTCCGCTCGATCAGGTCGCGGCGGGCCTGGGTCAGCACCTGGATCAGGACGTCGTCGGGAATTCGCCCCGACTGGACCAGCCCGGAGATGAAATCGAACTCGGTCGCGCCGGCGGAGGGGAAGCCGACCTCGATCTCCTTGATGCCCACGCGCGTGAGCAGCTCGAAGAAGCGGGTCTTCTTTTCGGTGTCCATCGGGTCGATCAGCGCCTGATTGCCGTCGCGCATGTCGGTCGACAGCCAGCGCGGTGCATGGGTGATCGTCCGCGACGGCCATTGCCGGTCGGGCAGATCGACCTGAGGGAAGGGGCGATATTTGCGGCTGGGATCGGAAAGCATCATGGGAACAGACTTCTCGTTTGCGCGTACGGACGCTCGAGGGCGCGCCGGGCGTGGAATGGCACTGCTGAGCGATTGGAATGGCCCTTAGGCGGGTGCCGCTCGACGAGGCAAGCAGCAGCATTCGCGCCTAAGGGCGCGTAAGTCGCAGACCGAGCGAAACGATTAGGTTCCTGGCAATCATTACGCGCGACTATGCCGCAAGTGCGCTGGTTCGTCCAGCCGATATCGCTTCGGAGTGCTCCATGTCTGCGAAGAGCCAGGAACCGGAGATTTTCCAACTCCGCTACATCAGCACGCTGGGCGATGGTGTCGGGGTGGATGAGGTGCCCCGAATCCTCGAAGCGGCGCGACGCATCAACCGCCGGAATGGCGTCACCGGACTGCTGCTGTTCAACGGCGAGCGCTTTCTTCAGCTTCTCGAAGGTGAGGAACGGGTGGTCAGGGAGACGTTCGACCGCATCTCCGCCGATCCACGCCACCGGGGAATCGCCGTACTTGGCATGACGACGAGCGACCGCCGCGCCTTCGCCGACTGGGACA
The DNA here is from genome assembly GCA_964532255.1 of uncultured Sphingobium sp. Classification (GTDB taxonomy): domain Bacteria; phylum Pseudomonadota; class Alphaproteobacteria; order Sphingomonadales; family Sphingomonadaceae; genus Sphingobium. Next base: position 1,387 of record CAZHGR010000049.1, read on the forward strand.
TGGCCTATGAGCAGCTCAAGGGCGGAGGGCAGGACGGGACCCTTGCCGATCAGGTCGCGGCGCTGGTCGCGGGGGCTCCCGAACGTATCGCTCGCGAGTTTGTCGGCTATGCACGGCTCAAGCCGTCCCGCACGCCTGTCTGACGCGACATAATTTCACTTGCATTTCCCGTTTCGTCGGTCAGATTGCTGCAATGCACAAGCGTTCTGACGCGGATAAGAACTGAATGGCCTATTACGAGCTGCTCGACGACAATGGCGCAGTTCGGGAGTGCTATGCACCCGTTCAAAAGTGGATCGATCAGACCGGTATAGGCGGCCTCAACCGCCGGCTTGAGGAAGCGGAGGCGATCTTCCGCCGCATCGGCATCACCTTCGCCGTCTATGGCGAGGGCGGCGACCCGGAGCGGCTCATCCCCTTCGATCTTCTGCCGCGCATCTTCACTGCGCTCGAATGGGCCCGCCTCGACGCGGGCATACGCCAGCGCGCCCGCGCGCTGAACGCCTTCATCCACGATGTCTATCATCGCGGCGAGATCATACGCGCCGGGATCGTGCCCGCCGACCTCATCTACCGCAATTCGGCCTACAAGCCCGAGATGGCGGGATTCACGCCGCCGGGGCGTGTCTACAGCCATATCGTCGGTATCGACATCGTGCGGACCGGGCCCGACAGTTTCGACGTGCTGGAGGACAATTGCCGGACGCCCTCGGGCGTGTCCTACATGCTCGAAAACCGCGAGATCATGACTCGGATGTTCCCCGATCTGTTCGCGCAGGGGCTGGTCGCACCGGTCGACAGCTACAGCGACGATTTGCTGCGGACGCTCAAGGAAGTGGCGCCGCCTGCCTGTCGCAGCGAGCCGGTCGTGGTCGTGCTGTCGCCGGGGTCGCTCAACAGCGCCTTTTACGAGCACAGCTTCCTGGCCGACCTGATGGGGGTCGAGCTGGTCGAGCCTGCCGATCTCTACGCCGAGGACGGGCTGGTCTACATGAAGACCACGTACGGCCCGCGGCGGGTCGATGTGATCTATCGCAGGATCGACGACGATTATCTCGATCCACTGGTGTTCCGGCCTGACAGCCTGCTGGGCGTACCGGGTATCTTCGATGCCTATATGCGCGGCGGGGTCACGCTCTGCTCGGCGCCGGGCGCAGGCATTGCCGACGACAAGGCAGTCTATACCTATGTCCCCGACATGATCCGCTTCTATCTTGGCGAGCGGGCGATCCTCGACAATGTCCAGACCTGGCGGTGCGCCATTCCCGACGAGTGCGCCTATGTCCTCGACCATCTCCATGAGCTCGTCGCCAAGGAGGTCCACGGATCGGGGGGATACGGCATGCTGATCGGCCCGCGCTCCACCAAGGCCGAAGTCGCGGCTTATGCCGACCGGATCCGCGCCCATCCCGAGGAGTTCATCGCGCAGCCGACGCTCGCCCTGTCGACCGTGCCGACGCTCGGGCCGACCGATGTCGTGGGACGGCATGCGGACTTCCGGCCGTTCTGCCTCGTCGGTACGCAAATCCGGCTGGTGCCCGGCGGGCTGACCCGCGTGGCGCTGACCGAAGGCTCGCTCGTGGTGAATTCGAGCCAGGGCGGCGGGGTCAAGGACACATGGGTGCTTCAGGGATGAGCGCGCGAGAAGCGGAGGGGTGCCGATGCTGAGCCGCACCGCTGAAAACCTGTTCTGGCTCGCGCGCTACATGGAACGCGCGGAGGCGACCGCTCGCCTCATCAGCATGGGTCAGCGCATGGCGATCCTGCCCGGAGCGCATCATCGCGACGAATGGCGTTCGGTCATGCGCGTGACGGGCTGCCATCAGCTTGTCCCCGCCGACGCGGTGGTGCGGGAGACCGATGTCGTCGAACATCTGCTCCTCAATTCCGCCAACCCGGTCTCGATCAAGGCGTGCATGGCCAAGGCGCGGATCAACGGCAAGTCGGTGCGCACGGCGCTGACTCAGGACATGTGGGAAGCGCTGAACACCGGCTGGCGCAAGCTCGACAGCTATGACGTGGCGGAGGCGCGGGCGCAGCTCCCCGCCATTCTCGACTGGGTCAAGGGCACGGCGATGGCGTTCCGCGGTGCGACCGAGGGCGGGCATCTGCGCGATGAGCGGCACGACTTTCTTCGCGCCGGCGAAGCGATCGAGCGGTCGCAAGCGGTTCTGAGGCTGCTCGACATCAAATATTACGTCCTGCTGCCCGAAACCGATGTCGTCGGCGGCAATCGCGACCATTATCAATGGACATCGGTACTGTACGCTCTGTCGGGCAACCGCGCCTATCACCACGTCTATGGCGGTGCCTACTCGCCTTGGCAGATCACCGATTTCCTGATGCTCAACCGCCGCTTCCCACGCAGCGTGCTCTATTGCTTCGACCAGCTTTCCTACCGGCTGGGGCGGCTCGCGCAATGGCACGGGCAGCGGCGCGCGTGTCATGAGACCATCGAGGAGATGGTTGCGACACTGGCCGCCAAGACGAGCGGCGACATTTTTCGCCAGGGGCTTCACCAGACGGTTCAGTCGACGCTTGCCGCGTGCAACCGCCTGGGCAACGAGATTGCCGAAGCCTATCATTTCGGCTGAGACGGGAACGATGCTGCTAACCATCAGCCACCAGACGATCTACCGCTACGAAGCCGGCGCGAGCGACGCCGCGATGCGGCTGCGCCTGACGCCGCCCGATGGTGCGACACAGCGTGTTCACGACTGGCAGGTGACTCTCAACGACCAGCCGGTCGCTCCGGCCTGGACCAACGCCTATGGCGTGGGCGAGGCGTTCTGGCGCGCGGGTCGCCGCGTCGAGCAGGCGGTGATCCGGGCAGAGGGCATTGTGGAGACCTGGGACCGGGCAGGGGTGGTAGGGGCGGGTGCGGAGGATGTCGTCAGCCCGCGCGTGTTTTTGGTGCCCACGGCCCTCACCGAGGCCGACGCGGCGATCGGAGACTTCGCCGAGTCGGCCCGGTCGGGTGAGGGCGAGCTGACCACGCTCCACGCGCTCTGCCGCGGCGTCCACGAACAGCTCGCCTATCGTACCGACGTCACCGACAGCAATACGCCCGCCGCCCGCGTGCTGGAGCTGGGATCGGGCGTGTGTCAGGACTTCACCCATCTGTTCATCGCGTCAGCCCGCGTGCTGGGCATTCCGTGCCGCTATGTCGCCGGTTATCTCCACGATCCCGAGATCGCCGACGGTTTCCATGCCAGCCATGGCTGGGCCGAAGCCCATGTCGGCGGGCTGGGATGGATCGGCTTCGACCCGACCCGCAAGCTGTGCGTGACAGGCGATTATGTGCGGCTGTCGGTCGGCCTCGATGCCTTCGACGCCGGCCCGATCCGGGGCGTGGGCTATTTCGGGGGTGCCGTGACGATGCAGGTCGACGTCGCCGTCTCCGAAGGCGCGGCTAATGTCCAGAATCAGTTGCAGAGCCAGGCGCAACGGGGCGAACGCGCCCAGACGCAACAGCAGTGATGGCCAACGGCCTTCGGTGATGGCACTATCCGCGACTCGTGGAGTTCTCTGGGGGGTGCACTCATGACCTATTGTGTGGGGGTCCGGGTCGATGCCGGGCTCGTGCTGCTGTCGGATACGCGCACCAATGCGGGCGTCGACAATATCGCGCGGTTCCGCAAGACATTCACTTATGAGGAGCCGGGCGAGCGCGCGGTGGCGATCATGTGCTCGGGCAATCTGTCGGTCACGCAGGAGGTGAAGACGCGGCTGTCGCGCGCGATCAAGGATTCGCACGAAGGGGTCGAGACCGAAACGCTCCTCAATTGCAAGACGATGCACCGCGTCGCGCATATCGTCGGGGAGACGATGAAGTCGGTGCAGGCGCGGATGCAGAACCAGCTCGGCATGACCAGCGCCTCGCTCGCCGCCAACCTGATCGTCTGCGGCCAACGCAAGGGCGGGAAGGTCCGGCTCTACCTGATCTACAGCGACGGCAATTTCATCGAGGCAAGCGCCGACACGCCGTTTTTCCAGATCGGCGAGCACAAATACGGCAAGCCGATCCTCGATCGCATCATCCAGCCTCAGACCTCGCTTGAGGATGCGGCGAAGGCGGTGTGCGTGTCGATGGATTCGACGCTTCGCTCGAACCTGTCGGTGGGCATGCCGCTCGACCTCACCGTCATTCCCCGCGACACCTACGGATTTCTCGTACGTCGGCGCATCGGCGCGGAGGATGAGGAGTTCGGCCGGATTTCGGCGCAATGGGGCGAAACGCTGCGGCGCGGGTTCGAATCGCTGCCGACGGTGCTGGACGGCGCGTCCGGTTAAGCGGCGCGCTGAACGGGTGCTTGCCTGATCGCGCGCCCGCATTATGTGAGGCGGTGACCCTGCCATCCCCCGAAAGGCCCTGCTTGCGATGACCGCCACCCATTCGACCCGCATGCTGATTCTCGGTTCCGGTCCCGCTGGCCTGAGCGCCGCGATCTATGCGGCACGCGCCGGGCTGGCACCGATCGTGGTGCAGGGAATGCAGCCGGGTGGCCAGTTGACCATCACCACCGACGTGGAGAATTATCCCGGTTTTCGCGACGTCATCCAGGGGCCGTGGCTGATGGAGGAGATGCGCGCGCAGGCGGAGCATGTCGGCGCGCAGATGGTCTTTGACCAGATCGTCGACATCGACCTCAGCGAACGTCCCTTCCGCCTCCACGGCGACGGCGGGACGCTTTATGTGGCCGACACGCTCGTCATCGCGACCGGCGCGCAGGCCAAGTGGCTGGGGCTGGAGAGCGAGAGCCTGCTCCAGGGCAAGGGCGTCTCCGCCTGCGCGACGTGCGACGGCTTCTTCTATCGCGGCAAGAAGGTCGTGGTCATCGGTGGCGGCAATACCGCCGTCGAGGAGGCGCTGTACCTCACCAACCACAGCCATGACGTTACGCTGATCCACCGCCGCGACTCGCTGCGCGCGGAGAAGATCCTGCAACAGCGGCTGTTCGCCCATCCCGCGATCAGCGTGCTGTGGAACAAGAGCATCGAGCGTTTTGTGGGCGGCGGCGACCCGGAGGGGCTGGTCGGCGTCGATCTGGTCGACACCGTCACGGGCGAGCGGTCGCATGTTGCTGCCGACGGCGCATTCGTCGCCATCGGCCACAAGCCGGCGACCGAATTGCTGGAGGGCAAGCTGCCGCTCGACGAGGGCTATCTGGTGGTCGAGAAGGGCACCAGCCATACCTCGATTCCGGGCGTCTTCGCGGCGGGCGACGTGGCCGACAAGGTCTATCGCCAGGCCGTCACCGCCGCAGGAATGGGGTGCATGGCCGCGCTCGACGCCGAACGCTTTCTGGCGGAGGCGGCTTTCGAAAGGATGGCGGCGGAATAGGCGGACGTCAGGCCGCGCGCGCCGCGTCCAGCTTTGCGGCGATGAAGCGGGTCAGATTGCCGAACGTCTCGAACATCTCCGCCTCGACCTCGTCATCGTCGATGACGATCCCGGTGCGGTCCTCAATGTCGGTCAGGACCGTTGCCACGGCCATGGAGTCGAGTTCGGGCAGGGCACCGAACAGCGGCGTTCCGTCCGTGAATGCCTCCGCCCGCTCGTTGCTGACGCCCAGTGTGTCCATCAAGACGGCGCGCAGATGATGCTGCGCCTGCTCAAGAAAAGTCTGCATCGATTCGCGCCTAGCTGGCAGGCTTGCCTCCCGCAAGCTCTTCGCGAATGCGAGATGATTGCGGGTGCGAAGCGTGACCGGTAAGACACGGGCGATGTCCTTCCCCCCCGTGCCGCCACTTGATCATTTGCCGCTGATGGGCAGGACCGATGCTGCCGCGCTGATCGGCGGCAAGGGAGACGTGCTGGACTATGCGGCGCTGGAGGGCGCGACGGGGCGTCTCGCCGCATGGCTTGGTCGCCAGGGCTGGCCTGCGGGGAGCCGCATCGCGGCCTGGCTGCCCAAGACCGCGCTGGCGGCAATCCTTCCGCTTGCGACCGCGCGGGCGGGGCATATCTATGTTCCGGTGAATCCGCTCCTCAAGCGGCAGCAGCTTGCGCATATACTGAGCGATGCTGAGGCAAGCCTGCTGATCGCGCCCCGGTCGCGCCATGCGCTGATCGAGCCGGGCGATCTGCCGCCGGGATGCCGGCTGGTCGCGGCGGAGGAACTGGACGGCGTCCTGAGCGACGAGGGGGCGGACCGGATGCCGCCGAGCGATGCGGCGGGCGATGTGCCGTGCGAGATCCTCTACACCAGCGGCTCGACCGGGCGTCCCAAGGGCGTCGTGCTCAGCCATGCCAATCTGATGCTCGGCGCGCAGGCGGTTGCGCACTATCTTGCGCTGACGCCCGACGACCGGACGCTCTGCGTGCTGCCGTTCAGTTTCGACTATGGCCAGAACCAGCTTTTCTCAACCTGGATGGCGGGCGGGGCCGCGTGCCCGCTCGACTATCTGCTCGCGCGAGAGGTGCCGCGCGCGGTCGAGCGCCATGGCATCACGACGCTTGCGGGCGTGCCGCCGCTGTGGGTGCAGCTTGTCGAAACCGAATGGCCGGAGGGTGCCGGAGCGACGCTTCGCCGCCTTACCAACAGCGGCGGCGCGTTGAACCGGGCGCTCGGCGCGCGGATGCGCGCGCTGTTCCCGGCTGTCGATATCTACGCGATGTACGGCCTGACCGAGGCTTTCCGGTCCACCTATCTCCCGCCAGAGCTGCTCGCGAGCCATCCCGACAGCATAGGGCGAGCAATCCCCCATGCCGAAGTGCTTGTGGTGCGGCCGGACGGCTCGCTGGCCGCCGACGACGAGCCCGGCGAGCTGGTCCATTGCGGGCCGCTGGTGGCGCAGGGCTATTGGCGCGACCCGGTTCGGACGGCGGAGCGCTTCCGCCCCGCGCCGCCGGCGTCGCATTGGGGCGGCACTGCCGTCTGGTCCGGCGACACCGTCCGGCGCGACGCCGATGGCTTGCTCATGTTCGTCGGCCGCGACGACGCAATGATCAAGAGCGCGGGCAACAGGATCAGCCCAACCGAAGTGGAGGAGACCGCAACCGCCTGCGACGGCATCGCCGAAGCGGTGGCGCTCGGCGTACCCGACGAGCGGTTGGGGCAAGCCATCGTCCTGCTGGTCCGGGCGGAGGATGATGCGGCGCTGGCCCGGCTGGCGGAGGCATTGCGCCGCGACCTGCCGAACTTCATGCAGCCCCGCGACATCATCCGGCGCGATGCGCTTCCACGCAACCCCAATGGCAAGATCGACCGGGTCGCGCTGTTCGACGAGGTGACGGCATGACCGCCGAGATCGCCGCAAAGCCCGCCGGTGCGGTTCCCCCGGAGTTCGTGGCCGAGGACGGCATGGTGCTGGTGGGCGGCGTCGGCGCGGCGGCGCTGGTGGACGAGGCGGAAGCGACGCCCTGCTTTGCCTATGACGCGGCTATCGTCCAAGAGCGTGTCGCCCGGCTGCGCGCCGCGCTGCCCGACCGCTGCGATGTCCATTACGCGATGAAGGCCAATCCCTTCCCACCCTTGCTGCGCTTCATGGGCGAGCGCGTCGGCGGGTTCGACATCGCATCGGCGGGCGAGCTGGCGGTGGCCTTGTCGGCGGGGGTCGCGGCCGGCAGGATCAGCTTCGCCGGGCCGGGCAAGACCGATGCGGAGCTCCATGCCGCCATCGATCATGGCGTAACGATCAACGTCGAGTCCGAGGGCGAGGGGCGGCGAATCCTGCGCATCGGCGAGGAGAGGGGACGCGTTCCGCGTGTCGCCGTCCGGGTCAATCCCGACATCGAACTGAAGGGATCGGGCATGCGCATGGGCGGCGGTGCCAAGCCGTTCGGGGTGGATACGGACCGTGCGCCCGCGCTCGCCCGGATGCTGGTCGATGGCGGTTGCGAATGGCGCGGATGGCATATCTTCGCGGGCTCGCAGTCGCTCGACGGCGATGCGATCATCGCGATGCAGGCCGCGACCCTCGCGCTGGCAGCGGCGCTTTCGGAGCAGATCGGGCTGGCACCGCCGCTCGTCAATCTCGGCGGGGGCTTCGGCATTCCCTATTTCGCAGGCGACCGGCCGCTCGACATCGGGCCGATCGGCTTTGCCCTGGGCGACGCCATCGCCGCCGCACCGCCGGTGCTGGCCGACAGCCGCTTCGCGGTCGAGCTGGGCCGCTGGCTGGTGGCAGAGGCGGGCGTGTATCTGACGCGCGTCGTCGATGTGAAGGACAGCCACGGCGAACGTTTCGCCATCGTCGATGGCGGCCTTCATCATCAGCTCGCGGCGAGCGGCAATTTCGGGACGGTCATCCGCCGCAACTATCCCATCGCCCTCGCCAACCGCTTCGGCGAAGCTGCCGACGACCGTCCGACCACGGTGGTCGGCTGCCTTTGCACGCCGCTTGATCGTCTGGGAGAGCGTGTGGCGCTGCCCGCGCCGGCGGTCGGCGACCTGGTAGCGCTGTTCATGGCCGGGGCTTATGGTGCCAGCGCCAGCCCCGCCGCCTTCCTCGGTCACGCACCCGCGACCGAGCTGCTGGTCCATCCCGATGGCGCCATAGAGCGCGGCTGAGCAGCCGCTTACCAGCTCTTCCTAACGCTATGTTCACCCTTTCCCGGCATATCCCCGGGGGATTGCGGGCGTTCAGCGGCGCCCATGGGGAAAAAGGGTAGGACCATGTCTTTGCGCCGATTGCCGGCCTCATCGATCGTCGTCGGCGTGCTCGCTGTCGCCCTCACCGGGTGCGGCGCAACGACGCGCGGCGGACCCGAGCTGCCCCCGGCGTCCTTTGTCGGCACCGAGGAAGGGCCGGGCGAGGAATATGTGATCGGACCGCTAGACGAGCTGACCATCTTCGTCTGGCGCAACCCCGAGCTCGGCGCGAAGGTGCAGGTGCGTCCCGACGGCCGTATCACGACCCCGCTGATCGCCGACATGCCCGCCGTGGGCAAGACGCCCGCGATGCTGTCGGAGGACATCAAGCTCCAGCTCTCGCAATATATCGAAAACCCGCTGGTTTCGGTGATTGTCGACGATTTCTCCGGCACCTATTCGCAGCAGATCCGCATCGTCGGCGCGACCGAAAAGCCGGCATCGCTGCCGTACCGGGCCAACATGACGCTGCTCGACGCGATGATCGCGGTTGGCGGGCTCTCCGAATATGCCGCCGGCAACCGCGCCCGGCTGGTTCGCTATGACCGCGACACCGGCCGCCAGCGCGAGTTCAAGCTGCGCCTCGGCGACCTCCTGAAGCGGGGGGATAGCCGCGCCAATGTCCGGCTCACGCCCGGCGACGTCATCATCATCCCCGAAAGCCGCTTCTGAGCATCGGTCGGGCACGCGCGCCACAGGGGGCTGAATACAGCAGATGACGAGCATCTATGAGGAAGTACAGATCGCGCTCCACGGCGTCTGGAGCAGGCGGTGGCTCGCGCTCGCCGTCGCCTGGGCGGTCGCGCTTGCGGGCTGGCTCGTCGTGGCGCTGATCCCCAATACCTATGAATCGCGCGCGCGCATCTTCGTCGAGCCGCGTTCGATCCTCTCCGACAAGGTCGGCAGCAACCCGCTCGAGGACCAGCAGGCGCTCGACCAGGTGCGGCAGACGCTGACCAGCGCCGACAATCTGGCGAAGGTCGTCCAGGGCACCGACCTTGCCGCGACGGTCCGCACCGACGCCGACATGGGCGCGCGCGTCGGCATGCTGAAGACCAACATCGCGGTCATCTCGCAGCAGGACAATCTGTTCGAGATCACCGCCAAATCGTCCGACCGGAGCATCTCCGACCGCGCCAATGCCGTGCTGTCGGCGCAGATCGTCGGCAAGCTCATTGACATCTTCTCCGAGGAGAATGTCTCGGGCAATCGCGAGGAGACGAGCACGGCGCTCAAGATCCTTGACCAGCAGATCGCCGACCGCGCCCGCCAGCTCCAGCAGGCGGAACAGGCGCGCGTCGGGTTCGAGCAGCGCAACATGGGCATGCTGCCCGGAACAGGGTCGGTATCGCAGCGGATCGACGCGCTCCGCAGCGAGCTCAACCAGGTGGATTCGCAGCTTGTCGCCGCGCAGAGCGCGCTTGCCGGGATCAACGGCCAGCTTGGTGCCGTTCCCGCCACGATCGACAGCGGCGCTCCGGGCGGCACGGGTGCCAGCCCGCTCGCGTCGGCGATGGGTGAGCTGGCCGCGGCGCGCGCGCGGGGCTGGACTGACAGCCATCCCGACGTCGTGTCGTTGAGGCGCCAGATCGAAAGCCTGCGCGCCATGGGCGGCGGCGGCAGTGGCGGCGGCATCACCCGCACGCCCAATCCAGCCTATATCCAGCTTCGTTCGCTCCAGGCCGAGCGGGCGGGCACCGTCGCCGCGCTTCAGGCGCGCCGCGCCGAGATCCAGTCGGTCATTGGCGGGCTTGCCGCGCGTCAGACCGACCAACCCGGCATCGCGGCCGAGATGGACCGGCTGGAACGCGACTATGCCGCGATCAAGGCGCAATATGACCGGCTCGTCGCCGACCGCGAGGATGCGCGGCTGCGCGGCGAGGTGCAGAGCGAGGCGGGGGCGTTCCGCTTCCGCCTGATCGATCCGCCCGGCGTCCCCAGCGCACCGGCTTCGCCCAACCGGCCGCTGCTGCTGCTCGGCGTGCTCATCGCGGCCATTGCCGCCGGCGTGGGGGTCGCCTTCGCGCTGAGCCAGGTCCACACGACCTACCCGACCGCCGTCCGCCTGGAGCGGGCGACGGGGCTGTCGGTCATCGGGTCGATCACCGAGACGCTGCGGCCCGATGCGGTCGAGGCGCGCCGCCGCAGGATGCGGCTGTTCTATGGCGCGTCCGCCGGTCTGGTCGCCATGTGTGTGGGACTCGTCGCGCTCGAGTTCGTGCAGCGGGGGATGAGTGCATGACGGGGGACGCACGATGAGCCGCAACGATGCCGGGCGGCGCGCGCCTTCGCTGATCGAGCGCGCTGCCAATGTCTATGATTTCAACGCCGTGCTGCGCGGGCCGGAGACGACCGCCGAGTCCCCCTCCACGGTCGAGCCACTGCCGCTCGCGGACGCCGAAGCCTTGCGTCCGGCGGTGCCCGCACGCGATCCGCGTTCCGCCGCCGCGCCATCGGACCGCGTCGTCGTCGACCGCTCGGCGCTGTCGTCGGCAGGCTATCTCGACCCGTCCGCACCGCCAACGGCGACGTCCGAGGAATTCCGCATCGTCAAGCGGCGCATCCTGACCCATGCGCTGGCCGATGGCGCGCAGCCGCGCGACCGGATGGTGCTGATCAACTCGCCGCATGCCGGTGACGGCAAGACATGGGTTGCGCTCAACCTCGCTTTGTCGCTGGCGGCGGAGAAGGAGCTGGACGTGCTGCTGGTCGATGCCGATTTCGGCAAGCCCGGCGTCTGCCAGACGCTGGGCATCTCGCCCGTGCCCGGCCTGATGGACGCGCTGGTCGATGCGTCCATCGATGTCGCTGACCTGATCGTGCCCACCGATCTCCCCTCGCTGTCGATCCTGCCTGCGGGACGCTCGGTCCACAACGACACCGAATTGCTGGCGTCCAGCCGGACGCGTGCGGTGCTGGACGAGCTGGTCGGGGGCCATCCGCGCCGGATCGTGCTGCTCGATTCGCCGCCTGCTCTTGCCGCATCGGCGGCGTCGGAACTGGCGCGTCATGTCGGCGAGGTGCTGATGGTCGTCCGCGCCGACCGCACGACCGAGGCGGCCCTGCGTGACGCGGTGCAGCTCCTGTCGGCCTGTCCGCGCATCGAGGCGATCCTCAACGGCGTGAAATTCTCCTCCAGCGGCCGCCGCTTCGGCGCCTATTATGGAAAGTCGGGCTGATGCTGAAAATGCGCCCCTCCGTTCCCGCTCTGCTCGTGGCTGCCTCAGCGCTGTCCGCTGCCCCCGCGGCGCATGCCGAGCGCGAGACAAAGATCAGCCCCTATCTCGGCGTCGATCAGACGGTGATCGCCGATCTCGAGGGCGGCGATGGCGACACGACCAGCTACACGTCGGTCACCGTCGGGATCGACGCGCATCTGCGGGGCAAGCGGACCGAGGTTCAGGCGAACCTCGCCTATCAGCATCAGTTTAGCTGGAACGAGGGGCAGCCCGATCAGGATGTGATCAGCGGCCTCGTCACCGCGCGCGCCGATGTCATGCCCGGCGCGCTGAGCATCGAGGCAGGGGCGCTCGCCACCCGCGTCCGGTCCGACGCCTATTCCGGCGCGAACGGCAGCCTTGCGGTTCCGGGCAGCACGTCCGACGTCTATTCGCTCTACGCCGGGCCGACCTTCACCTCGACGGCGGGCGATCTCAATATCAATGCTGCCTACCGCCTCGGCTATAACCGGCTCGAAGACGGGTTCGACACCGCGCCTGTCGGGTTCGACGATGTCGACAGCTTCGACGAGAGCTGGAACCATGTCGCCACGGCCTCGATCGGCATGCAGCCCGACACGCTGCTGCCCATCGGCTGGGCCATCGGCGCGGGCTATGAGCGCGAGGACGCCAGCCAGCTCGACCAGCGCTACGAGAATCTGTGGGGCCGTCTCGACCTGACCTACCCCATCCGCCATGACCTCGCGATCGTCGGCGGCGTGGGCTATGAGTCGATCGAGATTTCCAACCGCGACGCGGTGCGCGATCCCGTATCGGGTGATCCGGTTCGCGACGGATCGGGCCGCTTCGTCACCGACGAGAGCTCGCCGCGGCTCTTGGCCTATGACGATTCGGAGCTGATCTGGGATGTCGGCCTGCTCTGGCGCCCGAGCCGCCGGACGTCGGCCGAAGTCCATGTCGGCCACCGCTATGGCTCGATGAGCTACACCGGCGCCTTCAACTGGCGGCCCGACGAACGCACCGCGATCAACATCTCGCTGTTCGACAGCGTCGATAGCTTCGGTCGCGCGCTCAGCGGATCGCTCGCCAACCTGCCGGGCAACTATGTCATCGCGCGCAACCCGTTCAGCGGCGACATCGACACCTGTGCGACGAGTACGGAGGGTGGTGGCTGCTTCAACGATGCGCTGAGCGGCATCCGCACCGCCAATTATCGGAACCGCGGCATCAGCGCGAGCTACAGCTATCTCGCGGGCCCATGGACCTACGGCCTGGGCGTCGGCTATTCGCGGCGCAAGTTCATCGCCAACGACGCGCTTTTTGCCGATGTGGACGGCGCGACCGACGAATTCTATTTCGTCAACGCATCGGCCAGCTATGCGGTCGACAGCGTGTCGGCGCTCAGCGGCAATCTGTACGTCAACCAGTTCAATTCGGGCATCGGCAGCTTCGGCGACGTGCGCAATCTCGGTGGCTATCTGAGCTACACCCGCCGCATCGCTCGCAAGCTGGAGGGCACGGCTTCGGTCGGCATCGACCAGGCGAAGGCGGACGGCGTGGAAAGCGTGCTGACGGCGCTCGCACAGATAGGCATGCGCTACCGGTTTTGATGGTCTCGCGCGGCGGACGATCCGGCCGGCAGGAAGGAAGTGGACATGTACGACCAGTTTTACGGCTTTTCAGGACGTCCCTTCCAGTTGACGCCCGATCCGGCTTTCTATTTCGAGAGCGCGACCCACCGCAAGGCGATGTCCTATCTGGGCTATGGCCTCGCGCAGGGCGAGGGGTTCATCGTCATTACGGGCGACATCGGCGCCGGCAAGACGACGCTGGTCGGCCATTTGATGGCCACGATCGACCCGCGTCGGCTCACCGCCGTCCAGATCGTCTCCACCCAGGTCGGCGGCGACGACATGCTGCGGCTGGCGGCGGAGGCGTTCGGTATCGCCTCCGACGGGGTCGACAAGGCGCAGCTTCTCACGCGGATCGAGGCGATGCTGCATGCCAATGCGCGCGCGGGAAAGCGCTCGCTGCTGATCGTCGATGAGGCGCAGAATCTGTCCAGCTCCGCGCTCGAGGAGCTGCGGATGCTGTCCAACTTCCATCTGGGTGGCCAGCCGCTGCTGCAGATCTTCCTGCTCGGCCAGCCCGAGTTCCGCCGCATGATCACCGGCGAGGCGCGGCTGGAACAGCTTCGCCAGCGGGTCATCGCGACCCATCATCTCGAGCCGATGCAGCCGGATGAGGTCGCGCCCTATATCGAACATCGGCTGCGGCTGGTCGGCTGGACCGGCAACCCGCGCTTCACCCCCGACGCCTATGACCTGCTGGCGAGCGAAAGCGGCGGGGTGCCGCGCCGCCTCAACGCGCTGGTCAGCCGTGTGCTGCTGCTCGGCGCGATCGATCATGTCGACCTGATCGACAGCCGCGTCGTCGAGGCGGTGATCGCCGACACCGGCGCAGAGACGGGCGCGTCGACCATCGGGTCGCCGGCAACGGAGCCCTTTGCCAGCGCAGGCGGGCCGGCCGCGCAGCCGGCGTCTCCCGAGGCCGACGATCTGGGCGAGCTTCATTCCATCCGGGCCGAGGTCGGTGCGCTCAATGCCGCACTCTCGACGCCTGCCTCCCCGCCGTCTGGCGACTCCGAGATCGCACAGCGGCTCGCGGCGGTCGAAGAGCGGCTGGCGGCGGTCGAGCAACGCTCCAACGAGCAGGACGAGGTGCTGCGCCGTGTCCTGGCGAAGCTGATCGAATGGGCGGAACGCGATGAACGCCATGGACCCTTCGCTCACCGCGCCGCATGACGGCGTGAGCACCATCGTCAACGCCCTCACCATCGACGTCGAGGACTGGTTTCAGGTCGGCGCATTCGAGCGTGTGATCGACCGTTCCGCATGGGACGGCTGCGCGTTACGGGTGGAGGCGAACACCGACCGTGCGCTCGATCTGTTCGCGCGGCACGATGTCCGGGCGACCTTCTTCATCCTCGGCTGGGTGGCCGAGCGCGTTCCCGGGCTGGTGCGGCGGATCGCGGCGGCCGGCCACGAGATCGCCAGCCATGGCTATGATCACCGGCGCGTTTTCACCCTGACGCCGGACGCGTTCCGCGCCGATATCGTGCGCACGCGTGCGATTCTGGAGGATGCGGCGGGGATGGCCGTCACCGCCTACCGTGCGCCGAGCTTCTCCATCGACCGTCGCACGCCCTGGGCGCACCGCATCCTGGCCGAGGAAGGCTATGCCTATTCGAGCAGCGTGGCGCCGATCGCGCATGATCATTATGGCTGGCCGGACGCCCCGCGCTTCGCCTTTCGACCGCTCTCCGATGCGACTCTGGTCGAACTGCCGGTCACGACCGCGCGGTTCGCCGGGCGGCGCGTGGCGGCGGCGGGCGGCGGCTTTTTCCGGCTGCTCCCTTATGCGGTCAGCCGCCGCGCCATCCGTCAGGTGAATGGCGAGGGGCAGGCGGCGATGACCTATTTCCATCCGTGGGAGATCGACCCCGGCCAGCCGCGCGTGCAGGCACCGGTCAGGTCGCGCCTGCGCCACTACACCAATCTCGCGCGCATGGAGGCAAAGCTCGACCGGCTCATCGGCGATTTCCGCTGGGGACGGATGGACGCGATGCTCGCGGCGATGAAAGCCGATCGGATTCCGGTTTGGACGCCGGTTGGCGGCGTCGGCGCATGACCATGGCCTTTCCGTCCATCATATCCGCGCAGACCGTCGAATGCATCCCCGCCTCGGACGGAGCTGCGCTGAGCGAGATCGAGCGCTGGCTTGACGGCCGCGGCGACGCGACGCCCTTCCACCGGCCTGCCTGGGTGTGCGCGGTGGCGCGCGGATGCGGGCAGGAGGCAATCTTCCTCGTCGCGAGGGACAGCCGGCTCGACATTCGCGGTCTGCTCCCGCTCAATCTCGTCCACAGCCCACTGTTCGGTCGTGCGCTGGTCTCGGTCGCCTTCGCGGTTGATGGTGGCATCCTCGCCGACGGAAGCGATACAGTCGCGCTGCTCGGCGATGCGGCCTTTGCGCTGGCGGAGCGGCGCTGCTGCCCGACGGTGGAGCTTCGCGGCGGCATGGCACCGGGGACGGGCTGGACCGTCCGGCAGGATGCCTATCTCGGCTTTGCCCGCCCGCTCGCCGACAGCGACGAAGCCGAGTTGCTTGCGATCCCCAAGCGCCACCGCGCCGAAGTGCGCAAGGCGCTCGACGCGCGCCTCGACCTCAGCATCGGGCGGGACGAGAGCCATCGCGCGATGCATTATGCGCTGTACCGCCGCAGCGTGCATGCGCTCGGCACGCCGGTCTTTCCCCGCGCGCTGTTCGACGAGGTGATGGATGCGTTCGGCGAGCAGGCGGAGATCATGATCGCCAGCCACGGAAACCGGCCGCTTTCATCGGTGCTGTCGCTTTACCATGGTGAGCGCGTGATGCCCTATTGGCATGGTGCTGTGCCCGAGGCGCGGCGGCTGCGGTCGAACGAGGCGCTATACTTTGGCCTGATGCGTCGCGCGCGCGAGCGGGGCTTCCGCGTGTTCGACTTCGGGCGGTCCAAGGTCGGCACTGGTCCGGCACTGTGGAAAAAGACCTGGGGCTTCACGCCCGAACCGCTCGCCTATCATGTCCGCGCGCTGCCCGGTCATGAAGCGCGCGACATCAACCCGCTGTCGCCCGGCTATCGTCGCAAGGTCGCGTTGTGGAAGCGGCTGCCGACCGCGCTGGTGGACCGGATCGGCCCGCCGATCGCGCGGGGGCTGGGATGACCTCCGGCGGGTTGCCGCAGGGTGAGATCCTGTTCATCGCTCACCGCGTCCCCTATCCGCCCGACCGGGGGGACAAAATCCGCTCCTATCATGAGCTGCTCCGGCTCGCACGCCAAGCGCCGGTCCATCTGGCCGCGCTCGCGGACGATCCGCGCGATCTCGAACATGACGCGGTGCTCGACGGCCTGACCGCCAGTCACTGCGTCGCGAGGCGCGCCCGTCTGCCGGTCGCCGAAGCGGCGGCCGGGCTGCTGAAGGGCGATCCGCTGTCGGTGGCGTTGTTCCGGAACGCCCGGCTTCGCGCCTATGTCCGCCGGGTGATCGCCACCCGGCCGCTCGCGGCGGTGTTCGTCTATTCGGGGCAGATGGCGTCCTATGTCGACGATTTGCCCGCGCAAACGCGTCTCGTCGTCGATTTCTGCGATGCGGATTCGCAGAAATTCGCTGCTTATGGCCGCTCGGCGACGTGGCCGATGGCTTGGGTCTATCGCCGCGAGGGCAGGGTACTGGGGCAGTTCGAGCGCGATACCAGCCTGCGCACCGATGCGTCGCTATTCATCAGCGATGCGGAGGCCGGGCTGTTCGCATCCTTCGCTGGCGACGCCGCCGCCGCGCGGGTTCAGGTGGTCGGGAACGGGGTCGATCTCGAATACTTCGATCCCATGCTCTCGCTGGCCGTACCTCCCGAGCTGACGGCTCTGGACGGCCCCATTCTGCTGTTCACCGGCCAGATGGACTATCGCCCCAATGTGGAGGCGGTCACCGCCTTTGCCGATGAGGTGCTGCCGTCGGTGCGTCAGCGGCATCCGGCCGCGCGCTTCGTGATCGTCGGGAGAAAGCCTGACGCCCAGGTGCTGGCGCTCGGCAAGCGCGAGGGCATCGTCGTCACCGGCGAGGTGCCCGACGTGCGCGGCTATCTCGCCGCCGCCGACGTAGTGGTGGCACCGCTCCGCATCGCGCGCGGCATCCAGAACAAGGTGCTGGAGGCGATGGCGATGGCGCGCCCTGTCGTCGCTTCGGCGGATGCGGCGCAGGGGATCGACGCCATCGACGGCCATGACCTGATGGTCGCTGAACGGCCGGAGCAGGAGATCGAACTGACTCTTCGCCTCCTCGACGATCCCCTGCTTGCGGCCCAGGTCGGGCGGGCGGCCCGGCGGCGGATGGAGGAGCGCTATAGCTGGGAGGCGACGCTGGCGCGCCTCGGCCCGATTGTTCTCGGCCATGAAAGCTGACACGTTTCCCATGGCAGGGGGGCCGCTGTCCCCCGTCACGGCGGAGGCGGCGCGCTGGCGCTATCATCTCGTGCTGCTGGCGCTTGGCTGGATCGCGATCGGCGTGCTGTTTGCCGCCGACCTTGCGGCGATGGTGGCGAGCTGGTCGCGGACGGGCGCCTTCAACCATTGCTTCCTGATCGGTCCTGTCATCGGCTGGATCGTCTGGCGCAGGCGGCTCGAGCTTGGCCGCATGGCACCCGAATTTTCCGCGACCGGCGTCGTCCTGATGCTCTTCGCCGGGCTCGTCTGGGCGGCCGGGGAGGCAGGCCATGTCGCGCTCCTCCGGCAGGCGGGGGCGGTCATTGCGGCGCAGGGTGCGGTGGTCGCGCTGCTGGGGCGCCCGGTTTCGCGCGCGCTGCTGTTCCCGCTGCTGTTCGCGCTGTTCCTGATCCCGGCGGGAAGCGAGGCCGAGCCGCTGCTCCAGCACCGGACGGCGGATGCGGCGGTGGCGCTGCTGACCCTCGCGGGCACTCCCGCCACCGTCCAGGGCGTGGTCATCCAGACTCCCGCGGGACTGTTCAGGGTGGCCGAGGCGTGCAGCGGGGTCGGCTTCCTGCTTGCCATGGCGGCCTTTGCGGCGCTGGTCGGTCTGATCTGCTTCCGGACGCCGCTGCGGCGCGTGCTGTTCTTCGCGGGCGCGCTTGCGGCGGCGCTCGCGGCCAATGTGCTGCGCGCCTTCCTCATCATGCAGGCCGCCAACCGGCTGGGTATCGACCATGCGGTGGTCACCGATCATCTGCTCTACGGCTGGGTCCTGTTCGCGATCGTCCTCGGGCTGCTGTTCCTCGCGGCCTCGCCCTGGTTCGAGCGCGATGCCGGCGACCGCGACATCGATCCGGCCCGGCTGCAAGGTGTGGTCAGGCGCCGGCGGCCCGCGCGTTATATAGCGGGTATCCTGCTCGCGCTGCTGCTGCCAAGGCTGTGGCTCGCGGCCACCGCTCCCCCGGCTATGGCACCCCCACCGCCGCCGGTCGAGCCGGTGATATCCGGCTGGGAGAGGACGTCCATTGCGGTCAGCCCGCGCTGGAACCCGCATTTCGCCGGTGCCACCTGGATCGGCCAGTGGCGCTATGCCGATGCGGGCGGGCGGATAGCCGATCTGGCGGTCATCGTCTTCGACCGGCAGGAGGAAGGGCGGGAGATCGTCGGTTTCGGCCAAGGCGCGGTCGGGATTGAAGGGGAAAGCGGCTGGCTCGGCGCGGGCGAGGGACCAAGGCCCGAGGATGGGCGCGGCGAGTGGCTGCGCAGTTCAAGCGGACGGACGCGCTATGCGGCAACCTTCTACCTGATCGACGGCTGGGTCACCGGCAGCCGCGCGGCGGCGAAGCTCGCCTCCATCGGCGCGCGGCTGCTGCCCGGCCGGAGGGGCGGAGCGGTGGCCGTGATCGTTTCCGCCGACGGCGATACCGCCGATCAGGCCGCGCTCAGCGCCGCGCGCTTCCTGAAGGCCGCGGGGTCGGCCGAAGAGATTGCTGACCGCGCGCGCGCGATCCGCTAACGCCGCTCATCATGTGCGGGATCGCAGGCATTTTCCATCTCGAAACGGCCAAGCCGGTCGAGGAGGCGCGCGTCCGCGCGATGCTCGCGCCCATGCACCATCGCGGACCGGACGGGTCGGGCGTCTGGACCGCGCCGGGGGTCGGGCTGGGGCACCTGCGCCTCTCGATCATCGACCTGGCGGGGGGCGCTCAGCCCATGGCCACCGACGAAGGCGACATCGTCGTCACCTTCAACGGCGAGATCTACAACTTCGCGGAGCTTCGTGCCGAGCTGGAGGAGCGCGGCCATCGCTTCCGCACCCACAGCGACACCGAGGTCATCCTTCACGGATGGCGGCAGTGGGGCGAGGCATGCGTCGACCGCTTCGTGGGCATGTTCGCCTTTGCCCTGTTCGACCGGAGCCGTCAGGCGATGTGGCTGGTCCGCGACCGGATGGGCGTCAAGCCGCTCCATTATGCGCGTCTGTCGGATGGCAGCATCGCCTTCGCCAGCGAGATGAAGGGGCTGCTCGCTCACCCGCTGATACGCGGCGAGCCCGACCTCACGGCGGTCGAGGATTATCTCGCCTATGGCTACGTCCCCGACGACGCCTCGATCGTGAGCGGAGTGCGCAAGCTGGGCGCGGGGGAGAGCCTGCTGGCGGTGCGCGGCAAGCCCTTGCCAGCGCCGCGGCGCTATTGGGATGTCAGCTTCGCCGACCGCAGCACCGCCTCCCCGGCCGCGCTGGAGGAGGAGTGCCGCGAGCTGCTGCGAAGTGCCGTCCGGTCGCGCATGATCGCCGACGTGCCGCTCGGCGCATTCCTGTCGGGCGGGGTCGACAGCAGCAGCGTCGTGGCGATGATGGCCGAGGCATCGTCCAGCGCGGTCAAGACCTGCACGATCGGTTTCGACGACTCCGCGCTCGATGAGACCGCCCATGCCGACCTGATCGCCCGCCGCTTCGCCACCGACCACCGTACCCGCATTGTGTCGCCCGACGACTATCCGCTGATCGACAAGCTGGTCGCGCATTTCGACGAGCCCTTCGCCGATGCCTCCGCGCTGCCGACCTATCGCGTGTGCGAGCTGGCGCGCGAGCAGGTGACCGTGGCCCTGAGTGGTGACGGCGCGGACGAGGCCTTTGCCGGCTATCGCCGCCACCTGTTCCAGCACCGCGAGGAGGGCATTCGCGCGCTGCTGCCCGCTGCCATCCGGCGACCGCTGCTGGGAACGCTTGGTGCGATCTATCCCAAGGCCGACTGGGCACCGCGTCCGCTACGAGCCAAGTCGACGCTGCTCGGTCTCGCGCAGGAGGGCGACGAGGCCTATGCCGCGTCGGTCGCGGTGACACCCGCCGCGCTGCGGCAAAGGCTGTGGGCGCAGCGCACGCGGTCGGCGCTGGCCGGGCACAGGGCTGAGGATCGCTATGTCCGTGCCATGCGCGATGCGCCCGCGCGCGATCCCATCGACCGTGCCCAATATGCCGACATCCGCATCTGGCTACCCGGCGATATCCTCACCAAGACCGACCGGATGAGCATGGCGGTCAGCCTGGAAGCGCGCGAGCCGCTGCTCGATCACCGCCTCGTCGAGTTCGCGGCCCGGTTGCCGGTCGCGATGCGCATTCGGGGCGGTACGGGCAAATATGTGATGAAGAAGGCGATGGAGCGCTATTTGCCCGATTCGGTGCTTTACCGCCCAAAAATGGGGTTCGTCACGCCGATTGCCGGCTGGTTCCGCGGTGCGCTCGCCGGGGAGGCGATCCGGGTTGCGGGTGACTCCGCGCTCGCCCGGACGGGCTGGTTCGACATGCGTCTGATTGCGCGCCTCGCCGAGAAGCATCGTGCCGGCGTGTCGGACAACAGCCGCCTGCTGTGGCAGCTCCTGATCCTCGACCGCTCGCTGGCCCGGCTGTTCCCGACGCTCGGGCGGTGACGACGGTCAGGATCCGTCGAGTTCGCGCTTCCACTTGAGCAAGGCGCGGCTGAGCTTGTCGGATCGCTGGGCATAGTCCCCATCCAGAACCGTCGTTGCCTCGGCCCTCTCGCCCTTGAGTGCGTGGGCCAGCACCTTGGCCGCGCTCTGGTGGAATTCGGCGTGGAGCCTGCGCACGACCTGATAGGGGACGCTCGCCTTGGTGTCGGGCTCGATACTCGGCCCATGCAACCATCGTCCGAACTGGCAGCGATCGTCGCAGGAAACGCTTTGCACGTCCTGATCGAACGTGCCCGTGGCGATCGAGGTCTTGAGCTTCAGCTTCCATGCGCCATGCGCGCCCATGGCGTTCGTGATTTCGGCGATCATCTGCGGATTCTGCATGGCGCGCGGGTACATCCGGTACCGTTACAAATCAGTTA
>CAZHGR010000050.1:0-22820 GCA_964532255.1 uncultured Sphingobium sp.
TTGGCCTGATATTCATGGATGTTCATGCGTCGAGCCCCTCATGTGCAGGATTTGCAAATCGTCTGCCGCGTCCCAAGCATGATTGGAGCGCAAGGTCCAGAGGGGGAAGGTGTGCCTGATTTGCAAAGTTGCAAACTGAATCGGCCTTAAAGTCCCAATGTGCAGCGCGCGGCCGCGCGGGTTGTCACGGTGAGGATTTCGGTATCGCGCAAGGCACGCACCTGATGAAGATAGCGTTCGATGCTGGTCCGCGCCGGATCGAGCCGGCCGACCCGCGACAGCGAGCGGAGTTTGAGAAGCTGCGAAACCGACAGCCTGTCGTTCATGTCGCTCGCCATGCATGCTGCGACACGGTCTGGAATCCCGGCGTCGGTAAGACCGGTGCGGAGCTGTCGCTCCGGACTGGCGCAGCCGCCGAGAAACAGCAGCAGTGCTGCCACCGCCGCGCGTGCTGTCGTCGCCGATACCCGCCCTGCCATGTCAGTTCCTCAGCCTGATTGCACTCGTACCGGCACTGGCGCATGCAGGGTCCGCGCGCAAGCGCGGGTTCGAAGGAGGCATGATGATCGACAGGCTGTTCAGTAACGTTTCGGCGCGCGTGGCCGGCTGGGCCGGACAGCCGGGGGCGTTCATCCTGGCACTGGGCATTGTCATCGGCTGGGGATTGACGGGGCCTGTCTTCGGCTATTCCGACACTTGGCAGCTCGTCATCAATACCGGAACCACCATCGTCACCTTCCTGATGGTGTTCCTGATCCAGAACGCACAGAATCGCGACGCTGCCGCGATCCAGGTCAAGCTCGACGAGATCATCCGTGCGCTCGACGGCGCGCGGAACGACTTCATCGGGATCGAGCATCTGTCCGATGCGGAATTGCACCGTATCCGCGACGCGCTGGAACGCCTCCAGGACGAGGACGGCCGCACCGCGCGGGTCGAATCGCTCAGCGCCCTGCTGACAAGGCGCTGAGGTCGCTCGCGGTCACTCGCAGCGGACGTTGCGCCGGTCGATCTCGCGACCTGCCAGAGCACCCGCGCCCGCACCCAATATGGTGCCCAGAGTCTTGCTGCCGCCGGGCGCGATGACATTGCCCAGAACGCCGCCGGCAAGCCCGCCGACGACCGCACCTGTCGTGCCATCGGGACGCTTGCAGTAATAGCGCCCGTCATTGTCGCGGTAGATGACGTCGTTATCGCCGAGATATCGGCCATCGGCAGAGCGTGGCGGACCGCCGTAGCCATAGCCATAGCCGCGATCGCCGCCGCCATAGGTGCTGCACGCCGCGAGCGGGAGCGCGAGCGCCCCCATCAGAAAAGTCAGTCTCATGGGGACGCTCCCTTCAGTCCAAGACGGTGATCAGATCGTGCCGCCGGTCGTGCCGGTGCCGGCATAGGCGCTGCTGCGATCGCGGGTCAGTCCGGAGTCGCTGAAACGGCGGCGCGCGTTGTCACCGACGCGGTGAAGAGCGCCGCTCTTGTAGAGCTTGCGACCGGCGACGGCGGCGATGGTGCCGAAGATGAGCGTGCGAAGCATAGGGGATACCTCTCATTGTGGATGTGCGACGACAACGAGCGGATCGACCCAGGGTTTCCCCCGGCGGTCGCTTTCGGTCGGCTGGCCCTGCGGGTGCGCCGGAACGTGCAGCCCGGCCGGCGCGTTGCCACCGAAAGGAGACATGCCATGACCGACACTCCCTATTCCGACGATCCGAAGGGCCAGCCGCGCGAGCGGGCCACCCGTCCCGACGCGCCCAACATCTCGACAGAGCATCAGGAGGAAGGCGACGCCGCGCGCCCCAGCGACACGCTCGACAGGACTCCGAAGCGCGACCCGCTCAGCGGACAGACGATTCCCGACGACTATGACCCGGCACGCGGACGCCCCGAGGTGCAGAGCCCCGGCAGCGAGTCGCGCTGATCAGAGCATCGCTTCGAGCGCGGGGCTGAGCCATTCGGTGCCGTCGCGTCCGACCAGACGCGCGGCCAGCCCTTCCCGCTCCGCAAGCGAACGAGCACTCTCCGGGTCGAGAACGCTGAGTGCGCTCGCCCAGGCATCGGCCATGACGCAGCGGTCGTGAATGAAGCTGACGGCGGTGGTTGCGTGGATCGCGGGGCGACCGGTCGCTGGATCGAGCGTATGCGCGCCGGACAGATAGTCGCCCGACGTGGCGACGGCGATCTGATGAAGCGCCACGCGAAGCGGGGGCAGTTGCAGGGCGGGCGGCGCTTCCAGATCGACCCACCACGGCTCGCCATCGGGCCTGATGCCGCGACCGACGCATTCTCCGCCGATCTCGACCAGCGCGTGGCGCAGGCCCATGTCGGCGAGCAGGTCGGCGACGGCATCGGCGGCATGCCCCTTGGCGATCCCCGACAGATCGAGCCAGATGCCCCCCGGCTGAAACAGCCGCCGCGGCTGTGCGCGGTCGAGTGCGATATTGCGCCAACCCGACGCCTTGCATGCGCTCGCTATCGCTGCCTCATCCGGCGGACCCGATGCCGGGTTCGGACCCAGACCCCAAAGGTCCGTCAGCCGTCCGATGGCGGGATCGAAGGCACCGTCGGACAGCGCCGCCACCTCCAGCGCTGCCGCCATCACCGTTTCGAAGTCCGGCGGCAGCGGCACCCAGCTGCCCGCCGGAGCCGCATTATATCTGCACAGGAGCGACTCCGCTTCCCAATGGCTCATCTGCATGACGATGTCGGCAAGCCGCGCCTCTATCGCGGCACGCACCGGATCGGGCTCCTCGCCGGGGGGAAGCGCCATGCGGACGCGCCATTGTGTGCCCATCGTCGGCCCCGACAGATCGACCACGCGCGCGACGGGGTCGAAACCGTCGAACGACGCGGGCGCGAGCCGCTCCGGCACCGCGATACGCGGGGCGGGCGGCTCGCGCGCGGAGGTCACGGCGCGAGCACCTCGAGCGTTGCGATATAGGCCATGCGGCGCTTGGCGGCGCGGCTGTCGGAAGCCTTGGCGTCCTCGGCCTCGGCGCTCAACCAGTAGAAGCCGGCGATGGGCCAGTTGACCGTCGCGACACCTTCGGCGTCGGTCGTCAGGTCCTGCGCATGCTCGGCATCGCGGAAGCGCTGGCCACCCGGCACGACTTCCACCTTGATCCCGGCGGCAGGCTTGCCGTCGATCAGGAAACGGAACTTGCCGGGCTCGTTCGAAACCAGCTCGCTGGGATGAGTCACCGGAACCATCTCCAGCGCCTCGCCGGTCGGCTGGAAGACAGTTTCGGTAGGCGCTCCGGCCGTCACGAAGAACTGGTTGCTGCGCACCATCTCGGTTAGGTCGAAGTCACTTGCGCCGGCGGGAATCTCGGCAGCGGTGGCGACCATGTGCGACGGGTCGATCTGCGGGCGGGCCGGGCCACCCGCTCCGGGCGCCATCGGGGGCGGGCTGCCGGCACCGGGGGCACCCGGCGCAGGCGCGGGACCGCGACGCCGTCCAACGGCCCAGTCCTCGCCGTTCAGCTTGAAGCTGCCGGTCACCATGCTGGCGGCGCTGCCGATCTTCCAGGTGCCGGGCTTGTCGATCGCAACATCGAAGGTGGATCGGTAGCGGCCCTTCGCCGCATTCTCGATCTTGCCCATGCTGCCGTCGGGTGCCCAGACCTGAACCGATTCGGTCGGCATCGCATTGTGGTCCGCCAGGAACGGATTGGTCGAGGCGGCGGCATCGACCGTCACCATCTGGCCGGTGGTCGACAGCACCGTCTGCGACGGCAGCAGCCACTGGCGGTGCGCCCCGGCCGGAGCGGCAACCGACGCGATCAGTGCGGAGGCGACGAGGAAATGGCGTGTCGTCATGGTCATGGCCCTTAGCGAGAGGAGAGGGTGATGGCGCCGAGCTCGGTCTTGCCGGTCGCGGAGGCATTGTTGGCAGGAACGCTGATCGGCACCGACAGCAGCTCGCGCCCGCCATTCTCGCGCGCCGCCTCGACATGCAGCACATAATTGCCGGCCTTCAGATTGGCGGGCAGCGGGATGCGGTGAGCACCCGGTGCGCGGGTCGCGCCGCTGACGCCGTCGGCGGGAAGCGACAGGCTGCGCCCGCCCTTGCGCCACCAGGTGCGCAGGTCGGCGAGCCATTTGGTGCCCGGTTCGTTGCCGCCCTTCTTGATGTCGTACCAGACGAACAAGGTGCGCGACGCGCCGCCGCCGACGGGCTCCAGCCAGCCCGCGACATAGGGGCGGTGATATTCGGCCACGTTGAGGCGGGGCACGGTGACGGTGACGGTCCCGGCGGTTGCCGGAGCGGCGAGGGTGCCGGCGAGAAGGACGAGGCTTTTGCGCATGAACGATGGTCCTAGTGAATGAAGAAGAGAGCGAGCGCGACGGGGATCACCGCACCCGCAGCGACGACCGGCCACGTGGCAGGGCGACGCCGCGCATGGATCTGAAGCAGCAGCAGTCCGGTGATGGTGAAGACGACACAGGCGACGGCGAAAATATCGATGAACCAGAACCACGCGTCGCCGGTGTTGCGCCCCTTGTGAAGGTCGTTGAGATAGGAGATCGCGCCGCGATCGGTCCGCTCCGACGCGACCGCGCCGGTTGCGCGGTCGATGCTGATCCAGGCGTCGCGACCGGGGCCGGGCAGCGCGACATAGACCTCCTCGTCCGACCATTCGGCGGGTCGGCCCGAGGCGTCCAGCCCCACCAGAGTGTCGAGCCGGTTCGCCACCGGCGGCGGAAGCGGCGCGTCGGCTGCGGGTGGTTCGGCCTTCAGTAACCGCAGGAGCGGCGGGGACAGCGTCGCCTCGCGAGTCGTGACCTCTGGCGTGGCGCTGATCGATGCGGCGTGGTTGAGCGTGATCCCGGTGATCGCGAACAGCAGCATGCCGATCAGCGAGATGGCCGCGCTGATCCAGTGCCAGCTATGAAGCTGCTTCATCCAGATTTGCCGCGCCCGGTGCGACGGCCGGGGGTGCGATGATGCAGGCAGGGGGCGGCTGGCCGGGATCGCGGGCGCAGCGACGGCATCGCGCCTTTCCCCCGCATGATCCAGCGCAGACATATCCTTCAACCCAACCCCCTAGGCAGCGAGTGCGCGCCAGTCAGGGGCGGCCGGGTGTCTATGCCCTTATTGCGAGTGATTATCAAGCGGGTGGCGAGACTTTGCGACAGAAGTAATAATCATTCGCAATAAGGTTGACTTTGCGAATCGCTTGCAATAGCGGAACGCCTACGGTTTCGATCACTAGGGGGTTCACGAACGTGGCACGGCTGACAGCTTTCTCGTCCTTTCTCGCGCTCGGTTGCGTCAGCACCGCCGCCTTTGCAGGCGCGGCGCAGGCACAGGACAGCGCGCCCAGGCTGGGCGGCATGACCGTGACGGACACGGCGCTCGAGGAGCCCGACGTCAAGGTGGAGAAGGCGGAGTCGCCCAAATATACGCGGCCGCTGCTCGACACGCCGCAGACGATCACCGTCCTCAGCAATACGACGATCCGCCAGCAGAACCTGCTGACCCTGCGCGAGGCGCTGACCACCATTCCCGGCATCACCTTCGGTGCCGGCGAAGGCGGCGGCGGCTATGGCGACAGCATCAACCTGCGCGGCCAGAGCGCCAACAATGATATCCAGATCGACGGCGTGCGCGACAGCGCGCAATACAGCCGCTCGGACACTTTCAACCTCCAGCAGATCGAGGTCGTGAACGGCGCGAACTCGGTCTATGCCGGGTCGGGATCGATCGGCGGATCGATCAACCTCATCACCAAGCGCCCGCAGGCCGACGACCTGAGCGTCGTGTCGGGCGCGATCGGCACCGACAATTATTATCGCGGCACCATCGACAGCAATCTGCGCCTGTCCGACCTGATCGCGGTGCGCCTCAATGCCGTGGTTCACGAGAATGACGTGCCGGGCCGCGATTTCGACAGCTATGAACGCTGGGGCGTCGCGCCCTCGATCACGCTGGGGATCGACGGGCCGACCAAGCTCACGTTCCTCTACCTCCACCAGGAGGACGACAATACGCCGATTTATGGCGTGCCTTATTATCCCGCTTATGGTGGCCTGCTGCCGGGTGCCAGCTACAGCGGCTATTACGGTTACAAGGACTATGATCGGCAGGAGCAGACCGTCGATCAGGCGACGGTGATCTTCGAGCATGCGTTCAGCGACAAGGTGTCGGTCCGCAACCTGACCCGCTGGCAGAACATAGTATCGGATACCTACGCGAATCCGCCGCAGGGTGCATATTGCCTTGCCAATGGCACGATCGCTAACGCCAATGGACCGGCGGCGGCGGTGGCTTGCGCCGCGAACCAGATGCCCGGCACGTTCTATCCTACCAATCCGGGTGGGCCACGCGGCACCTATCGGCTCGCTGATACCAGCATGTTCTACAATCAACTCGACCTGCGGGCGGTCTTTGTCACCGCCGGAATCGAGCATACGGTGACTTTGGGCGCGTCCTTCGCACAGGAAGACTACGAACTTGAGCAAGGCAATGGACTGCGCAATCCGGACGGATCGGTGCCTCCCTATCCGCCGATCAATATCGCGAACCCCGATCCGGTCTATGGCGGTCCGATCAATTACATCGTCACCAGCGAGCAGCGGGGGGACACGCGCAACATCTCCTTCTATCTGTTCGATGCGATCAAGCTGAGCGAACAGTTCGAGATCAACGGCGGCGTCCGCTGGGAAAACAACCGGGCGAAGTTCAGCAACTCGACCGTCAGTACTGGCGCGGTTCAGGCGAGCGACGAGGATCTCTTCAGCTACCGCGTCGGTCTTGTCTTCAAGCCGGTGCCGAACGCCAGCATCTATGCGGCCTATGGCAACAGCAAGACTCCCGCGTCGGGAACGGTGCGTCTGGGTTGCGCGACGTCCAGCCTGCTCGCGAACTGCACCGTCGATCCGCAGGAGGCGAGGAACTATGAATTCGGTGCCAAGGCCGACCTGTTCGACGCGCAATTGCAACTCACCGCATCGTTGTTCCGCAACGAACGGACCAACTATCCGGTCGCGGTCAACGATCCTGCGGCTCCCAGCCCTACGCTGCTGGTCCGTGACGGCCGCAGCCGCGTCGATGGCCTGACGCTGGGCGCATCGGGACGGATTACCCCTGAATGGACGATCTTCGCCAACTACACCTATCTCGACAGCGAGGTGCTGCAGAGCATTTCGAATTTCAAGAAGGCGAACGGCGACTTCGATCCGGAGAAGGGCAACGCCCTGACCAACACGCCCAGGCATTCGGGTAGTCTGTTCACCACCTACCAGTTCCCATTCGGGCTTCAGGTCGGCTATGGCCTTACCTATCAGGGCAGCTTCCTGGTGCGGAACATCAGTCCTAACGAGATTTACAAGTCCGACGACTGGCTGACTCACCGTGCCTATCTCGCCTACAGCTTCGACAACGGCCTGTCGGCGCAGCTCAACGTGCAGAACTTCACCGACGAGAAATATTTCACCGGCATCCGCAACAGCCTGAGCGGCTGGGCGGTGCCCGGCGAGGGCCGCTCGGCGGTGCTGACGCTGAGCTACAATTTCTAATGCTTCGCATTTTGATGTGAATCACGGCGCGCATCCCCTTCCTTGCGCCACAACTGGCCCGCCGGAGCGATCCGGCGGGTTTTTTGCGTGCTCCTGCCATTAATGCGATTGATTATCATTACGAGTCGCGTTAGGTCCGGGGATGAGGGAACAGGGGTCTGCGGCCATGCTGCAAGATACGGACACGGTTTTCAGCATCCACGACGCGGCACCGCCGCCGCCATCGGTGCGCCGTCCGCAGGCCGCAGCAGTCGCGGAGCCGCTCCTGGCGCGCGCAGCCGGGCGCTATGGCGAGACGCGTCGGCTCAACCTGCCGGTGCTGCTCTTCACGGTGCTGGCGCATGCCGCGCTGTTCGCGGGTTTCATGACAATCCGCGACCATGTCGTTCAGCGGCGCGAAGCACAGCTCACGGTCCTGAACCTCACGCCGCCGCCTGCGCCGCCACCCGCCGCGCCGGAGGAAAGCGCCGAGACGCCTGAGATCGTCGAGTCGCCGGTCGCGACTCCCGATCCGGTGGTCGACCTTCCGCCACGTCCGGCGCTCACCGTTCCCACGACGGCTGACCCGGTGCCGCAACCGGTGGCGCTGCCAGCCGCCCCTGCGGCTCCACGCGCCGCCGCGCCCGCGCCGCCGTCGATCGTCCAGGCGAACGATCTTTCGGCGCGCATTGTGTCGGGCAAGCCGCCGCGCTACCCCATCGAAAGCCGCCGCAAGAAGGAGCAGGGCACCGTAGTGCTCTCGCTGATGCTCGGCCTCGACGGCGAAGTCGCGTCGATTTCCGTGTCGCGCAGCAGCGGCTTCGCGCGGCTTGACGACGCCGCGCTCGACGCGGTGCGCAAATGGCGGTGGGAGCCGATGATCCGGGCCGGACAGCCGGTGATGGTGAAGGGGGTCGTCGAGATTCCGTTCGTCCTCCAGGCCTGACGCGCGACCGCCATGCTGGTCGCCATTCCCGACATTCTCGACGCCGATGGCGTGCGCGCGCTGCGGACGATCATCGACGCGGGGTCGTGGGTCGACGGCAACGTCACCTCCGGCCACCAGTCCGCGCTGGCCAAGCGCAACCTCCAACTGCCCGAGGACTCGGCCGAGGCGAGGCAGGCCGCGCAGCTTGTCCTCGATGCCCTCGGCCGGTCGCCTTTGTTCATCGCCGCCGCGCTGCCGCTCAAAATCTATCCGCCGCTGTTCAACAGCTATGCGGAGGGGCAGACGTTCGGCACGCATGTCGACAACGCCGTGCGCATTCAGGCGGGCAGCGGCTTTCGTGTCCGCTCCGACCTGTCGATGACCGTCTTCCTGGAGGATCCCGGCACCTATGACGGGGGCGAGCTGACGGTGGAGACTCAGTTCGGGGTGCAGCAGGTCAAGCTGCCTGCCGGACATGCTGTGCTGTATCCGTCATCGTCGCTCCACCGGGTCGAGCCGATCACGCGCGGCCGGCGCGTCGCGAGCTTCTTCTGGATTCAGTCGATGATCCGCGACGATTCGGCGCGCGCGATGCTGTTCGATCTCGACCGCTCGATCCAGACGCTGGCGCAACAGGCCGGCCATGACGATCCCTCGATCATCGCGCTGACCGGCGTGTACCACAATCTCCTGCGCCGCTGGGCCGACGCTTGAGGGCAAGAACAAGGGCAGTCGGTCAGCTAGGCTTCATCTTCAAACCCTATTAGGGTGGCGTCGTTCCGCACGCTTCGCGTGAGTCATGCTGTCTGGAGAACCGCTTCGATGCGTCTGGCCCTTTCCCTGCTTGCTCTTCCCGCTCTTCTCATCGGCAACAGTGCCTCGGCGCAGAACGCCGCAGCCGGCGCGACACTCTTCAAGACCCGCTGCAGCACCTGTCACGGCACCGCCGGCGAAGGCCGCAAGGGACTAGGACCCAGCCTCAAGGGACTTGTCGGGCGCAAGTCGGGTTCCGTCCCCGATTTCAAATACTCCCCGGCGCTGACCAAGGCCGCGCTGACCTGGACGCCCGCAAATCTCGACAGCTTCATCACCGCGCCGATGAAGAAGGTGCCCGGCACCCGCATGGTGATCGCGGTTCCCGATGCGAAGCAGCGCGGTGACCTCCTCGCCTTCCTCGCCACGCTGAAGTAGCAACCACGCGCCGCCTCCGCTGCGGCGCAGCGGCATTGCCGGGAACGATCGCGCGCGCCGAGCGCTTCCCATGAAGGGCGCGGGCCCGAACTGCGCCCTCGCTCGGGGGAGCCGCAATCATGGTACTGGAAATCGATTCCCTCTTCTTGACGAGCTGGGTGCGGCCCGCCTCCGCCGTGCTCATATCGCTCGGCGTCGCGATGGTCCTTCACGCTTTGCTGTTCGCGATCGGCGGACGCATCAGCCTCCGGACCAGTACGCCCATCGACAATCTTTTCTTCCGGAGGATTCGGGGGCCGAGCCGCTGGATATTCCTGGCGACGGCGTTTGGTCTGACGGGTCGGCAGGTGCTGGAGGGGCAGGCGGCTGAAATCTTCGCTCTGCTCATGGGCCTGATCACCCCCGCCCTGTGGGGCTGGCTCGCCGTCGCGACCATCGGCTTTATCCGCGATGCTATCGATTCGCACAGCAATGTCGATTGCATCGACAATCTCATCGCGCGGCGTCAGCGGACGCGGACCGGCATATTGGCGCGTGTCGCGAGCATCGTCATCGTCGTCCTGACCATCGGCGCGATGCTGCTCAGCATCCCCAGCGTGCGGAGCATCGGCCTGACGCTGATGGCGTCGGCGGGCCTCGCCGGTCTCGCGGTGGGCGCTGCCGCGCAGCCCGCGCTCAAGAATCTGATCGCCGGAATCCAGATGGCCTTTACCGAGCCCATCCGCCTCGACGACGTGGTCATCGTCGAGGGTGAGTGGGGCCGCATTGAGGAGATCCGCCTGACCTATGTCGTTGTCCGCATCTGGGACGAGCGCCGATTGATCGTGCCGGTGAGCAAGTTCCTGGAAAATGCCTTCCAGAACTGGACGCGCGAGAAGAGCGAACTGCTGGGCACGGCCTTCTTCTATCTCGACCCGCTGGCCGACGTGCCGCGATTGCGCGAATGGCTCGGCCAATATGTCCGTCAGCACCCGAAATGGGACGGACGTGCGGTGGGCCTGCAGATCACCGACATGCGCGAAACGGTGATGGAGGCGCGCGCGCTGGTCAGCGCGGCCGATGCCGGCGATGCCTTCGACCTGCGGTGCGATGTGCGTGAGGCGGGAATGGCCTGGCTCCGCGATACCATGCCCGATGCCCTGCCGCGCCAGCGCACGCTCCTCGCGCCACTGGACAACACCGGCCTGGCCCAAGGTCAGCAGTGGGCGTCGACGGGTTCGGGGAGCGACTGAAGCGCGCTGACGAAGCGCCGCAGCCACCAGGTCACGTCCTCGCCCTCAATCACGTCCATCAGCGCGCGCCAGCGCCGCCGCCGCTCGGCCAGCGGCATCGCCAGCGCGGTTGCGAGTGCATCGGCCAGTTCCTCGGCGCTATAGGGGTTGACGAGAAGCGCGTCCTTGAGCTGCGCCGCCGCGCCGGCAAAGCGCGAGAGGATCAGCACGCCGGGATTGTCGGGGTCCTGCGCGGCCACATACTCCTTGGCGACCAGGTTCATGCCGTCGATCAGCGGCGTGACCATCGCCACTTTCGCGGCGCGGTACATGCCCGCGAGCTGGTCGCGCGGATAGCCGCGGTTGACGTAGCGCAGCGGCACCCACTCGGCGGTCGCGAACTCGCCGTTGATATGGCCCGACAGCGTGTCGAGATGGGCGCGAATTTCCTGATAGCTCTGCACGTCCTCGCGGCTGGGCGGCGCGACCTGGAGAAGGAAGACCTTCTCGCAGAAATCGGGATGCGCGTGCAGGAAGCGCTCGTAGCCGTAAAAGCGCTCTTCCAGCCCCTTGGAGTAATCGAGCCTGTCGACCCCGATGATCATGTCGCGGCCGCTCATGCTCTCGCACATGCTGCGCATCGCGTCGCGCGCTACGGGGCCTTCGGCCTTTTCGATGAAGTCGGCGGCGTCGATGCCGATGGGGCAGGCGATGACTCGCACCTTGCGGCCGTCGACGGTCATCACATTCTGCTCGTCGATCGCGATCTCGGGGAATTGATCGCGCACATAATACATGAAGGATTCGAGCCAGTCCTCGGTGTGAAAGCCGATCAGGTCATAGGAGAACATCGACTTCACAAGCTGGCGGTGGCTGGGCAGCGACAGCAGCAGCCGCATCGGCGGCCAGGGGGTGTGAAGGAAAAAGCCGATCCGGTTTTCCACCCCGCGCTCGCGCAGTTCGCGGCCCAGCGGGATCATGTGATAATCATGCACCCAGATGAGGTCGCTGTCCTCGATCAGCGGGAACATGGTGTCGGCGAAACGGGCGTTCACCCGCTCATAGCCGCCGGCGAAGTGGCGCTTATACTCGGCGATATCGATGCGGTAATGAAAGAGCGGCCACAGCGTCCGGTTGGCGTAGCCGTTGTAATATTCCTCGGTATCCTGCGCTTCCAGATCGACCGTGGCGGTGGTCACGCCTTCGGACCGGTTGAAGGTGATCTGGCCGGTGAATTCGTCCGTTTCCTCGCCCGACCAGCCGAACCAGATGCCGCTGGTCTCGCGCAGCGCCGCCGACAGCGCCACCGCCAGACCGCCCTGATTGCCCTTGCCTTCGCCCACCGGGGGCTGGACCCGGTTCGACACGACAAGGAGACGGTTCATCTCACGGTACTCCATGGCTTGCTCAAGAGAGCGGCGCAGTTGATCAAGCCTACAAGCGAATAAGTCTGCGGATAGTTTCCCCACAATTCACCGGTTTGCGGATCTATGTCTTCCGACAGCAGCCCGGCGGGGGTGCGGCGGCTCAGCATTTCCTCGAACAGCACGCGCGCGTCGTGGTGCCGCCCGGTGGCGCACAGCGCCTCGATCAGCCAGAACGTGCACACGTTGAACGCCGTCCTGGGCAGGCCGAAATCGTCCTCGGTCGCATAGCGCAGCATGTGGCTGCCGCGCCGCAGGCCCTGTTCCACCGCCTCCAGAGTCCCGCGAAAGCGCGGGTCGTCGGGCGAGAGAAACCGCAGGTCGAGAAGCTGGATCAGGCTCGCGTCGAGGTCGTCGCCGCCAAAGGTTGCCGACAGCCGCCGCGTGTCGGGGCGCCATGCCGCTTCCTCGATCCGCGCCCGGATGATATCGGCGCGCTCCTGCCAGAAGGTCGCGCGCTCGGCGAGGTCGAGCGCGCCGGCGGCGTTGGCGAGCCGGTCGCACGCGGCCCAGCACATCGCCGCCGAATAGGTGTGGACGAAGCTCTTGGTGCGAAGCTCCCACAGTCCGGCGTCCGGCTTGTCATACATCTGCCAGGCGCGTTCGCCCACCGCTTCGAGCGCGCGGAAATCGTCGATCCCGCCCATGCGCAGCAGCCTCTGGTCGAAGAAGCTCTGCGTGTTCGACAGGATGATCTGGCCATAGGCGTCGTGCTGGATCTGCTCATAGGCCTGGTTGCCGACGCGCACAGGCCCCATGCCGCGATAGCCCGGCAGGTCGGGGGCGATCCGCTCCTCCAGACGCGCCTCGCCGCCGACGCCGTACAGCGGCTGGATGTGGCCGCCGCGCGCATTGTCGACGATGTTGCGCAGATATTCGAGATAGCCCTCGAGCACGTCGAGCGCGCCCAGCCGGTTGAGCGCCTGAACCGTGAAATAGGCGTCGCGGATCCAGCAATAGCGATAGTCCCAGTTGCGCCCGGAATCTGCATGTTCGGGGATGGATGTGGTCAGCGCCGCGACGATTGCGCCAGTTTCCTCATGCTGGCAGAGCTTGAGCGTGATGGCCGAGCGGATGACCGCGTCCTGCCATTCGAGCGGCGTGGCGAGCCCGCGCACCCAATATTGCCATTCCGTCACCGTATGCTCGAGCGCCGCGTCGAGCGCGAAGCGGAGGTCTTCGGTGAAGCTCTCGTCGGGGCCGAGGAAGAAGTAGAGCGGACGTTCCACGCGGAACATGCGCTCGTCGAGCAGCCAGCCGATCGGCGCGGTCGTGGTCAGCCGCAGTGTCATCTCGTCGAGCACATAGCGGACATGATTGCTGCCGCGCGTGTGGAGCGGCTCGGCACCGGCCCAGGCGCGCGTCGGGCGAAGCCGCATGCGGATGCGCGGGCTGCCCTCGACCGGCCGGACGATCCGGCAATAGGCCACCGGCCGGTACATGCGCCCGGTGCGGCGGAAGCGGGGGCAGAAGTCCACAACCTCGATCGCGTTGCCCGCCTCGTCGCTGTGCCGCGTCACCAGAACGGCGGTGTTGCGGATATAATGCTGGCGTGTCTCGACGCAGCCTTCGAGGTCGATTTCCCAGAAGCCGCGCGCGCCTTCGCCCGCGCGCGGGGCGGGGTCGAGCAGCGAGCTGAACACGGGGTCGCCGTCGACACGGGGCACGCAGCCCCAGACGAAGCGACCGGCGCTGTCGACCAGCGCGGAGACCTGGCAGTTGCCGATGGGCCAGAGGTCGAGGGTCGAGGTCATGCCGCCACCTCGGCGAGCCAGCGGCGGACGGCATCAGGGTCGGCCAGCGCGTGACTGGCGGCGGTGGGGCGCGGGTCGCCGACCAGCACGCCATGGCCACCCATCTCGCGCACCGCGACAAAGCCGTCCTCGTCGGTGACATCGTCGCCGACGAACACCGGCCGCCCGGCGTCGAGCGGCGATTGCGCCATCAGCCGGGCGATGCCCGTCCCCTTGCTGTTGCCCGAACTGCGAAGCTCGACCATCATCTTGCCGTGCTGGACCGCCAGGCCGAGGCTGCGTCCCAGCCGCTCGGCCAGCGCCTTCGCCTCGTCTTCATGCTCGGGCGCGATGCGATAGTGCAGGCCGACGCCGAGCGTCTTGATCTCGACGATCATGCCCGGCTTGTCCTCGGCAAAGGCGCGGAACCCCGCCGCCACCTCGTCGAGCGCCACCGGGCGCTCGGGGCGCTCGGTCACGCCCCCCAGCCGCAACTCCGCGCCATGGCTCCCGCATAGCGCGAGGTCTCCGGCGACAGGACCGAGCAGGTTCTCGATCTGCGCGAGCGAGCGGCCGGTGACGATGGCGACGCGTCCCGATAGCGTCTCGACCAGCCGTTCGAGCAGCCGAGTCAGCGGCGGATCGACCACGACGGCATCGGGCCGGTCATAGAGGCCCACCAGCGTGCCATCGAAATCGAGCATCAGGCTCGCGTCGCGCAGCATGGCGGCGGTGGGTTCGGGCAGGGTTCGTCCGGTGACGGTGGTGATGGTCGCCTCCTGAAAAAAGCCAATCAGATCAAAAAGTCGCGCGGTGCCTGCCCGACCTTCCGGCGGGGGTCAACGCCGCGGCGGTGGGGACGCGTCATGACGCGGCGCTCGGAACCGCGTCGGGGGCGGCGGCAGGCGGGCGCCTGTCGCGCGGCGGCGCGGGCGGCTCCGGCGGAGCGAAACTGATGACGATGTCCCCCTCGATCACCTGTACCTGGTGCGTATCGACGATGAAGCGAAGCACGCCATCGCTGTCGAGGACCGCCACCATCTCGATGCCGTCGGTCAGGCGCTTGGCGAATTCCTCGAACGGGTATTTCTGGGTGATCCGCGTCTGCCGGAACTCCCAGCCCTGGGCGATCAGCCCCTGCAGTTCCTCCACCGTGCGATCGCTGCGAAGGAGCGTGCGTCCGCGTGTGGCGGTCCTGAGCGAGCGCTGGCCGTGCGCGGGTTCGGGCGCGGTCTGGGTCAGCCGCTCGAACCCCATTTCGGGGCCGAGGTCGGCGCAGACCAGCGCGTTGTAGGCGTCGTTCTCCGTCGCGGCGAGCAGTTGCTGATAATGTTTGAGGTCGAGCTCATGCTGGTTCACCTCGTTCAATATGTCGCCGCGATAGATGTCGAGGTCGCGTTTGCGGGCGGCGCGCAGCGCATAGGTGGAGCTGTCGGCGATCGTCACCGGAACGCCCAGCCCCTTGAGATGCTCGCCCAGCGCGATCGTCCAGTCGTTGGCACCGACCAGCAGCACCGCCTGCCCGCCCTTGCGCATGATCCCCAGCCGCTCGGCCAAGCGGCGTGCGGTGAAGCCGTGGGCGAGGATGGTGGCAATCACCACGCCGAACGACAAGGGTACCAGCGCCTCTCCATCGGGCACGCCCTCCTCGATCAGCCGCATGGCGAACAGCCCGCTGATCGTCACCGCAACGATTCCGCGCGGCGCGATCCAGGCGATGAACAGCCGCTCGCGCCACGGCATGCTCGAAAAGAGCAGGCTGACGAGAACCGTCGCCGGGCGGACGACGAACAGCAGGAGCAGAAGGAACAGCAGGAAACGGATACGAAAGGCGGACAGCACGTCCCAGTCGAGCGTCGCCGACAGGATGATGAACACCCCTGAGATGAGGATGACCGCCAGATCCTCCTTGAACCGTCGCAGCACGCGGCTCGAATGGAGCGGGCGATTGGCCATGACGATCCCCATGACCGTCACGGTGACGAGGCCGGTTTCGTGCATGATGAGGTCGGCGGCGACAAAGCCCGCCAGCACCGTGACGAGCAGTACCGGTGCCTTCAGATATTCGGGCACCAGGCCGCGCGGGAAGATGTGGGTGATCCACCAGCCGAGCCCGAAGCCCAGGCCGCCCGCGATCAGCGTCGCCAGCACGATCTCCGCGACCACGGCATCGACGCCGCGCCCGCTTCCCTCGAACGCGATCCAGCTGAAGATCGCGACCGCCAGCAGCGCGCCGATGGGATCGTTGACGATGCCCTCCCAGCGCAGCGTGTCGGCGACCCGCTGCGGCAGCGGCAGGCTTCGCAGCATCGGGCCAATGACGGTGGGGCCGGTGACGACGAGAATGCCGCCGAACAGCAGCGCGACCTCCCAGGCGATGCCGGCACCATAATATGCGGCAAGAGCACCCAAGATCCAGCCGACGGGAACGCCGACCACGATCAGCCGCAACACGGCGGGCCCGGCATCGCGCAGGTCGCGGAAATTGAGGCTCAGGCCGCCTTCGAACAGGATCACCGCGACCGCCAGCTTGATGATCGGCTCCTGAAGCTCTCCGAAATCGCGCTCGGGCACGATCAGGCCCAGCACAGGGCCGACGATGATCCCCGCGCCCAGCATCAGCGCGATCGCGGGACGGCCGGTGCGCCACGCCACCCATTGGGCGGCGATGCCGATCACGCCGATCAGCGCGAACTTGACGAGCAGCGAGTCGATCATCGTCCCCCATGAGCAGCAGCGGCGGGAATAAGCGCGGCTTCACCCGCGATAACGCCTGTCGGCCATTATGGGTCCGTAAGGATATGCCCGTGCGCGTGAGCCATTTGGGACGAGTGGAGCCGTTCCCCCGCGAAGGCGGGGGTCCAGACTCGGCGCAAGGCGCCGAAAGCGCTGCCGCGCATGATCCTTGGAGGACTGGCCCCCCGCCTGCGCGGGGGAACGACGGGATCACGCGACGCCTCTTTGCAGCGGCGGCGTCACGCCCTATCGCTGGCGCGATGATGCTGATCGACGCAACAGAGCCCGCGCCCGTCGCGATCACCAATCCGTCGGGCGGATCGCGCCTCGTCCTGATCGGCGATCACGCCGGCAACCGGGTGCCGGCATCGCTGGATGCTCTGGGGCTGCCGCCAGCGGAGCTGTCGCGTCACATCGCGCTCGACATCGGCGTGTCGGGGCTCGGCGCGATGCTCAGCAAGGCGCTGGACGCGCCCTTTATCGAGCAGGTCTATTCGCGGCTCGTGATCGACTGCAATCGCGATCCCGGTCGCGCCGACGCCATGCCGCAGGTCAGCGACGGCACGATCATTCCCGGCAATGCGGCGCTGTCGCCGGAGCACCGACAGGCGCGTGTGGCGGAGGTTCACGCCCCCTATCAGGACGCCATCGCCCGCATCCTGGCGGAACGCGACGCCGGGGGGCGGCAGGCGGTCCTGGTAGCGCTGCACAGCTTCACACCTGTCATGGCGGGCGTGGCGCGGCAATGGCATTGCGGCGTTCTCTATGACGGCGGCGATACCCGGCTGGCGCTCGCCGTACTGGGCCGGCTGCGCGGCGAGGAGGCGCTCGTCGTCGGCGACAACGAGCCCTATGCGATGCAGGGCACGGACCACACGGTCCCGCGCCATGCCTATGCCGCGCGCCGCCCCTATGTGGAGTTCGAGGTGCGACAGGATCTGATCGCGGACGCGGATGGACAGGCCAGGTGGTGCGCCATCATCGCCGGCGTCCTGACCGACGCGCTGCGCGGCTTCGAGGGGTGATCGCCCTTCCTTAACCACTGTGCGCTAGGGCGGGGCATCATGCCGCGCGCGCACGATCCCTGTCCTGCTTCCGCCGTCAGTCACGGCGTCGGCCTTGCCGGCCTGGCCGGACTGGCGCTGTGGGTTGCGGTTGCCTGGGCTTATGGCATGGACGGCCCTTATGCCGGACTGACCGCGATTCTCGCCTGCGGGCTGCCGATGCTGCTGTGGTCGCTGCTGGTCGACCGGGTGCACCGGCGGCCAAGCACGGGCATCGACTGGCATCGTCCGCGCGCGCTTTGGGAGACGCTGCCGGTCAGCCGGGTCAAGCTCCTGGGGCTGTGGGGCACCTGGGGCCTGATCGCGCTATGCTACATGACCGCCGGTTGGTACTGGCAGGGCGAATATCCCTTCGTCATGCGGCTGTTCGCGTGGAGCGCCCCGGCGCTTGTCCTGCTGTCCATTCCCTATGTGCTTTGGCTCGACCGCTTCATGATCGAGCCGCGCGACGGTGCCTATGCCTTCGGCCAGTGGCTCATCGGCGGTGCCGCGGGTCACCCTGAACCGGGCGCGGTCGCGGGGCATCTGCGCGCCTGGGCGGTCAAGGCCTTCTTCCTTGCCTTCATGCTGTCGGTCGTGCCGGGCAATTTCGCGGAGATGATCCACTGGCGCGGGCAGGCGCTGCTGACGTCGCCCGTCATGCTGGCGAGCTTCCTGATCGCGCTCATGTTCGCCGTTGACGTGGCGTTCGCGACGGTCGGCTATATGCTCACCTGCCGCCCGCTCGACGCGCATATCCGCAGCGCGAACCCCTATCTGGGCGGATGGGTGGCGGCGCTGATCTGCTATCCGCCGTTCGTGATGATGGGGCCGGGCGGTCCGCTCTTCTACCAGACCGACGCGCGCGACTGGGCGTTCTGGCTGGCGGATCATCCGGCGCTGCTGTGGCTGTGGGGCGCGGCGCTGGTCCTGCTGACCGCGATCTACGCTTGGGCAACGGTGGCGTTCGGGCTGCGTTTTTCCAACCTGACCCATCGCGGGATCATCACCCACGGCCCTTACCGGCTGTGCCGCCATCCGGCCTATCTGTCGAAAAATGCCTTCTGGTGGCTGTCGACTTTGCCGTTCCTGGTGGTGACCGGGGACATGACGACCGCGCTTCGCAACACGCTGCTGCTGGCGGCGGTAAGCGGCGTCTATTACTGGCGCGCGCTGACCGAGGAAAAGCATCTGGCGGCCGATCCGGCCTATCGCGCCTATGCCGACTGGATGGACCGGCACGGACTTCTCAGCCGGCTGGTGCGCGCGGTGTGGAGCGGCCCGTCGATCAACGGAGACATTCTCCGGGCGAAATGATCTCGGCTCGGCTCGGAAAACCGCATTTCCTGTTACCCGTGTCACACACAGGAACATGTTCGGGTCGTAACGAACAGCCGGCGGGCCATACCGCCTTGCGAGGGGAGATCATCATGACATTGGATATCACATCTTCACGCCGTTCCGTACTGGGCCTGGGCGGCGCTTTGCTTTCGGCCGCTGCCGTCGCCGTGCTTGCGGACACGCCGGCCGCCATGGCAGCCGCTCATGGCGGGCATGCGACCGAGGGCGACGTCGCCATCCTCAACGTTGCGCTGGGGCTGGAGCATGAAGCGATCGCTGCCTACAGCATCGGTGCGGGCAGCGGCCTGCTGTCGCCGGAGGTGACGAGCCTCGCGGTGGTGTTCCAGTCGCACCACAAGGAGCATCGCGACGCTCTCGCCGCGACCATCACCAAGATGGGCGGCACACCGGTCGCGGCGATGACCGACGCCGACTATGCCAAGAAGCTGGACGTCGCCAACACGGTCAAGAGCGCGACCGACGTTCTGAAGCTGGCACAGAAGCTCGAGAAGGGTGCGGCGAATGCCTATATCGGCGTGATCCCGTCGCTCGGCTCGCACGATCTCGCCAAGGTCGCGGCCCAGCTCGCCGCGGACGAGACGAGCCACTGGACGCTGCTGACCAGCGCGCTGCAGGACAGCTATCCGCCCAAGGCGTTCATCTTCGGCTGATGACCGGACACGGGTGGCGCCGGCGCGCCACCCGTCGTTTTGGGGAGTGACACATGACCAGATGCCTGTTTGCAGCGGCGCTGTTGGCGACCGCTCTCGGTGCCGCACCCCTGCACGCCGGCGACGCGCTGCGCGGCAAGGATGTGTACGAAAGCTATTGCGGCGCCTGCCATTCGATCGACGCCGACCGCGTCGGCCCCGCGCATCGCGGCGTCTTCGGCCGCAAGCCGGGCAAGGCACCGGGCTATGCCTATTCACCCGCGCTCAAGGCGGCGCGCTTTACATGGAACGACCAGACGCTGGACCAGTGGCTGCAAGGACCGGCGAAGCTGGTGCCGGGGAGCAAGATGGGCTTCAGCCTGTCCGATCCGCAGAAGCGCGCCGACGTGATCGCCTATCTCAAGTCGCAGGGCGCGGCCAAACCCAAATAGCGGCAGCTCTTGCGTCCGCCGCCGGTGCGCGCCACCTCTGGCGGCGATGACCGATCTTTTTGCCAGTCCGTCGGCGGATGCAGCCGCTATGCCCCCCGCCGACGCGCCGCTTGCCGACCGGCTGCGCCCCCGCACGCTCGCCGATGTGGTGGGGCAGGAGCATCTGACCGGGCCTGACGGCGCGATCGGCCGGATGGTCGCCGCCGGTCGCCTGTCGTCGATGATCCTGTGGGGACCGCCGGGCACGGGCAAGACCACCATCGCGCGGCTGCTCGCCGATGCGGTGGGCTTGCGTTTCGAGGCGATCTCGGCGGTCTTCTCGGGCGTTGCCGACCTCAAGAAGGCGTTTCAGGCCGCACGCGAGCATGCGCGGACGGGCCGGCGCACATTGCTGTTCGTCGACGAGATCCACCGTTTCAACCGCGCGCAGCAGGACGGATTTCTCCCTTATGTCGAGGACGGCACCGTCACTTTGGTGGGCGCGACGACCGAGAACCCCAGCTTCGCACTCAACGCCGCCTTGCTGAGCCGCGCGCAGGTGCTGATCCTCAACCGGCTCGATGGTGCGGCGCTCGGCGCACTGATCGCGCGGGGCGAGGCGTTGACCGGCCGCGCGCTGCCGCTGACCGAGGATGCCCGCGACGCGCTGATCGCCAGCGCCGACGGCGACGGGCGCTTCCTGCTCAACCAGGTCGAGACGCTCTGGTCGGTCGCGGGCGTCGACGAGCGGCTGGACCCGGCCGGGCTCGCCGCGCTGCTCCACCGCAGGGTCGCGGTCTATGACAAGGATCGCGACGGCCACTACAACCTCATCTCCGCGCTTCACAAGTCGCTGCGCGGATCGGACCCGCAGGCCGCGCTCTATTATCTCGCGCGGATGCTGGTGGCGGGGGAGGAGCCGCTCTACCTGCTGCGGCGGCTCGTCCGCTTCGCCAGCGAGGACGTGGGGCTCGCCGATCCGCAGGCGCTCGTCCAGTGCCTTGCCGCCAAGGATGCGTACGACTTCCTGGGCTCTCCGGAGGGCGAGCTGGCGATCGTGCAGGCGTGCCTCTATCTCGCGACCGCGCCCAAGTCGAACGCCGCCTATGTCGCGCAGAAAAGCGCCTGGCGCAGCGCGCGCGATACCGGATCGCTGTCGCCGCCGGCCAACATCCTCAACGCGCCCACCAAGCTGATGAAGGACATCGGTTATGGCGCCGGCTATGCCTATGACCATGACGCGCCGGAGGGCTTTTCCGCCGCGAACTACTGGCCCGAGGGCATGGCACCCGAGCGCTTCTACACCCCGACCGAGCGCGGCTTTGAAAAGCGGATCGCGGAACGGATCGCCTGGTGGGACCAGATGCGGCGCGAGCGGGGGTGAGTGGGCCGCGTTTCGAGCGATTTGCCGCGATCGACTGGTCGGGGGCCAAGGGGCGGCGGCACAAGGGCATTGCCGTGGCGATCTGCGGGCGGGGGAGCGATGCG
Source organism: uncultured Sphingobium sp. (assembly GCA_964532255.1). GTDB lineage: Bacteria > Pseudomonadota > Alphaproteobacteria > Sphingomonadales > Sphingomonadaceae > Sphingobium. Next base: position 21,674 of record CAZHGR010000050.1, read on the forward strand.
CCCGAACTGGTCGCCGCGCCCGGCGGCACATGGTCGCGCGAGGCGGTGGTGCACTGGCTCGCGGCCGAGGCGGCCCGGCAACCGACTTTGTTCGGCTTCGACTTCAGCTTCGCGCCGCCCTTGATCGAGCGCGGTGCCTATCTGCCTGGCGAGGCGGCGGTGCCCGGCCGGGCGGTGGACTTCTGGGCCTATGTCGACCGGCGCTGCGCGGACCAGCCCGATCTGGGCGCGGCCTCCTTCCTCGAAGTGCATCACCGCCGCCATTTCTATTTCGGCGCGGCTGACGGCGCGAAGGCCGACTATCTCCATGTCCGCCGCTGCGAGGCGGCCTACCGGGCGAGCGGCGGTCGCAAGCTGTCGACCGTCTATGACGCGATCGGAGCGGCGCAGGTCGCCAAGGCGAGCTTCGCCGGCATGCGCGCGCTCCACGCGCTGCGCGGCGCGGCGCCCGTGTGGCCGTTCGATGGCGTCGAACCGCCCGCCGCCGGATCGCTGATCGTCGAGATCTACACCAGCATCGCCGCGATCGCCGCCGGGCGGCCGGGCGGGCGCACCAAGATGCGCGACGCCGCTGCGCTCGACACCGCGCTCGCGGCGCTCGACACCCGCCCGCACCGCGCGCTCGGCACCTATGACGACCATGCGACCGACGCCATCGTCACCGCCGCCTGGCTGCGGCGCGCGAGCGAGGATGGCGCGCTATGGGCTCCACCGGGGCTCACCCCGCGCGTCGCCATCACCGAAGGCTGGACGTTCGGCGTGCGGTGACGCTATGGAGCATGCCGGGCCGGCTTAGCTCAGATGGTAGAGCACCTGATTTGTAATCAGGGGGCCACGGGTTCGATCCCTGTAGCCGGCACCATAAAAATCAATATCTTAGATGAATGTCGCGGCTGTTGACTGCAGAGTGCGTGCTGCCCAGCAAGCAAATAGCAAGCAAGGCGATACGTTGTGTTCCTGTTGCGGTGATCTTCGAATCGGCAGCGCTTCCTCGGCGAACCCTTATCTGCTATCTGCACCCCCATGACCTTCATCATGCCTCGCCCCTTCAACGGAACCGTCTGGATCTGACGGGCGCATTGCGGCGCCCGGTCGGCCGGGTGCCTGTGCGAGCGCGAGTTGAAGGTTTTCTCCACCGCCATCGGCA
>CAZHGR010000051.1:0-22757 GCA_964532255.1 uncultured Sphingobium sp.
GCCGACTGGATCAAGTCCTATGAGGACCGGAACGTCCAGATCGGGCTTGCCTGCGGCCTGTCGGGCAAGGCGCAGATCGGTAAGGGCATGTGGGCCGCGCCCGATCGCATGGCGGACATGCTGGAGCAGAAGATCGGCCATCCGACCTCCGGCGCGACCACCGCATGGGTGCCGTCGCCGACCGCAGCGACGCTGCATGCCACCCACTATCACCAGATCGACGTCTACGCCCGACAGGCGGAGCGGGCGAAGGAGCCCGTCGCATCGCTCGACCGGCTGCTGACGGTGCCGCTGGCCGCGGGACGCAACTGGTCGGAGGACGAAATCGCGGCCGAACTCGACAATAATGCGCAGGGCATCCTCGGCTATGTGGTCCGCTGGATCGATCAGGGCGTCGGATGCTCCAAGGTTCCTGACATTCACGATGTCGGCTTGATGGAAGATCGCGCGACGTTGCGCATATCGTCGCAGCACATGGCCAACTGGCTGCTTCACGGCGTCTGCACCGAAGCGCAGATCGACGCCGCCTTCGAGCGGATGGCGGCCAAGGTCGACGGCCAGAATGCGGGCGATCCGCTTTACCGCCCGCTCGCCGGAAACAGGGATACGAGCCTTGCCTATCAGGCGGCGCGGGCGCTGGTGTTCGAAGGCGTGACTCAACCGAGCGGATATACCGAGCCGCTGCTCCACGCCTATCGCCAGAAAGTGAAGAAAGAGAATGCGTTAGGCTGATACCGCCGCATTTGACGCGCCCGCCGCTGTCCGGTAGGCGCTTGACATAGCCGCCGGGAGTCTATGGGCACGCCCATGATCCCGGCGGACAAAACGCCGGGCATGGGGGTGCAAATGGGGCGGCAGTGGGGATATCGGTCGGGTTCGCTATGTTGGGCGAGCGTTCTGGCCATGACGGTCGCAGGCGCACCGGCGCTTGCGCAGGCGGGCGATCCGCCAGCCGTCAATCCGCAGACCTTCGCGCCAAATCGCGACGATCTCCAGCCGGTCCAGCCCGCCCCCGCGCAGGACGCGCCGCGCCTGTCGGTGTTGGGGGACGTCGAACGCTCGCCGTGTCCGCTGGCGGACCCGCGCTTCGCCGAAGTGACGGTTCCGGTGAAAAGCGTCACCTTCAACAATCTGAAGGGTGCCTCTGCCGAGGACATGCGACCCGCATGGGCCGAATATGAAGGCACCACCCAGCCCGTCGCCATCCTTTGCGAAATCCGCGACCGGGCGGCGACGATCCTGCGCAATCGCGGGTTCCTCGCGGCGGTTCAGGTGCCGACGCAGCGGATCGAGGATGGTGCGATCCGCCTCGAGATGCTGTACGCGCGCATCACCGCGATCCGCGCGCGCGGCCAGACCGAGGGCGCCGAAGGGCTGATCACCCGCTATCTCGAGCCGCTGACCCGCGACGAGATTTTCGACCGCAACCGGGCGGAACGCTATCTGCTGCTCGCGCGCGACCTGCCGGGCTACAATGTCCAGCTTACCCTCAAGCCCGCGGGCACGGGGCAGGGCGATCTGATCGGCGAAGTGACCGTCCTGCGCCAGCCCTATGTGGCGGACGCCACCGTCCAGAATCTGTCGTCGCGCAGTGTCGGGCGCTGGGGCGGCCAGGTGCGCGCGCAGTTCTTCGGCCTCACCGGAATGGGCGACGCGACCTCGATCTCCTTCTACTCCACCGCCGACCTCGAGGAGCAGAATATCCTCCAGCTCGCGCACGAGTTCCGCGTCGGCGGCGAGGGGCTGAAGATCGGCGCACAGTTCACCCATGCCTGGACCGAGCCGGACACCGGCGATCCGGCGTTCAAGCTGCAGGCGCGCACCGTCTTCGCCTCGGTCAATGCCAGCTATCCGTTGATCCGCCGCCAGTCACACAGCGTCACCATTGGGGGCACGTTCGACGCGGTGAACCAGAAGGTGGATTTCGTCGGCCTTACGCCGATCTCGCGCGACAGGCTGCGCGTGCTGGGCCTGCAGGTTTCGGGTCAGGCGATCGATCTCACCAGCCGCGCGCCGCAATGGCGGATGGCGGGCGACATCGAACTGCGTAAGGGGCTCGACATCCTCTCCGCGAGCGATTGCGACGCAGGTTGCGGTCCCGGATTGGCTCCGAGTCGCGACGACGGCGACGTGACCGCCGGTCTCATCCGCGCCTCGGGCGTCGTCGAGTTTGCGCTGCCGGGCAATATGTCGGTCGCGCTGTCGTCGCGGCTTCAGTTCGCGTTCGACCCGCTGCTGGCGTTCGAGGAATTTTCGGGCGGCAACTACACCATCGGGCGCGGTTTCGATCCCGGCACGATCTCGGGCGACAGCGGCATCGCCACCAGCGTCGAGGTGCGTGCGCCGATGTTCGACCTGCCGGACCTCGCCAATGTGTCCTTCCGGCCCTATGTCTTCGCCGACAGCGCGCGTGCCTGGACGATCCACGGCCGCGCTGCGACCGACGGCAGTCTGATCTCGCTCGGCGTCGGCGTCAGGACCCAGATTGCCGACCGGCTCCGCATCGACGCGATGGTTGCCGCGCCCACCTACACCTCGGGCTTCAACGGCAGCGACAGCGCCCGTTTCCTGATCAGCCTCACAACCCGCCTGCTTCCCTGGAGTAACCGCTGATGGCCCGTCGTTCCGACTCGCGCTGGCTCGTCCGCTCGTCCGCCATTGCCCTGAGCTTCGGCTGTATCGCCATAGGCGCGATGGATCGCGGCTCGGCGCAGTCGTTCAACGGAACGCCCAACGTCGTGGCGGGTCAGGTCGACCAGTTTCTGACCGGCAGCGGCACCACCGATATCCTGATCAACGGTGCGACGCCCCAGGTTGTGATCGACTGGACGCCAAGCGATACCACGGCGGGCCCGGGCGCGATCGCGTTCCAGAACGTCGGCACCACGACCACCTTCAGCCGGATCGGCGGCAGCGATTTTGCGGTGCTTAACCGGATATTGCCTGCGGGCGCTGCGTCCGGGCGAAGCGTGCTTCTCGACGGGTCGATTCAGGGACGGGTATCGACGGGAACACCGGGCGGACGCATCTATTTCTACACGCCCAACGGCCTCATCATCGGCCCCAACGCGCAGATCGATGTCGGCGCGCTCGGTCTCACCACGTCGAACATCCAGTACACGACCGGCTTCGGCGGCGGCTTCATCACCGGCACCGGTTCCGATACCGTGGTCTTCACCGGTGCCAATCCCGGGTCATTCGTAACGGTCCAGCCGGCCGCGCAGATCAACGCGACCCAGCTCAATCTCAACAATTATGTTGCAATCCTCGCGCCCTATATTCAGCAGGGCGGGACGATCAACGTCAATGGCTCGACCGCTCTGATCGCGGCCGAGGCGGGCACGATGACCTGGTCGAACGGCCTGTTCGACGTGCAGGTGAGCACGGGCACCGACGGCGACGCGACCCACCAGGCGATATTCCACCTGGGTTCGACCGGCGGGCCGGCGAGCGGCGGGGCCGGCGACCTCCACCGCATCTACACGGTGGCGGTGCCGAAGAATACGGCGATCACGACGCTCATCGCATCGGGAAGCTCACTCGGATTCGATATCGCGGGTGCGGCGGACGTGGCTGGAAATGCGGTCATCCTGACGGGCGGCTATGATATCGTGGGCGGCTCGATTGTGCCTTCGTCCGGCGCGGGGGGTGGTACGTCGAACGTTCAGGTTACGAACAGCGCCGTGACGTCCGACCTTTCGCTCCATGCGACCGGGTTCGGAGCTGTGGAGGCGGTCGGCGGCGGTTTGTCGACGCTGGCGTCCAACCTCCTGATCCGGAGTCCCATTGCTGCGCGGCTTGAGGCGAGTTCGGCCTCGAGCTCGATCAACATCGTTGGTGATGTGTTTCTGGATGCGAGCCGATCGGCGAGCACGGGAGCCATCACGGGCGGCAACGCATTTCTGATTGCCTCGGGCAGCGCGGCGCTCGGAATAGGGGGTTCCGCCAGTCTCGTCGCCAACGCGTCCACCGGTGGCGGCGCAACCGCGACCGGTGGTCTGGCGCGCGTGCTGTCCGATTCAGGCGCTTCGCTGACTGTCGTCAGCGACCTGTCCCTCGCCTCTCTTGGATCGATTAACGCGACCGAGACCGGCGATGCCGTCGGCGGAACCGCTGAATTCCTGGTCGTGGGGCCGACATCGGCGGCGACGATCAGCGGCGACATTGACATCGACACTGCCGGCCTCGGCGGCGGCGTGAATGCCGACCTGTCGACCGGCCTGGCTGGCGGCAACGGTACCGGCGGCACATCGCGCATTCTGGTCGATGTGGGGTCGAACAGCCTGCTCGTCGGGGGAAGCGTCAATGTCGAGGCAAATGGCCGCGGCGGCGACGGCAATTTGGCGGCGTCGGGTAATGGATTGGGCGGGACAGCAAGCATCGTTGCGCGGGGGGCCGGTTCCATCAACATCCTCTCCGACGTGCTGATCGAGGCGAGCGCGACGAGCGGCAGTGTGGCCTATGGCTCCGGCAACGTCATCGCCAATGCAACCAGCGGCGGCGAGGCGACCGCAGGAAGCGCGACATTGTCGGTCGTCGGCGCGTCGTCGTCAATCTCGATTGGCGCTGACCTTAGCATCGATGCCACCGGCACCAGCGACGGAACCGCGCTCGTGGGCCCGGGCGGCCTGGGCAAGGGGAACATCGCCAATATTGGCGTTCAGGATGGCACCCTGAGCGTTGCGGGTGCCACCACGGTCGATGCGTCGGGTTTCGGCGGCAGCGGAAACGCCAACAATGACGGCGAAGGCGGTACGATCAATGTCGTCGCGACGGGTTCCGGTGCGATGACTCTGCATCAGACCACGCTGATGGCGCACGGCACAGGCGGCGCAGAACTCGGGGCATCCTTCACCGGGGGCGGCACCGGCGGGTTCGCGCGCATGCTGGCCGACGATCTGAGTGACATCGATGTCACCGGGTCGCTGCAGATCAGTGCGAACGGCTCAGGCGGAACGCCCGATTTCAACCCTGGCCTGCTCAATCCCGGTGGCGGTATCGGCGGTCAGGCGGAACTGTCCGCCATTGCATCCGCCTCCATCACTGTGACCAATGGGGTCAGCATCGAGGCGGCCGGCTTCGGGGCCACTGCCGAGGTTGTCTCCGCACTCGAAACAGCGACGGGCGGTGCAGGCAGCGGCGGTCAGGCGCGCCTGCTTCAAAGAGACGCAGCCACGATCCAGATCGATCAGGGACTTGACGTAAGAGCGCACGCCGTGGGCGGCATCGGCTCCGGGGCGTTCGCAGGTGTTGCCAATGGCGGAGCCGCGAGCGCCGGAACAGCGCTGATCAATGTCCAAGGGATCGGTACCGGTTCGGTCATCGTCAACGGTACCGTGGATGTCGATGCCGATGCGACGGGCGGTGGCTCGATCTCCAACGGATCGGGCGGTTCTGCGGTGGGCGGCAATGCGCGGGTCGAGACCGTCCTGGGTGCGAGCGCGACAATCCAGGCGGGCGGCGCGGATACCGGCTTCGTCGTGCATGCCGATGGCGACGGCGGAGACGGCATCGGCAGCGGAGCAGGGGGCCAGGGCCGTGGCGGCATGGCGCAACTTATCGCCAACAGCGGTGACGTGACCGTCACCAGCGTGATCGCCGTGAGTGCGAGCGGTACGGGCGGCGACGCGGTCAGCGGCAGCGCCGGTGCCGGCTATGGCGGCACCGCGCAAGTCATTGCGGATTCTGCGGCGTTGATGACGCTGACGATCAATAATCCGGCCGACCAGCTCAACATCGCGGCGTCGGGTTCGGGAGGGAATGCATTTGGTCCGGGCAATGGAGGCAGCGGTTTCGGCGGACAAGCGGGTATAACGACCTTCGGTAACGGCGGCGTGGCCGTTAACGGTCCCCTGCGGATCATTGCTATTTCCGATGGCGGCGATGGTGTGAACGGCGGTAGCGGTGACGGGCTTCTGAACCCGTTTCTTTCGGTTCCGGCCTCGGCGCAGATTGTGGCGAGCACCGGCACGATCAGCGTATCTGCCGGGACGATCATATCCGCGGAAGGTTTGGGCGGCGATGCGTTCGACCCCGGCGGGAATGGCGGCAGCGGATTCGGTGGTGCGATCTCCGTTTTTTCCGATGGCTTGGGCGGAGGAGCCAGTATCACGCTTACCGCTCTTTCGGCCAGTGCAAGTGCCTTTGGTGGTCCGGGCTCGTCGGGCGGTGCCGGTGCGGCTGGCGGTGCCGGTGGTTCAGCGACAGCCGGCGCGATCGGTATCGGCAGCAGCGCGAACAATGGCGACCTGGTGACGGCCAACGTCACGGCCTCGGTAAGCGCGGTTGGCGGCATTGGCGGCCACGGGGGAGACAATCCCAGCGGTGCGGGCGGCAACGGCGGCATGGGCGGCAATGCGCTCGGCGGCGCGGTGATCATGGGCGTCTTCGACAGCACGACGAACGGCGCTCCCGGCAGTGCCACCTTCACCAATGTAACGATCGACGCCAATGCCACGGCGGGCACCGGCGGCAACGGCGGCACCGGTCAAACCGTGAACGGCAATGGCGGGACCGGCGGATCGGCGCGGACAGCGGCGATCGGGACGGCACCGTCGGCTTTCCTGATTGACGGTCCGTCACAAATCCTCGCCCGCGGTGGCTCGGTGGTAATGGGCCAGTACAACCTCGTTGGCCAAGCCCTCAGCGGCGCGGGGGGCAGCGGCAACGTAATCGGCCAGGGCGGCAACGCCATCGCAGGCGGTTTCGATGTCGGTGTGAGGGCCGGGGGGGCCTCAGGTCTGGCCGGAAGCCTTGTCGTGGGCAATGCCGCGACCCTGATGACGACGACGGCGAGCGGCGCGGGTGGCGCGGAGTTCTTCGGGTCGGGTCCCCGCATTTCCGTCGATGGGGGCACGGCCACGTTCCTTAACCTGACCATCGTTCAGGAAGGCGACCAGCCGATTGCGTTGCCGGTTCCCCAGATCGGAGAATTATCCGTCGTCAACGGCGCGCTCATCGTCGATGTGCTTTCGATCCTCACCAGCGGTCCCATGTCGGTCTTCCTCAACAATGGTTCGGTCTTCAGCGACACGATCATCCTGGACGCTGGAGCTTTCGTCGCCAACCCGGGGGGGCTGGTGCCGGTCAATCCGGGCGTTCTCAATGGCGCTGACAGCGTGACGATCAGCAGCGCCAACGGCATCTTCCTCGATGCGAGTATCTCAAGCGACAGCGATATTTTGCTGTCCGCGCTTGGATCGATTCGGACCTTCGATTTATTGACGGACGGCGAAGTCACCGTTGGATCGAGCGGCTCCATCGCCGTCCGCAACGTCAATGCAGCCTTCGACGTCGATCTCTTTGCCGCCGCTGATCTGTCGTTCGCTACCGTCACCTCCGGCGGCGATGCGAATCTGAGCGCCACCGGGAATATCACCGGCACTTCGGTCGACGCTGGCGATTCGGTCACCGTCGAGAGCGGCGGGAACATCGTCCTGGGTGGCGAGGTCACGGCAGGCTATTTCAATCAGTCCTCTGCGACAGGCGCCGAATATTCGATCGGCCTGCTGGCCAGCGGGAACATCAACTACGGCAATATCGCCGCGCTGAACCAGGTCGGCATCGGTTCGCTGAACGGCAGCGTCGGCGGCGGGCAGATCACCGCCGGTAGCGACGTGCTGATCCTTGCCCACACCGGCGTGACCCTTGGCGGCATCGACACGACGGGAGGGCCGAACAGCTTCGTCTATATCGCCGACAGCTCGATGTTTGCGCTTTCGCCGTCTATCGATCCCTTCAACCCCGCGCCGATCCTGGCGGCGGCTCCGGTGGCGATGGCTGGCCCGTTGACGGTGGGCGAAGTCCTCGGCGGGAATTTCATCTTCGCGGCGGACGGCAATGCCGTGATCGCGGACGTGGACGTCGGAGGCATTGTCCTCGGCCGTGCAGGCCAGATCACCGGCGGCGATATCAGGGCGGCCGGACGGGTGCGGCTCGAATCGACGGGGCTGATCGGCGCGCTGTCGTTGACCAGTACGCTGAGCGACGTGGAACTGCTCTCGGGTGCTACCGTGTTTGCCCAGAGAATCGCCGCCCAGGGGTCGGTTGCCGTCCAGGCAGCGAACGACATCGTCCTCTTCGGCGAACAGATCGACACCAGTGTCTTTCCGGGCGAGATTTCGGCGGGCGGATCGGTCCGGCTGGTGGCGCAGAGCGGTTCTATCTTCGATGACACGAGCGGCTTCAATCCCAGCGGTTCCCCCACTTCCGGCAATCCCATAGCGCGCATATCCGCCGGCAACGAAATCCTGCTGCTGGCGGGCAACAGCGTAAACCTGGGGACGCTGGGGTCGAGCACCGGCGCAGTCTATGTCGCCAACAGCAGCATGGCGGCGCTCGGCGGCACGTTCGACAATTTCCAGATCGGTAATCTGCTCGAGGTTGCTCCCGCGGCAGTCAGCGGATCGATCCTGTTGCGCCAGGTGTCCGGTTCCTCCTTCGTAGCCGCCAGCGAGGGCCCCTTCACGATCGGCAGCGTTACCGCCAACCAGTTCGTGTTCATGCGGAGCCAGACCGGGCTGCTGTCGATCGGCGGTACGGTCCAGGGCCGGGATGTGATCGCCGCCTCGGCGGATATCGACATCGGTGTCGGCGGCGGTATCACGGCGTTGAGCGGAGGTGTCGTCACCCTGGGCAGCCTGAACAGCACCGGCGCGGTCATCGGCGATGGTGCGACGGGCGGCGGCTATCGGCTGAGCGCGGCAGAGCTGTCGCGGATTTCGGGCGACTCGGTGGAGATTTTCGGGCTGGACGTCGCCGGCCTTCCGATCGACATGGTGATCGGCAACCTGTCCGTGACCGGGCCGCTGGCTGGCAGTACTATCGAAGCCACGTCGGGCGAGCTCAGCTTCACAACCGGTGTTCCCGGCACGCAGACTGCCGGCGGAGGGCCAATTCCGTCCGGCGGCATTCGCATCACCGGCTCGCTGGCGGCGCGTGGCTTTACCCCGACCAACCAGCTCGGGTTCTTTACAGGTACGCTCCAGCTCGACGCCAATACGGGTCTGATCGAGATACTCGGTCAGGGCACGCAGCTTGCGGGCGAGATCGTGCTGGGCGCAGAACGCTTCCACGCGGCGGACGCCACGATCCTCGACCGTCTGCTTGAAAATCCGCTGTACGCAGACCGGATCGACAACATCAACACACCGCTGGCGGTGTCCCGGCCGGACGGTATCCTTCGTTCGGAGGGTATCGAAACCGAAACGCTGAGCCAGTTCCTCATCCAGAACACCGGCACGCGCGATTTGCCGGCAGGCGTCGTCGTGGTGAGCGATGGGCCGATCGAGTTCGATTTCGGGCCGTCGCCCGGTTCCCTCGAATATGTCGTCAACGGCCAGACGATCACTGACAGCGGGACGCTGACGGGCACGCAGGTGTTCGACTTCCTGATCAATGACGACAACCGGGACTTTTTCGCGCCGGGGTCGAGCGTCAACGGCTGCCTCATTTCCGACACGGCGTGCAGTATCGAACCCAATGTGACGGAGATGGACACAGAGTTCCTGCCTGCGGACAGCCTCACGCACTTCACCGAAGAGCCCGCGCGCGACGAGCAGGTCATCGATCCCGAGGAGCGCGATGAAGCCGAGGAGGAAAGCAAGCGCGCCCCGATCCCGCCGCCGACGCCGATCATCAGCACCCAGCCGCTCGCTCCGGTCATCGACGTCGATGAACCGGTCGCCGGTGCCGGCAACCCCGGCCTTATTTCGTCAGCGCTCGTGCCCGCCGGGCAGGGCAGGGAGACCGCACAATGATCGCCCGTCCGACACGCCACCGCCCCGCGCGCGCCGCCGCATCCGCCTTTGCCCTGATCGCGGCGGCGATCGGCACGGCACCTGTCGCGCAAGCCCAGCCGGTCTCGATCCTCGACAGCTTCCGCATCGGTGACGCGGGCGTGCTGTGCACGGCGCAGATCGCACCCGCTGACCGGCGGCTGGAGGGCCTGTTCGACCGCGCCTATCGCCTCGCCTGCCGCGACGCGGCGGGATCGGTCGGATCGGTCATCGCGCTGCGTCGTTCCGTTGATCCGGCAGCGGCCGACATCGGCATGGGTGGCACCGCGCTCCAGTGCGCCGCGCCGGTCGAGGCGTCGCTCGACCATATCGGGCCTGTTTCCAGCCTCACCTGCCGCGATGCGGAGCGTCAGGTCGACTATCGCCGCTATCTCGTGACGCGCGGCGATACCAGCTATCTGGCCGAGGGTCTGGCGGGCTATGATCCGGCGCTCCGCCTCGCGCTGGCCAGTATCGTCACCGACCGGCGTCAACCCGGCGAAGTGAAGGTCGCGTCGACCGAGATCACCGATTCCGTCGCGTTCGCGCGGATTCAGGCGGGCGAGCTCGATCCTGCCGCCGCCCGCGCCGAAGCCTATGCGCGCAACAATGATGGCCGTTTCGCCGAGGCATCGGCCTTTTTCGAGCAGCTCGCGGCCCGCACCGACAATCAGTCGAACGCCGAGCTGCTCGCCAACTCGGCGCTGCAACAGTCGAACCTCGGCAACTTCACCGCCGCTTATTCGCTGCTCCTTCAGGCGGAGAAGGTGACGGCGCAACGCGACGGGGTGACCCGGCGGCTGGTGCGCAACTATCGCGCTATCAATCTTCTGAACCAGCGTTTCGCCGACGCCGCGATCGAGATTCTCGATGCTCCCGCCAAGGATGCGTCCCTGGAATATGACGTCACCAGCGTGCGGCAGGGTCTTGTGTCGGAGCCGCTGGCGGAGCAGATCAACCGCGAGAATGAGGGGCTGGCCCGGCTCGGCGGCGTGATGTCGGTGCTCAAGCAGTCGGAGCGCGAGGCGATCCTCGACGCGCAGGCGAGCCAGCTTCGCGGTCTGGCCCTGCTCCAGAAGGGGCAGCTCGACGCGTCGCTTAAGGCGCTGTCCAAGGCGGACTCGATGCTTCAGGCGGTGCGCGGCGGGCGCGTGACATCGGCCAACTGGCTGCGGTCGCAGATCGCCATGGACCGTGCGGCGATCGCGGAGGCGCAGGGCGATATGGATTCGGCGGCCGGTCAATATGCTTCGGCGGTCGATATCCTCCGCAAGACCTATCCGCAGACCCCGCTGCTGCTGGCGGCGCAGGCTCGGCAGGCCGCGTTCCTCGGCCGGTCGGGCAAGCCGGTGGAGGCGATGGCGCTGTTCGCGACCGTGGTGGAGGCGAGCGAGCAGGTGCCCGACAGCTCGTCGGCGCTGCGCGACCTGCTCGGCCCATATTACGCGCTCCTCGTCGAGAGCGGCGCAGCGGACGCGCCGGCGGCACTATTCCGCGCGGCGCAGTCGCTGCAGCGGCCCGGGCTGGCCCGCACCCAGGCGGTGCTGGCCCGCGAACTGAGCGAAGGCGATGACGAGGCGTCGGCGCTGTTCCGTCTGTCGGTTGCGCGCCTGCGTGAGATCGGACGGACCGAAGTCGAAATCGCCCAGCTTGGCGCGGCCGAAGATCCGAGCGATGCCGACCGCCAGCGCCTCGCCGCCGCGCGAGAGACGCTGCAGGCGCTGCGCGCCGAGCAGACGGCGCTGACTGCGCGTCTGGCGCAATATCCGCGCTACAAGGTGCTGTCGCCGACGACCGTTTCGCTGGCGGAGCTTCAGCAGGCGCTCAAACCCGGTGACGCTTACTACAAGCTGATGATCGTGGGCGAGGAGGCATTCGCGCTGCTGGCCGACCAGCAGGACGCGAAGATCTTCCGCGTCGCCGACAATCGCAAGCAGCTCGAGCAGAAAGTCGCGCAAATCCGCGACAGCATCGTCGTGATCGAGAATGGAGAGGTCCAGACCTATCCGTTCGACATCGCGCTCTCGCGCGAACTGTACGCCTCGCTCTTCGGCCCGGTTGCCGACCGGATGACCCCGGTCAAGCATCTGATTTTCGAGCCTGACGGTCCGCTGCTCCAGTTGCCGCCCGCGGTGCTCGTCATGGATGACGAAAGCGTCGAGCGGTACAAGGCGCGCATCGCCAAGCCCAATGCCGACGAGTTCGATTTCACCGGCACCAACTGGCTCGGCCGCGACCGCATGACCTCGATCTCGGTCAGCCCGCGCGCCTTCCTGGACGTGCGGACGATTGCGCCGTCGCGCGCGAGCAAGGCCTATCTGGGCCTCGGCAGCAACGCCAAACCCGCCGCCATGCCCGCGACAGCGCCGATGGACGATTGCAGCTGGCCGCTGGCGACCTGGCAGGACCCGATCGATCCGGGCGAACTCAAGCTCGGCCAGTCGATCATGGGGGCCTCGCGAAGCCAGATCATGACGGGTGAGGCGTTCACCGATACGGCTCTGCTCAAGAGCGACAGCCTCGACGACTATCGCATCCTCCATTTCGCCACGCACGGCCTCGTCACTGCGCCGCGTCCGGAGTGTCCGGCGCGACCGGCGCTGGTCACGTCGTTCGGCGAGGGCGATTCGGACGGGCTGCTGAGCTTCCGGGAGGTGTTCGACCTGCGGCTGGATGCCGATCTGGTGGTGCTGTCGGCCTGCGACACCGCCGGCATGGCGACGGCGGCGGCCTCGCGCGAAGCGGGCGTTCCGACCGGGGGCAACTATGCGCTCGACGGTCTGGTGCGCGCCTTCGTCGGTGCCGGGGCGCGATCGGTGATCGCCAGCCACTGGCCCGTTCCCGACGACTATGACGCGACCAAGACGCTGATCAGCGGACTTTTCACCGCCAAGCAGGGGCAGAGCATCGGGCAGCTGCTCGACGACGCCAGCGTCAAGCTGATGAACGTCAAGGAAACGTCACACCCGTTTTACTGGGCGGCGTTCATCGTGCTGGGCGACGGCGACAAGCCGCTGCTGCGTCCCGGCCGCATGGCGGGTGAGGCCGGCAACGGGCGGCAGGTCGCGGCGGCGGCGCGCTGACCGCTGCGGCCATTCCCAAGCATGTCAGAGCAGGCCGGCGGCGCGGAAGCTGAACCGCGCGCCGTCGCCATGGATCACATGATCGTGGAGACGCACGCCGAGCAGCCGGGAGGCGCGCCACAGCCGGCGGGTAACCTCCACATCGCTGCGGCTCGGCATCGGGTCGCCCGAGGGATGGACGTGCGCCAGAAGCGCCGAGGCAGCGCGCGTTTTCGCCATCAGCCAGAGCATCGTGCGGAAATCCAGTGTCAGGCTGGATGGGGTGCCATCCATCCGCATGGTTGCGAGGCAGATACCCTCGGCATCCCACAGGCTGAAATGGGCCTGCTCGATCGCCGGGCCGCAGGCCAGCGCGGCAAACGGGGGAAGGTCGGCCAATCCGGCGCTGGGGGCTAACATTTGCTCAGACTGGCCAGCGAACCGTCTCTTCACCAGCGGAGTCGCCTCGCCTTCGGAGAACCACTTGATCCGCTTCGGATGAAACACACACCCTTCGCAGTCGCCTCTTGCCGCGATAGGAGAGAGCCATGACGCACTATGAACAGCAATATCTCGACCTGATGCAGCGGATATGGACGACGGGGGACGAACGGATCGACCGGACCGGGGTCGGCACGCGCTCGATCTTCGGCGCGAGCATGCGATTCTCGTTGGCAGACGATGCGGTGCCGCTGCTGACGACCAAGCGCGTCTACTGGAAGGTGGCCGCCCGCGAGATGCTGTGGTTTCTGACCGGGAACACCAACATCCGCCCGCTGGTGGCGCAAGGTGTGCATATCTGGACCGACTGGCCGCTCGATCGGTATCGGCGCGAGACGGGCGAGGCGATCGACCGCGATGCGTTCGAGCGCCGCGTGATCGAGGACGACGCCTTCGCCGCGCGCTGGGGCGGCCTGGGGCCGGTCTACGGGCGGCAATGGACCGACTGGCCGCGCTATGAGCCTGTGGGCGAGAGCGAGGGCGAGGCGCTGTTCCGGCGCGTATCGCCGGGGCATAATCAGATCGCCGATCTGGTTCAGGCGATCCGCACCAATCCGGGGTCGCGGCGGCTGCTGTTCACCGGCTGGAACGTCGACGAGCTCGCGGGCATGGCGTTGCCGCCGTGCCACATGACCTATCAGTTCCATGTCGCCGACGGGCGGCTCAGCGGGCTGCTGTTCCAGCGAAGCTGCGACGTCGCGCTGGGACTGCCGTTCAACCTGTTCGGGCTGGCGCTCATAACGCGCATGCTCGCGCAGCAATGCGATCTGTTGCCCGGCGAGATCGTCTGGCAGGGCGGCGACGTTCACCTCTACCTCAATCATGAGGAGCTGGTGACCGAGCAACTGGCGCGGCGTCCCGATGGCACCCCCAGGCTGCGAATCAACCGCCGACCCGACAGCATTTTCGATTATCGGATCGAGGACTTTACGATCGACGACTACGCGCCCCAGGCGCACATTCCCGCGCCGGTCGCGGTCTGAGGCCGTCGCTGCGGTGGATTCCACCGCACCGGCATATGTGGGAAAAGTGGCTCCCTGAGTTGGATTGTTATCCTGATCCGATGGCGTATCGGGTCATCCCCTGTAGACCAGCAAAACCGTCATTCTTGTGAGCTACCTGCCCTGAGCCATCCATTGACGTTCGTGGGAACGACATGTGGGATCGCGGATGTGGGAAGACTGACAGCACTGAAAGTCGAGTAGGCCAAGGCGGGCGTTCATGGCGCCGGGGCAGACCTGTACCCGCGGGTCAAGCCCTCCGGTGCTCGCTCCTGGGTTTTGCGGGTTCAGGTGCAAGGCAAGCGACAAGGCATCGACGTGGGGTCGCTGGCGGAAGCATCCTTGGCGGAGGCCAGAGACGAAGCAGCCCGGCTGCGCAAGGCCGCAATGCGTGGCGACTCCCGACCATATTGCGACGTTCGCTCGTGGCGGCGCGAAAGTCGCAATCTGACAAGAGTCGTCATTCGGATTGCCTCAGAAGGTGGTGCCACTCCACAGCGCAATGCCGAACTTGTCGAAGCGGCAATGGCATTGGCAGCGTCCGTTGGAAGACCCGTCGTCGGGGGGGCGACGCATGGGCGTTCATTGGCGTGAGGGAGAACACCGAGGTGGAGTGACGAGCGCTGGCTCCAGGGTGACGAGCCTCACATCGGCTGATGCTGCTCGGCATATCCGGCGAGATCGTCAACTCGGCTGGGCTCAATCTTCGAGAGAGGCATCCTTGGTGAACTCGCTTGCTAACCAAGCGCGAAAGGCCCCAACGATCGAACGTTCCCGAGACTCGGCGCGATTTACGTGAATTCCTGCAAGGCGTGCATTGATTGCAGGAAAGGGGCGGAATAGTCCCATGGATTTTAGCCGAGGATCGAATGCGGTCGCAGCCAACGCTACTCCACAGCCGGCAGCAGCGAGTTCAATGCTCAGTTGCATGTTGTCAACACGGATTGTCCTGGGTGGTTCATGCCAGGCAAACTCAGCCTTGGCTGCCCACGCAGGCCAGAGTTCGCCGGAAACATCAACGACAATCAAAGGTAACGAAAGAACTTCAACTGGCTGGACGAGCGTCCCTTTGCTCACCAACGAAGGGTGACAGACGGGACCGATTTCAAATGGCGCAAGATAGTTTTCATGAGAACCGACCTCTCCCGCCCTGCTGATCTGGATTTTGAGATCAGGACGGCTCTGACCACTTCGCAATGACAGCAATTCGATTTTTGCGGCCGGAAACCTTTCGTGAAAATCGCTCAGCTTTTGGGCCAGCCAATACGAATGAAAAGTCTGGAACGCCGCGATCCGGATCAGATTGGCGTCTGCTTCGCGCTGTGCAGAGGCGGTCGCCATCGTAAGATTGTCGAGGAGTGGCAGGACGGCGTTCCGATACACGATTCCTGCGGCGGTCAGTCCAATTCCGCGGCCAACGCGCTTGAACAAGGCGACGCCTACTTCCTCTTCAAGTGCTCGAATTCGATGACTGACAGCGGAAATCGTAACGTTCAGGCGTTGGGCTGCAACGCCTAGCGAGCCGGTCTGAGCGACCAAGACGAATGTATGTACGTCACGAATTGACGGAAAACGGCCTTCCATGCACCTTCCGAGCGACATTTGGCGTGAAGCGCCGTGCCTGCGCATTGTGCAAATAAATTAAACAATTGTCGAAAACAAGGGCATTGCTTTACCCCCGCTCATGGAGCTTATCTGGGCACAGAAAAGGATGCCAAGGGAGCGAGAGTTAGTGGCCGTCAGATATGAAAAACGTGACCATATCGTGCTCATTACGATCGATCGGTATGAACGGCGCAACTCTCTGGACGTGGAACATGCCCAAGGATTGATGAAGGCGTGGGAAACGTTGCGGGACGACCCAGATGCATGGGTTGCAATTGTCACAGGCGTAAAGGACGTATTCTGCGCCGGTGGTGACCTTACGACGATGGAACAGATTGCCAAGGAAACTGCCGAGTTCGGTCATTCTGAGACACAGGACCTGATAACGAATTTTGGCAAGGGTTCGCCGACACTGCGCGGGTATCATGTTTTCAAGCCCATCATTGCTGCGGTAAACGGCTATTGTATGGCGGGCGGCATGGAACTCCTTGGCGGAACCGACATCAGGATTGCCAGTTCCAATGCGATTTTTTCGATTTCCGAGGTCCGCCGTGGACTATTTGCAGGAGGCGGCACGACGTCACGCTTGCCGCGCCAACTTAGCTGGCCAGCGGCGATGGAATTGCTGCTTGTTGCCGACGATATGCCAGCTGCGCGTGCCCAGCAGCTTGGTTTGGTGAACGAAGTTGTAGAGCCGGAAGATCTACTCCCAACTGCATATCGCTGGGCCGAAAAGATTGCTGCAAATGCCCCACTTTCTGTCCAGGGCACCAAAAAAAGTGCGCTGCTGGGGTTCGAAGCAGCGTCTCTTGAAGACGCATTTGCCATCGAAGACGCAGTCGGGGCGGAGGTTTTCGCGACCCACGATGCACAAGAAGGTGCGCGCGCTTTTCTTGAGAAGCGCAAGCCTGTGTGGCGGGCACGCTGACGGTGAAGTGCTCAGCTGAACATACGCCGGTCATCATCGGTGTTTCGCAGGTCACCATAGCGCGAGGGCAGCAACCTGGGCCGGAACCGCTGGAGTTTTGGCGCCAGGCGGCGGTGTCGGCAGCAGAGGATGCAGGCATTGGCACCGCTGGCTTGGCAGGGGCAGACGCCGTGTTTCTGGCTGATTGCATGAGCTGGCCCTATGATGATCCGGTTTTGCGCTTCAGTCAGAGCTTGGGGATGGACAGCACCACTGGCAAGGTTGGTCCCCCAAGCGGCACCTCAGGGCAGACACTGCTGAATGATGCTTGTGAGCATATCCGGGCAGGCAAAGCCGCGCTTGCTGTCGTTGCGGGCGGGGAGGCGCTGGCTACGCTGCGCGCCTATCGCGAAACGGGCGAGCCAGTGCCCTGGAGCTTCCCAAGAACGCCTGGCGAAAAGCCGGAGTTCGATCTTGAGGCGCAGCAGCATCCGGGCGAGGCTGCCACCGGTCTGCTCGAAGGGATTGGAGCGGTCTATGGCTTTGCCATGCGCGACATCGCCCGTCGGGCGCACCTTGGCATATCGCCGCAGGCTTATCGCGATCAACTGGGCAACCTGTTGGCAGGGATGACGCGCGTTGCAGCCGCCAATCCAGGTGCCTGGTTCCCTCACGAAAAATCCTCTCAAGAATTGACGGCCACCAACGCTTCAAATCGCATGGTTGCCTACCCCTACACGAAGAACATGGTCGCAATGATCGAGGTCGATATCAGCGCCGCCGTAATCGTAACGTCCGAAGCCTGGGCAGATGCCCACGGAGTCAGACGTGAAAATCGCATCTATCCCTGGACCAGTTGCTACGCGCAGGACCCTGCCTACATCGCGGTGCGGCCCGAATTGTGGAAAAGCCATGCGATGGAGGTGGCAGCCCGGGAAACGCTCCTTGCTGCCCGGATTTCAATCGATGACGTTGATCATATGGATCTTTACAGTTGCTTCGCATCGGCCGTGAACTTTGCCTGCGACGCCCTTGGTGTCGAGGACCGTTCCGGCGAGCGTGTAACGCAAACTGGCGGCCTGCCATATGCCGGAGGCCCTGCCAGCAGCTATATGCTGACGTCCATAGTGCAGATGGCCAAGGTATTGCGCCAGCATCCCGGCGATATCGGCCTCGTCAGTGGCGTGGGTATGCTGATGTCCAATCACATCTTTGCCTTGTACTCGTCGGCTCCGCCGCCGGCGGATCTTGTGCATCCTGATGTTTCGGCACTTCAAGCCCAACTCGACGCGTTGCCACAGATACTGATCGACGATGAATATGCAGGTCCTGCCAAGATCGCGACCTATACAGTCGCCCACGGCAGAACTGGAGAACCGACACACGGCGCGGCAATCTGCGACCATCCGGGCGGCACGCGATCGTATGTACGTATTTGCGATCCGGAACTACTAATTCGTGCAGAACAGGAAGAACTGGTGGGGCGGACGGTCGAAATTGCACGCGGTAACCGGGTGGGTGAGATCACGAGTATCGCATGATCGAGCAAGGGCGAGGCCGGACTGCTGGGAGACGACAGTTTAGGGTGTTTGGTTCAGGTCTCCCATGGGAAATACCGGCGTTCTTAACAACAAGCGCGCCGGTGAGCGCTTATTCTCCATCCGCAAAATATGCGGGCTTTCCGGCGGGCCAACCGACCCCCCAAAGGTTCATTCCACCATCCAGGGTCACTACGGTACCGTTCATGAAACTCGCAGCCGGAGATGACATGTAGACGAGCGCTTCTGCCATCGAGAATGCGTCAGATGGTCTCTTCATGGGATTTGCAACCGCCATGTGTCGAACGGCATCGTCCGGATACATACGGAATCCTTCTGTGCGGATTGCACCTGGCGCGAGGCAGTTTACGCGAATGTTGTAGGGTGCCCATTCCAGGGCAACGGACTTCGACGCATAGATCACTCCGGCCCGTGCCGCGATCGTATGCGTCACCTGGGGGGCGCCGCGCTCAACAAGGCATACGACGTTTGCAATGTTACCTGGCTGGCCACGATCTCGCCATGCACGGGCAGCAGCTTGCATCATCCACCATGTGCCATTCAGATTGGTGTCGATAACGGCGAGCCAACCTTTGGGTGACAGGTCCATGGAGGCCTGCGGAAACTGACCCCCCGCGTTGTTGACCAGTACGTCAATGCCACCGAGCTTCTGGTGCACCTCTTCGATAAATGACGGCGCTGCCTCGGGGTCGCGGATCGACATCGTGCGTGTCAGTACCGTGCGCCCGGTTGCGGACGTGATCAGAGTGTCGACCGCTTTAAGCTTCTCTTCCCGCCGACCGCAAATTGCGACGTCGGCGCCCAGGCGAGCGAACAATATCGCTGTGGCCTTGCCGATGCCGGTGCCGCCGCCGGTTATGACGACGCGCTTGCCCTGCATCATAGCGGGCGCGAAAATCGTCTCACGCTCCAGCAGTTCCTTGTCGTCAAGGGCGAATTCCATACCCGATCTAGAGTGCGAACGAGATTCCAAGTTCATGATTCGTTTCCTGTAATAGTTCGCGGTTGGTCAACGCAGACTGCTCTTACATCATTATAGTTGCCTTACGAGACGATGGTTCCATAAGTAATCATAGTGCAGAACGTTAGCTAGCACAGCACCATGCCGAGTTGGTACTTTAAATGCCAACCCGGCATGGTGGCGCCCCTTGTTCACGCCCCCTTACATGACCAAAGGAACGGCTTCTAAACGACAGGACAGACCATCGCTAGAAGCGAGCCGTCAACTGCAATCTTACTTCCCGCCCGCGATTGACCAGCCCAGATATATCAGAGAGCCCGCCGGTGGTGCTGGTACCCGTTCTCGCAGCAACGCCGGTCAACGGTACCTGACTCACGAAGCGCGATCGGTAGACATTCGAGAGGTTACGGCCGATCAATGCCAGTTCGTAACGGTCATCATCGACAAGCAGGCGGGCGCTAGCATTGAACATCCAGTAGGAGGACTGCTTGCCGAGCGGGGCTTCTTCCAGCTGAGCCCAGAAACTGCTGGAATACTGCGCATCACCAGTAAGGCTGATAGCGATATTGTCGCTCAACGGCGTTTCGTAGG
This sequence comes from uncultured Sphingobium sp., assembly GCA_964532255.1. Taxonomy (GTDB): domain Bacteria; phylum Pseudomonadota; class Alphaproteobacteria; order Sphingomonadales; family Sphingomonadaceae; genus Sphingobium. Next base: position 19,964 of record CAZHGR010000051.1, read on the forward strand.
TGATGCCTGCCGACCCAGCCCAATCTGGCGCGAGGGTCAGCGGCCGCCCACTGAGGTCCTGCTGACGAAAAGCGCCGTTGGCTGCGGGGTTGACCGAGCATCCTTCTGCGATCGTCTGGCCAGTGTAACATCCTGAAAGGAAGTCGGTATAGCGGGCGTGATTATAGTTCAGGCTGCCGCGCAGGCTCAGGCCATCTACCGGCGAACTCCAGTCCGCTTCCGCCTCGATCCCCTTGATGCGGGCGCTGGCTGCATTGAGGACTGTCTGGACAAGCTGGATCGGATCGAAAGTCGATACCTGCAAATCCTTATAACGGTAGGTATAAGCCGTAAGGCCCAGGCGCACGCTTGCCAGTCTGGCCTTTACCCCTCCCTCGAAACCCGCAATGTCTTCCGGCCGGTAATCAATGCGGCGACCCGATGCAGCAAAGGTGCCGCCCGTATTGAAGCCTCCGGACTTAAAACCGTTGCGCCAACCGCCGAACACGGTCAGGCGGGAAGATGGCTTCCACGTGAGCGTGACTTCGGGCGATGTGTCGGTGAAACGAATACGGGCAAGCGCCGGAATGATCGGCGTCGGCATCGTAGCGATGCCTCGGCCGCTCTGGCCGCTGAATTCCTTGGTTTCTCTGCTCCAACGGGCGCCACCGGCCAGTTCAAGTTGCTCGGTAACTTGCCATATAGCTTGACCAAAGAACGAGTAGGCCGTGGTATCGACCGCAAAGTCATTGTTCGTTGCAACGAGTATACTGCCCGGCACGGCCGCGATGATGGCGGGTCCGCCTTGGTCAAATTTGCTGTCCTGAAAATAGGCGCCGATAGTGAAGTTGACCGGCCATTCGCCTCTATCCGTGGCGAGGCGCAGTTCCTGCGACAAGTCTCGACGGCGCACGTCTGTTCCTGCGATGACAGGGCTTCCTGACTGATAGCTGGCGCTGCCACGGAAGCCGTCGTTGATCTTGTAGAATCCGCTGACCGACGTCAGCGATATGTCTTCGGCCAATGCTATGCTGGCCTCGACGGAGGCGAGATGCTGTTTGGACCGCGACCCTTCATAGGGGAACAGGTCAGGATATGCGGCAACCAGCCTGGGATCGAGGCGTCCGCTCACATAGTTGCCGTCCTGCGTACAGTCGGTATCTACGAGTGGATAAGCGCCAACCTGATACGCGCCATATGGGCAGCCGATGCGCTGCTGCCCATCGAATGGGCTCGTATTCCCCCGGACATTATCATAATTGTACTTGGCCCGAACAGTAAGAGCGTCGCTCGGCTCGAAGAGCAATGTGCCGCGCAGGTAAACCTCACGGCGGTTAGGTGCGCGATCATAGTTCGGACCGAAGCCAGAGTTCGGAACAATCTGGGCGTTGTTATCGAAGTAGCCCTTGATCCGGTTGTAATAGCCAAGCAACCGGAATCCGAGCGTGTCGGTCAGGGGGCCGCTCAAAACCCCGGTTAAAGCAATCTCGTCGCCGTTGAACTCGTAATCGCCGGTCACCTTGCCTTCGAACTGGGCGGTGGGGTCCGCCGATCGTATCGATATGACGCCGCCGGGGCTGTTCTTACCGAAGAAGAGCGCCTGCGGGCCTTTCAGAACTTCAAGTTGCTGGAGATCGATTTGGCCCAACCGGATGATGTTTGCGGAACTGACCTGCACTCCATCGATGTTGAAGGAAACAGACTGATCGATAGACGGGTTTTGAGTACTGCTGCTGATACCTCGAAGCGCCACCGATCCACCGGCACCCCCGGCCATGGGTTGAATTATAAGGCCGGGGACCTGCTGCGAAATGGCAACGAGATCGGTAGCACCGTAACGACCAAGATCTTCGCTTGTAAGGGCAGTAATAGCTATCGGCACATCCATGGTACCTTCAGAACGCTTGCGCGCTGTGACGATAATCTCTGAAATGCCCTGATCTGCTATGGTTTCAGCCGATGTCGTGCCGGATTCCTGGGCACGCGCCGGCATCCATGATGCCGAAACGGCCGTGGCAGACAATAACGTTACGACGACTTTTCTATGGCGTTTGTTCATCATCCGTCCCCTCCTATTGCCCGGTGGTGTTTCGCATTCGCGCGGCATCACCGGTGTTTTCATTCTCAAAATTAAGGGGATTAAGCTGCCACAACAATTTCTTAGTTTGCAGGGAATGTTGAGCAAAATTACACAATGCCGCTTGCTTGGCCGTCCGTCGCAGTGAAGCGCGGAAAATTTTGCAACGCGATTGCCGGCACCTTGTCCGAATTGCACCAACCAGTTTGTCCAACAGCCCGGACCTGTGAGAAGGGGCCTAAGCGGATCCACGAACGGCCGGTGTATGCGTCGCCGGACATTCCCGATCGCAGCGCCGACTGGCAGCGAAGTCACAGTTTCTGACCTCTCCAGCAGGACGAACGAGCGGCTGCTTTCGGGAAACTCATGTGCTGGCAACCGGCCGTGCGGCAATCCGCCTTATGGGAGAAGGAGGCGATGTGGGTTTATTCTAATCGCCCAACCCATCAACTATCATCTCGCCGCTATGCCCTTCGGGTGCCAGCGCACCGCGAAGACCCTCGAGCAGAGGCGCCAGGGCCTGTGTGAAGGCGTATGGGGGATTGATGATGAAAAGGCCCGCGCCGTTATAGATGCCGGGCTGATCGCTATCGTACAGCCAATGCTCCACGCACAGGAATTTCGGAATACCGAGCCTGCTCAACTGATCCTTCCATCGCCGATGCGTGGCGCGGTCTTTCAGTGGATACCAGATCACCGTCACGCCATGCGCCCATTTGCGGTGAGCGGCGGCGAGGG
>CAZHGR010000052.1:0-20669 GCA_964532255.1 uncultured Sphingobium sp.
GAGGCTCTGGCCACGCTCGTCGTCAACCGTCTGCGCGGCGGCCTGAAGGTCGCGGCGGTGAAGGCGCCCGGCTTCGGCGATCGTCGCAAGGCGATGCTCGAGGATATCGCGATCCTGACCAACGGCCAGATGATCTCCGAAGACCTCGGCATCAAGCTTGAGAACGTCACGCTCGGCATGCTCGGCCAGGCCAAGCGCGTCACGATCGACAAGGACAACACCACCGTCGTCGACGGTTCGGGTGACGGCGACGCGATCAAGGGCCGGGTCGAGCAGATCCGTGCGCAGATCGAAAGCACCACGTCCGACTATGACCGTGAGAAGCTGCAGGAGCGTCTTGCCAAGCTGGCCGGCGGCGTTGCGGTCATCAAGGTCGGCGGCGCGTCTGAGGTCGAGGTGAAGGAGCGCAAGGATCGCGTCGACGACGCTCTCCACGCCACCCGCGCTGCGGTCGAGGAAGGCATCGTCCCCGGCGGCGGTACCGCTCTGCTCTATGCCACCAAGGTTCTGGAAGGCCTGAAGGGCGAGAATGACGACCAGACGCGCGGCGTCGACATCATCCGCAAGGCGATCCAGGCTCCGCTTCGCCAGATCGCACAGAATGCGGGCTTTGACGGCGCGGTTGTCGCCGGCAACCTGCTGCGCGAGAATGACGAGACCCGGGGCTTCAACGCCGCGACCGACGTGTACGAGAATCTCGTCGCGGCGGGCGTGATCGACCCGACCAAGGTCGTGCGCGCTGCTCTCCAGGACGCGGCTTCGGTCGCGGGCCTGCTCATCACCACCGAGGCGACCATCGCCGAGCTGCCCGACGACAAGTCGGCCGCTCCGGCCATGCCCGGCGGCATGGGCGGCATGGGCGGCATGGACTTCTAAGTCCTTTCGCTATCGCTTGAAGAAAACGGGGCCGGGGGAGCGATCCTCCGGCCCCTTTTTCGCGTGAACGTCATGCGCTATGCTGCGGTCATGACCGGTCTTGCACTCGATCCTGCCTATCGCCGGCTCACGGTGGCGGAGTTTCTCGGGATGAACTTCGGCGACTCCCGGGCGGAGCTTGTCGACGGTCTGGTCTATATGATGACCGGCGGCACCGAGGCGCACGCGCGCGTCGCCACCAACATTGCCGTCACCTTGGGGATGCAACTGCGTGGTTCGGGTTGCCGACCCTATAACAGCGATTTCGCGGTGCGTACCGGCGAAGCGTCGATCCGCTATCCCGACCTGAGTGTCTACTGCCGGGATGCCAAATCCATTGATCCCGCCGCCAAGCTGATGGGCGATCCCGTCGTGATCATCGAGGTGCTCTCGCCCTCAACCGCTGCTCTGGACCAGCGGGACAAGCTCATGGAGTATCGCGCGCTCAGCGGCGTGCGGCTATTGCTGTTCGTCGATCCGGACACGGAGCATGTCCGCGTCGTTCGCCGCACCGCACCGAACGGATGGACCGATGACCTTCTTCCAAGGGGTGCCGATATCCCGCTGCCGGAAATCGGCGCAACGCTCGCCGCCGCCGACATTTTCGCGATAGACTGAGCGAACGTGTTTCGCAGCGCGTCCCGTGATTACCTGCTTGGGTGGAACAGCGGCGCGTCCTAAATCCCAGCCTTTGCCCCTCGCCAAAACCGGAGACAGCTCATTCTGCACCGCTCGCTTCTGATCGCCACCCTCGCTTCCACAGCCCTAGCCGGCTGCGCTTCGCAACCGACCGGCCGGTCGGCCGCGGCGGCCAGCGCCCCCACAGCCGAAGCGGCACCGCAGCCCAAGCCCGAATATGGCACCTATGGCTTCGACACCGCGGGCATGGACAGGAGCGTCGCGCCGGGCGACGACATGTATCGCTATGCCAACGGCACCTGGGCCGACACCACGCCCATTCCCGCCGACAAGTCGAACTACGGCCTGTTCACCCGGCTCGACGACCTGTCGAAGGAGCGGACGCGGGCGATGCTCGACGAACTGCGCGACGACAGGTCGAGCAGCATCGGCAATGCCTATGCCTCCTATCTCGATCAGGCGACGGTCGAGGCGCGGGGCCTTGGCCCCATCAAGCCGTGGCTCGACGAGATCAAGGCGATCAGGACCAAGGCGGACTTCGCCGCGCTCGCTGGCAAGGCATCGCGCAACGGCGTGTCGGGGCCGTTCGGCGGCTATGTGGGGCAGGACGACAAGGCGCCCGACCAATATGTCTTCGCGATGGTTCAGGGCGGGCTGGGCATGCCCGACCGCGACTATTATCTGACCGACAGCGCCAAGATGAAGGAGACGCGCGCCGCCTATGTCGCGCATCTCGCCCGGCTCCTGACGCTGGCGGGGGAGGTCGATGCGCAGGCGCGGGCGGAGGCGCTGATGGCGCTGGAGACCCGGATCGCCAAAGCGCACTGGACCCGCATCGACAGCCGCGATGCCGACAAGGTCTACAACAAGATGACGCTGGCGGAGCTTGAGCGCCGCGCGCCCGGCTTTGACTTCAAGGGCTGGCTAGCGGCGCAGGGCCTCGGCGCGGTCGATACGCTGCTGGTGGCGCAGCCCACCGCCGTCACCGGCGAGGCGGCGCTGATCGCCAAGGCACCGATCGGCGTCCTCAAGGACATGATGCTGATCCGCAGCCTCGACGACCTGGCCGATTATCTGCCCGACGCGATCGCCGACGAAAGTTTCGCCTTCCACGGCACCGTCCTCAACGGCACGCCCGAGCGCGAGCCGCGCTGGAAACGGGCGGTCGATTTCGTGAAGGGATCGCTCGGCGACGAGGTCGGCAAGCTCTATGTCGCGCGCCACTTCCCGCCCGAAGCCAAGGTGGCGGCGGACGAGATGGTGCGCAACATCCTCGCCGCGATGGGCCGCCGCATCGATGGGCTGGACTGGATGAGCGCCGAGGCCAAGCAGAAGGCCCGCGCCAAGCTGGCGGCGTTCAAGCCCAAGATCGGCTATCCCGACCGGTGGCGCGACTATAGCGGCCTGACGGTGGCGCGCGACGATCTGTTCGGCAATGCGCTGCGCTCGCGCCAGTTCGAGCATGACTATAATATCGGCAAGCTCGGCAAGCCGATCTACACCTGGGAATGGTTCATGACCCCGATGGAGGTCAACGCCTATGCCAATTTCGGCATGGTGGAGATCGTCTTCCCGGCGGCGATCCTGCAGCCGCCCTTCTTCGATCCGCATGCCGATCCCGCGATCAACTATGGCGGCATCGGCGCGGTTATCGGGCACGAGATCAGCCATCATTTCGACGACCAGGGCGCCAAGTACGACGCCTCGGGGCGGCTTGCGCAATGGTGGACCGAGGCTGATGTGGCGCGTTTCAAGGCGCTCACCGATCCTCTGGTGGCACAGTATGACGTCTATGCGCCGCTGCCGGGCGAGCATGTGCAGGGGCAGTTGACGCTGGGCGAGAATATCGCGGACCTGGCGGGCCTTACCGTCGCGCACGAGGCCTATCTGGCGTCGCTCGGCGGCAAGCCCGCGCCGGTGATCGACGGCACGACGGGCGATCAGCGCTTCTACCTCGGCTGGGCGCAGGTGTGGCGGCGCAATGTGCGCGAGGAGGCGGAGCGGCAGCGGCTGCTGACCGACCCGCATTCGCCCTCGCCCTATCGTGTGGCGACGGTGCGCAATCTCGATCCGTGGTATTCCGCGTTTCGGATCGCGCCGGAAGCCAAGCTGTATCTGCCGCCGGAGAAGCGCGTGAAAATCTGGTGATCAGGCGTGGCGCGCGCCGACCGAACGTAGCGCGCGCCACGCCCGTTCTGCGGGGCCGGTGCCGAGCCGGCTCAGCCAGAACGGCGCCGCGACCAGCAGCAGCGCGATGATGGCAAGCGCGACGAGCAGCAGTTCCGCCCGATCGAGCCGCGCGAACAGGTTGCCGCCATAGCCGTAGAAGAGGCTGGTCGCGATCAGGCTAGCGAGAAGATAGCTCGACAGCGATAGCCGCCCGATTCCCGCGAAGCGGTCGGCCAGCGCCCGTCCCTCGTTGCCGCGCGCCAGCATCAGCAGTAGCGCGGCAATGCCGATGGTGATCGGAATGCGGAACGGAAAGGCGGCCGCGAAATAGAGCAGCTCGGCCAGACGCAAATCGCGCGCGAGGAGGATGCCCGCCGCGATGCCGGCGGTCGGCAGCAGGCCGACAAACAGCGCATGCCGCGCCGTCCGCGCATAATTGGCCACTTCCCACTGGCCGGTAAAAAAGCCGCCCTTCGCCATGGCCATGCCCAGCAGCATGAACCCCATGGTCTCGAACAGGGTGAACAGCGTCTGCCAGTAGATATCGACCGGCACCGTCGCGAGCCGGGCGCTCACCAGCGCTCCGTAGTCCTGGATGCGGGAGAAGGCGATGTCATGCACCATCGCCCGCTCGATCAGCGCATCATGGCCCGCCGGGGTCTGCGACCAGAATGGCGCGGCGGTCAGCACGATGAACAGCACGAGCTGGATCGCGAACAGCGCGAACGCCCATTTGACGAGCTCAATCGGCTCGCGCGCCACCAGACGCAGTGTGACGAGCCCGCCGACCGCCAGATAGGTCAGAATGTCCCCCGACCAGATCAGCGCATAGTGAAGCATGCCGAGGACGAGCAACGCGAAGAGCCGACGCCGCTGATCGGCAATGCCGTCGCGGCCGTCCATCTCGGCCCGGTCGATGACGAGCAGTGCCGACGCGCCGAACAGCATCGCGAACAGCGCGCGCATCTTGCCGTCGATGAGGATGAAGGACAGCAGCCAGAGCACCGTGTCACCGATCCCGGAAAGCCCCTGGCCCGGCAGCATGAAGGTCACGCCGGGCAGCCCCGTGGCGGCGACATTCATGATGACCATGCCGACGATGGCCACCCCGCGCACGAGGTCGAGCGGGTAGATGCGGTCGTCGGTCGCGGTCATGCGGCCTCTTAGAGCCTGATCGGTCGAGGTGGAAGCGCTTTGCGCTTCCGCCGACATCGTGAATCAGGCGCTGTCACCCGATCAGGATCCAGCGCTCCGGGCGGTCCTGTCCAACCGCTCGGACGCGGGTTTCAGACCGTTTCGGCGTTGAAGAAAAGCGCCTGCGAAATCGCCGCCTTCACCGTCGCGCGCTGGAACGGCTTGGTGATGAGGAAGGTCGGTTCGGGACGCTCGCCGGTCAACAGCCGCTCGGGGAAAGCGGTGATGAAGATGACGGGCACGTGGAATTCCGCGAGGATGTCGTGCACCGCGTCGATACCGCTGCTGTCGTCGGCGAGCTGGATGTCGGCAAGTACCAGACCCGGCCGGTCGGCCAGCGCCTCGCGCACCGCCTCGTCCCGCGTCACGGCGATGCTCGTCACGTCATGGCCCAGGTCGCGAACGATCGTTTCGATGTCCATGGCGATGATCGGTTCGTCCTCGATGATGAGGACGCGGGTGCGCGTCTGCGCCTCGATCTCCGTCATGGCTTCGTCGACCAGCGATTCGATCTCCGCATCGCTGTGCGCAAGGAGGTAGCCGACCTCCTCGTTCGAAAAGCCCTCCATCGCGGTCAGCAGCAGTGCCTGACGCGACAGCGGCGGGATGGTCGAGAGCCGCGCGGTCGCCACTGATTCGCGGTCGCCGCCATCGTCGTCGCGCGCGGTCAGATGCTCGCCGGAGCTTTCCCAGATCGCCTGGAACACGCGGTAGAGGCCGAGCCGTGGCCCCATTTCATTGGGAAATTCGTCCGGTGCCACGATGATGGCTTCCAGCGTGGCGCGCACGAAGGCGTCGCCATCCGTCTGGCTTCCGGTCAGCGCGCGTGCGTAACGACGCAGGAACGGCAGATGCGGCTTCAACTCTTGACCAAGCGACATAACTTCTCTTCTCCCGCGGAGGCACTTTCGTCGACGGCAGGCGTTAAGGCCAGCACATTCTAACGAAGATCGCCTTGCCCGATTACCCGACCTGCGGCCAGACGGCCGTTGAGGTGTGCTAAGGAACAATTGAGCGGGCTAATGGTTTCACGGTTCGCGCGTCACTCAGGGGGACGCGCTTTATCGCTCGCATATTTTGCAGTATCGGGCCACAGTCCAGGGCCGCGGGGATCGGCCGTACAGATTAGTCGGGAGCGCGTCTTGGCAGAACGCAATGGAAGCGGTGATACCTCGATGGAGGGCCCGGCAGAAGAGCGTCCGGGCGCCGTGACCAAGGCACCGGGGGCGAGCAGGCGCGGTAAGAAGCGCGAAACGGGATCCAATGACGAGGTGGGACGGATGCTTCGCGGCGTCTATCATCAGACAGTCGACGAACCGATCCCGGACGACCTGATGGACCTGCTCAACAAGCTGGAATGATCACGCGCGGCCGGTCCAGACTGGCGATCCCCCGATCGCGCATCGCCGGGGGCCTGATGGGCGACGATGTTCGCGGCTGGTTCGCCAGCACCGGCCTCAAAATGTTCATCGTGCTGATCCTGGCGCTGTTGCCGCTGGGGATCATCGCGATCTTCGGCACCGTCCAGACCATTCGAACCGCCGAGATGGAGCGGCTGGCCGCGCTTCGGCTCGACGCGGCGCAGGCGGCGGGCCGACTGGTCGGCGCAATCGAGCGCGACCGGACCGTGCTGCAGATCGTGACCGGCAGCCTTGCCGACTATCCGGGCCGGACGGTCATCTGCCAGCGCGCCGCGCGGCAGCTTCGCGTGCAGGACGGCGGTCTCGCCTTCGCTATCTATGGCGGGGACGGCCGGCTGCTCTGCGCTTCGTCCGCCGGACCGGACAGACCCACGCTGGCGGAGGCAGTCGATGTCCGCGCACGGATCGACCCTGCTCGCCAAACGCTCGTCACCGGCATGGCCAATGCCGAACGCGGCGTGAAGGCAGTCGTACGCTACGAACCCCGCCGGCTAGCGGCGATGACGGCGATGGGCATGGGGCAATCCGACTATGTCAGCATGTGGCTGTCGCAGGGTGAGGCGCGCCTGTGGATCCTTCGCGGCAATGGCCGTTCCGACGACCGACTTGACGAGGTGGATGCTGCGCTGAACCTCGACGACATCCGGTTCAGCGCGCTGTCGGAGCGACCGCAGGTGGCGCTGCTGCGGGTGGCGGCGACGCTGCTGCCGATTTTCATGTGGCTGGCGGCGGCGGCGATCGGCTGGTGGGTGGTCAACCGCTTCCTCATTCGTCCGCTCGTCGACCTCAACAGGCAGGTGGCGGCCTATCAGCCGGGAACGCTTCTCCAAAGCGTCCCCAATGTCGATCATCTTGCGGCCGAGATCACGATGCTGGGAGACACCTTCCGCGAGATCGCGCGCGACGTCGTAAGCCACGAGGCCAAGCTTGCCGACGCGCTGGCCCACCAGCGGACGCTGACTCGCGAGGTGCATCACCGCGTCAAGAACAACCTTCAGATCATCGCCAGTCTCATCAACCTGCACAGCCGCGCCGCGCAGGCACCCGAGGCGCGCGTCGCTTATGCGTCGATCCAGCGGCGCGTGGATGCGCTGTCGGTCGTCCATCGCAACCATTATGCCGCCGCCGAATACAGCCAGGGGATCGACGCGCGCGCGCTGGTGAGCGAGCTGGGCGGCGCGCTGCGGGCGCATGACGGCGACGGCGGACGCTTTCCCATCCGCGTCGATTGCGACCCGATCTACATCCGTCAGGATCTGGCCGTGCCGGTGGCCTTTCTGATCACCGAACTGACCGAACTGGTCATGCTAAGCGAGCAGCCCGCCCCTGTCTTCATCGCGTTCAAACGCGACGAGGACGATCCGGAGACCATGGCGACGCTGACCGTGGCATCGGCTGCGCTGACCGACACGCCGGGGATCGAGCGCCTGCTGGAGGAACGGTTCGGCAGGGTGCTGACGGGACTGGTCCGGCAGCTTCGCACCGAACTGGTCCGCGACCGCGCCGCCGGGCGCTTCTGCGTGAGCATCCGGATCGGACCGCCCGGCGGCTAGTGCGGTCCTCGATCGGAGGGCGCTACGCCGCCGATCGGTTCGAACGGCATTATTCTGTCCTGGTCCGATCTCCCGCTCCTCCGCGCCATTCCTTTTTCAGGATCGCGAACTGGAGAGTGTCGACATAGATCGGCGTGCCCGTTTCATCGGCTTCAAATGAGATGAATTCCCGGAACAGCCCCTCCTGCCGCATGCCCAGGCGCGCGCAAAGCCGTTGGGAAGGGTGATTGTTCGTCTCGACATACGCATAGACGCGCCGGATGCCCCGCGCTGCGAACAGATGATCGATCACCGCCCGCGTCGCTTCCAGGGCAAAGCCCTGGCCCATGAAGTCGCCGTTCAACTGCCAGGCGACCGCGAAGGTATCCGGCGGCTCCAGGTGACCGAACACTTCCCCGATCACACGGCCGCTTTCGCGATGTTCTATCGCAAATACCTCGTCAGAGCCGGTACGCTCAATGGCTTCCGCACGGGCGGCCGCCAGATCGTCGAGCTTCATCGAAAGGAAGCAACTCGCACCGGGACGATGCAGGTAGGCGAAGAGATCCGCCGCATCGTCTTCGCGAAATGGCCTTAATGTAAGCCGGTCCGTCGTCAGCGAGATCATCTGGGTTTCCTGTCAGTTGGGCACCCGATCTAGTGCGGCGACAGGCAGGCTCCAAGAGAGCGGGCGTCAGTCGCTGCCCTCGTCCTGATGCGCGAGGATGTCCGGGGGCACGCGCAGCACCCTCCCACCGAGGCCGATTTCGCGCGTGAACAGCACGAAGCCGAACAACAGCGCGATCATCGCGGCAATGAAGGACGCGGCGACGACAGGTTCCAACTGCAACCCCACCATGGCGGAGGCAAAGAGCAGAACGATGACCAGGCAAAGTGAACTGGCGGACGACACGCTCGACAGGATCGCCCGGTTCAGCAGGTGAATACGCCGGTCGAGCACATTGAGCTCCGACACAATCTCGTCATGCGCGGCGCCATGGGTCGTCCAGACCAGGGGGGCGAGGACCCGGCTTCGATCGACCACCCGGCCCAGCCGTGACGAGAGGACGTTGAGAAATCCCATGATTCCGGAGACGAGGAAGGCGGGGGCAAGCGCGAGCTGGATCGACTGCGGCACATGCTCGACAACCGGTAACAGACTTGCCCCCGACATCGTCAGATCGTCCTTCTGGATCAGCCGCGCGTACCCGAGGCGCTCGCCGCGCCTGCGTTGACGCCCATGCTTTGCAGGTACCGGCGCACGTTGCGCGCGGCCTGGCGGAGCCGCTGCTCGTTCTCGACCAGCGCGATGCGAACAAAGCCCTCGCCATCCTCGCCATAGCCGACGCCCGGTGCCACCGCGACGCCCGCTTTGGTCAGGAGCTGCTTCGAGAATTCGAGGCTGCCCATCTCGCGCAGGGCCGGGGGAAGCGGTGCCCAGCAGAACATCGACGCGCGCGCCGGCGGAATGTCCCACCCGGCACGGCCGAAGCTCTCGACCAGCACGTCACGGCGGCGATGATAGAGCTGCCGGTTCTTCTCGACGATGTCCTGAGGCCCGTTGAGCGCGGCGCAGGCGGCCGCCTGGATCGGCGTGAACGCGCCATAGTCGAGATAGCTCTTCACCCGGCTCATCGCCGCGATCAGCGTCGCGTTGCCGACCGCAAAGCCCATCCGCCAGCCTGCCATCGAATAGGTCTTCGACATCGAGGTGAACTCGATGGCGATGTCCTTTGCGCCCGGCACCTGAAGGATAGAGGGCGTCGGATTGCCGTCATAATAAAGTTCGGAATAGGCAAGGTCGGAGATGACCCAGACCTTGTTCTCTTTCGCCCAGGCGACCAGCCGCTCGTAAAAGGCGAGGTCGACCGTTTCCGCCGTCGGATTGGACGGATAGTTGACGACCAGGATCGACGGGCGCGGCACGGTGAACACCATCGCCCGCTCGAGCGCGCGAAAATAATCGTCGTCGGGCGTCGTCGGCACCGACCGGATCGTCGCCCCGGCAATGATGAAGCCGAAGGTGTGGATGGGATAGCTGGGATTGGGTGCCAGCACGACGTCGCCGGGCGCGGTGATTGCGGTGGCGAGGCTGGCCAGCCCCTCCTTCGATCCCATCGTCACCACGACCTCGCTTTCGGGATTCAGGTCGACCCCGAAGCGGCGGGCGTAGTAATTGGCCTGGGCGCGGCGCAGGCCCGGTATGCCCTTCGACTGCGAATAGCCGTGGGCATCGGGCTTGCGGGCGACCTCGCACAGCTTGTCGATGACATGGTCGGGCGGCGGCAGGTCGGGATTGCCCATGCCGAGGTCGATGATGTCCTCGCCCGCCGCGCGCGCCGCTGCCCGCATGCCGTTGACTTCGGCGATGACATAGGGGGGCAGGCGCTTCATGCGGTAGAATTCGTCGGACATCGTATCGGCTCTACTGTTGGTATTCGGCCACATCGGACGACCGCGCCACGTGCGCGGCGCGTCCTGTGCCTCGGATGCGTCGGCCTTTGCGTCCATCGGGGATGATGGTTGCATGTACCGGCGCGCGGCCGATATATATGGCTTGCAAGGGGCGTACCAGCGAAAGCAGGGGCATGGCGACGAAGAGTGACGAGATGCTTTCGAACTCGGGCGTCATGGGGTCGTTTTTGATACCCGCGCCGGAGACGTCGGCGGGGTCGGGCGATCTGCTGGAACAGCTTCAGCATTGGGGCCGTGTGTTTGGCCATGCGCAGCAGATGCTGCTGGAGAAATCGGCCGAACTCGCGCCTCAGCTCGGCGAAATGAGCGAGAGCGGCGTCGCCATCATGGCGCGCATCGCCGAGCTTCAGGCGGCGGGGGCGCAACAGGGGCTTGCCTGGTGGCAGGAGATGCTGGCGAAGGGCGCGTTTCCCGCGATCGACCCTGCCGCGCTTGCGCCGATGATCGAGGGAGACAAGCGCTTCGCCGATCCCGAATGGAAGGACAATCCGGTCTATTCGCTGATCCTCCAGACCTATCTGCTGGTCTCGGAGGCGATGATGCAGATGGCCGACCGGATCGACGGCATCGCGCCGCATGAGAAGGCGCAGCTCCGTTTTGCCACCCGCAGCATCATCGACGCGGCAAGCCCCGCCAACTTTCCCCTCACCAATCCGGCCGTGATGAAGCGGACGCTGGAAACGGGCGGGGAGAATCTGCTGGCTGGCGTTCAGCGCATGATCGCGGACATCGAGCGCGGTCAGCTCAGCCAGACCGATACCACCGCCTTCACCGTCGGCGGTAATATCGCCGCCACGCCCGGCAAGGTGATTGCCGAGACGCCGCTGTACCAGCTCATCCAGTACAGCCCGACGACGGACAAGGTGTACGAAACACCGCTGATCATCTTTCCGCCGTGGATCAACCGTTTCTACATTCTCGATCTTGCGCCGCAGAAGAGCTTCGTCAAATGGGCGGTCGATCAGGGGCTGACGGTGTTCATCGTCTCGTGGAAGTCGGCCGATGCGAGCTTGGCCGACGTGACCTGGGACGATTATATCGTCCGGGGGCAGGTGCAGGCGATCGATACGGTGCGCGACCTGCTGGGCGTCGAATCGGTGCATGCGATCGGCTATTGCGTCGCGGGGACCACCCTCGCGGCAACCTTGGCCTTGCTCGACGCGCGCGGCCGTCAGGACATCGTCAAAAGCGCGACCTTCTTTACCGCGCAGGTGGATTTCAGCGAGGCGGGCGACCTCAGCCTCTTCGTCGACGACCGGCAGATCGACATGCTCGACCGGCTGACGAGCGACGGCTATCTCGACGGGCGCTATCTGGCCGCGACGTTCAACATGCTCCGCGGCAACGATCTCATCTGGTCCTATGTCGTGAACAACTATCTGCTGGGCGAGGACTACAAGCCGTTCGACCTGTTGTATTGGAACGGCGATTCCACCAACCTCCCGGCGTGCTGGCTGAAGGGCTATCTGGCGGACCTGTACCGCGACAACCGGCTGGTGGAACCCGGCTCCATGGTCGTCGACGGAACCCCCATCGATCTACGCCGGGTCAAGGTGCCGACCTACATCCAGGCGGGTGTCGACGATCATATCGCGCCTGCCGTCAGCGTGTGGAAGGCGATGCGGCACTTTGCGGGACCGCGCCGCTTCGTATTGGCCGGGTCGGGTCACATCGCGGGCGTCGTGAACCCGCCCTCCAGCGGCAAGTATCAATATTGGACCTGCGAGGAGCCTGCGGAGTCGCTCGCCGCTTTCCGCGAGCGCGCGGCGGAGACCAAGGGGAGCTGGTGGCCCGACTGGATCGGCTGGATCGACCATCTTGCCCCGAAGAAGGTGACTGCGAACAAGGCGCGCCGTCCGGGCAAAGGCAAGCTGCGGGCGATCGAGGACGCGCCCGGGCGCTATGTGCGGTCGCACTGAGCGGCCGATAGATCCGTTACGGCATCGTTTCCATTTTTCTGAGATGGAACAAGCTGCTAAGGAAGGTGTTGACCCTCCGTAGCGGATCATGTTGCACTGCAAAAAAACCCTTGCAATCGGGGCCGTGATCGCTTATTGTGCACTGCAGCAAGAGAGATGGATCATGGCAAAGCCACCCAGGACCCCCAAACCGATTGCGGCCAAAGCGGTGCCCGTCAAGTCGGCTCCCGCCGGGCCCAAAAGCGCGCTGCCGGAAAAGACCACGCCTGGGAAGGCGATGGCCACAAATGCGAGCCCGGAAAAGGCTGCCCCTGAAAAGGCGGCGCCGGAAAAGACGACAGAGGTTTCCTCCGTCGCTCTGACGGCCGGACTGAAGCCTGCGCCTGCCTCTTCCGCAAAGCCGGTGACCGCGCCTGTCGAGGCCCGCAAGCGGGCAGTTGCGGCTTCGCCCAAGCCGCCGGTTGCTACGGTTACACCCCCGTCTCCGGCACCTGTCGCCGCGGCACCGAAGGCGCAGCCCGTGAAGGCCGAGCCTGCGCCGCCGCCGCCGGCCGCTTCGCAGCCGGCAGCCCAAGCCGCTCCAGCGCCGGTCGAGCCTGCCAAGGCCCGGATCGAAACCGAGAGCAAGACCGAGATATCGCCTCCGCCGCCGCAGCCGGGGACTGGCGAGAATCCCATCGCTGCGACCCCGGTGCCGCAGACACTTACGACACCTTATTTGGAAGGAAACGCCATCATGAACGAAGCGATTGAAACCGGAAGGAAATTCGCCGAGGACTCCAAGGAGCGCGTCCAGAGCGTCATGACCGAAATGAACGACAAGGCGAAGCTCGCCATGGAGCGTTCGTCCAAGGCCATGGAAGAACTGGGCGACCTGACCAAGGGCAATCTGGAAGCCATGGTCGAGACGTCGAAGATCGCCGCCAAGGGCATGGAACAGATCAGCCAGCACATGGCCGAGGTCGGCCGTTCGAGCTTCGAGCGCACCAGCGCCACGCTCAAGAACTATGCCTCGATCAAGTCGCCGACCGAGTTCTTCCAGCTCAACAGCGAGCTGATGACTGCGGCGTTCGACACCATGGCGTCGGAAACCGCCAAGGCGAGCGAAGCGATGCTGAAACTGGCCGGCGAAATCGCCCAGCCGCTCAGCAACCGCGTGTCGGTCGTGTCCGACCGCATCAAGTCGATCGCGGCCTGATCCGTCAGCGCTCGATTGCGAAAGGTTACGAAAGGGACCGGCGCTGCGCCGGTCCCTTTTTCGTACATGCTCCGTTAGTCGCCGAGGCCCTTGCGTTGACTCGGCCGATTGCCATATCCTGCCGCATCATGAGCATCGACATCGCGCACCATATCCACGCCATGGCCGGCCGCGGAGACGAAGAGGGTCCGGGTGGCCCCGGTCTCGGCATCGCGACCCGCACACGGGCTCGCGCCAAGAAACCGACCCCTTACAAGGTCCTGATGCTGAACGACGATTACACGCCGATGGAGTTCGTCGTCCACGTCCTGCAGCGCTTCTTCCGCATGGACATGGAGGAAGCGACGCGCGTGATGCTTCACGTCCATCAGCGCGGCGTCGGCGTCTGCGGGGTCTTCAGCTATGAGGTCGCCGAGACCAAGGTGAACCAGGTGATGGATTTCGCGCGGCAGAACCAGCATCCGCTGCAATGCACGCTGGAGCACGCCTGACCTGACCGCCTGACCCGGCCGGTTGCCGGGCGGGCCGCTTTTCGGATTCCCGCCATGGCCGCCGCCACGCCATCCCCTGCCGTCATCCTTCTGTCCGGTGGCCTTGATTCGCTCGTCGCCGGAGGGCTCGCGCGCGAAGCAGGGCACCGGCTCGTCGCGCTCAGCGTCGATTATGGCCAGCGCCACCGCGTCGAACTGGACCGCGCGCATGCGGTCGGTCGCCATCTGGGTGTCGAGCGCCATGTGGTGGTGCCGCTCGACCTGACCGCCATCGGTGGATCGGCGCTGACGGCGGATATCGCGGTCCCCAAGCAAGGCGTGACGCTCGGCATTCCCGTCACCTATGTGCCCGCGCGCAACACCATATTTCTCGCGCTGACGCTGGGGCTCGCCGAGGTGACTGGTGCCGACGCGATCTATATCGGGGTCAACGCGCTCGATTATTCGGGCTATCCCGACTGCCGACCGGAGTTCATCGCCGCTTTTCAGGCAATGGCGAACCTCGCGACGCAGGCGGGGGTGGAAGGGCGGCGGATCGCGATCCGCGCGCCGCTCCAGCACATGACCAAGGCCGACATCGTGCGCGAGGCGGACCGGCTGGGCCTCGACACCGGGCTGAGCTGGTCGTGCTACGATCCGCAGCCGGGCGATCTGCATTGCGGCCTGTGCGACAGTTGCCGTCTGCGCGCCAAGGGTTTCGCCGAGGCAGGCATCCCCGACCCGACCGCTTATGCCACGCGGCCCGGGCCGGTCGCGTGAGCTATGCCGTCAAGGAAAGCTTCCTGACGCTGCAGGGGGAGGGGGTGAACAGCGGTCGCCGCGCGGTGTTCGTGCGGTTCGCCGGGTGCAATCTCTGGTCGGGGCGCGAGGCTGATCGGGACAGCGCGGTCTGCCGCTTCTGCGACACCGATTTCGTCGGCACCGACGGCGACGGCGGCGGACGCTTCGCCGATGCCGACGCGCTGGCCGAGGCGGCCGAGCGGCTGTGGGGTGCCGGTGTCGAGGGCCGTTTCGTCGTGCTGACCGGGGGCGAGCCGATGCTTCAGGTCGACGACGCTCTGGTCGACGCGCTCCATCGGCGCGGCTTTGCGATTGCGATGGAGAGCAACGGCACCATCGCGGCGAATCCCGCGATCGACTGGGTCTGCATCAGCCCCAAGGCGGGCAGCGAGGTCGTCCAGCAAAGGGGCGACGAGCTGAAGCTGGTCTGGCCGCAGGACGGGATCGATGTCGAGGCGCTGGAACGCTGGGATTTCCCGCACCGTCTCGTCCAGCCGATGGACATGGGCGACGCGGACTCGAACCGCCGGTCCGCCGCCGCCGCCATGGCGCTGGTGATGGAGCGGCCGGCCTGGCGGCTGTCGCTCCAGACGCACAAGCTGCTGGGGCTGCGCTGAACGGAGTTTAGGCTTCCTGTCGATGGCTGCGCCGTCGCGACGACGGAGGGAAGGGGGGGAGACCTATCCCCCCTGCATCGCGCTCCACTGTTTCGCGCATTTCTTGGTCATCTCGCCCTTCTTCCAGCATTTGGGACCGAGCGGGGGAAGCGTCGCCTTGAAACCGTAGGCGGGATTGCCGAAGATCCGGTCGGGCTGATAGGCGAGCGACTTGCGAAGCTCGCCCAGCCGGTTCTGCGCCACCCTGTGGAGCTGGCCGCGTGGCGCAAAGATGGCGTCGCGGCCGACCGAGCCGGCGACCTGGCAGAAATTGCGCTGCGCCTGGACGGTGGAATAGGCCGAATATGTGCGCGTGCCATATTGGTCGAACAGCTTCTTGCCCGTCGCGCCGTGGGTGCGGGTGAAGTATTTGCCGACCGTGTCGAACGCCGATCCCAGTTCCTGACGGTGCTGGGCCAGCATGGCGTTGTAGTTGCTGGTGGTCAGAAGGGTGGGTTCGAAATCGCACTGGAGCGCGGCGACGTTGAGCGCGGCGCGCAGGTTCCAGACCAGTCCCGCGCGCAACTCGTCGGGCGTCGCGCCGGGCAGGTTGACGCCGATCGACGGCTCCAGACCCGTGACCGGCGGCGCGCTGGTGTCGGGCGGCAGCCAGAAAAGCTGCGCCGCGGCGGGGGCGACCGCGCCGAACGAGGCGGCAAGACTGGACAGGGCGAGGGCAAGCGGACGCAGAGCTGTTTTCATGCGTCCATTTTCCGGGAATCCGGCGATCATCGCAACCGTTGCGATCAACGGTTCGTCTTATTCCGAGTCCGGCGCCTCTGCCTCGGCGGCGCTGTCGTTGGAAGGTGTCGCGGCTGCGGGCGCAACCGGGCCGCTTTCCGGAGCTCCCGCATTTGCCATCGGCGCGATGTCGGACTGCGCATTGTCCAGGTCGACCATCGCGTCATTGGCGGTGCCGTCGATGACCTCCATGTCGCGAAGCGCGACATTGCTTCCGCCCTCCTCGCCGTCGCCACAGGCGGTGAGCGCCGCCAGCGGCATCAGGACGGAAAGAAGCATCGCGCGGTTCATGGCTGCGGCTGTAACGCCGCCGACGCGACGGCTCAAGGGCATGGGATGCCCGGCGGCTCAGTCAGGCGGGGGGCAGCGCCCGATCCCGGCGAGGAACGCGGGCAGGTGCCGGGCGAGCGCCGCGTCGAGATCGGCCATGGTGGCGGGTCTGGACAGCGCCGCCAGGCTGGTGACCCCGAACTCGCTGATCCCGCACGGCACGATCCCGCCGAAATGCGCCAGATCGGGGTTCAGGTTGATCGACGCGCCGTGGAGCGTGACCCAGCGCCGGACCCGCACGCCGATCGCCCCGATCTTGGCCTCCGTGCCGTCGGGTGCCATGGTCCAGATGCCGATGCGCCCCCCGGCGCGAAACGCCTCGACCCCCAGATCGCCGAGCGCCGCGATCACCCAGCCTTCCAGCCGGTGGACGAAATTGCGCACGTCGCGTCCCCGCGCGGCGAGGTCGAGGCTGCAATAGATGATTCGCTGGCCCGGCCCGTGATAGGTGTAGCGCCCGCCGCGCCCCGCGACATGGACGGGGAAGCGCGCGTCGATCATCTCGGCAGGATCCGCGCTGGTGCCGGCGGTATAGACCGGCGGATGCTCGAGCAGCCAGATGCGCTCGCCCGCCTCGCCGGCGCGTATCGCCTCCGCCCGCCGTTCCATGTCGGCGAGGGCGACGGGATAATCGACCGGCGCCGACTCGACGCGCCATTCGGGAACGGGCAGGGATCGCATGCCGATCGCGATGCGGTCTCGCGCGTCGATTGACAAGTGGCGCATCACAGGGCCATCGCAGCAATGCGGCCGTCACGGTCGGAGCAGGAAGGAGCGTGCGCGCCGCATGCGATTGAATCTGGCAGCGACATGGAATGATGCGGTGGCGATGATCCGCCGCGATCGCGACGTGCTGAGCGCCGTGGCGGGGATGTTCCTGTTGTTGCCGATGATCGTGTCCGGCTGGCTGCTCCCCGATCCGCAGCCGTTGCCCGAGGGCGCGACGATCGCGGATCTGCTGGCGGCACAGGTCGCTTTTTTCGGCGCGAATGCACCGGTGATCCTGATCAGCGGCCTGATCGCGACCTTCGGTTCGTTGACGATGCTGGTGCTGCTCGTTCATCCGTCGCGCCCGGTGGTCAGCGATGCGATGCGGCTCGGGCTGCGTCTGCTGCCTCTCTATCTGCTCGCGAACCTGCTGCAGTCGCTGGTGGTGTTCGCGGGCCTGATATTGTTCATCCTGCCGGGTATCTACCTCATCGCCCGCCTGATCTGCATCGCCCCCGTGCTTGCGGCGGAGGAGGAGCGCCGACCCGTAGCGCTCATCATGCGGAGCTGGGAGATCACGCGCGGCAGCGGCCTTCGCATCCTGCTGATGCTGGGGATCATCCTGCTGGTCGCGACGATCGTGTCTTCGGCTCTGGGCGCGGTGGTCGGCATCATTGCCCAGCTTGCGCTGCCGGCGGACATCGCGCGGCTCGTCACCATCGTCGCGGGTGCTGTGGTCGAGGCGGGGCTGGCGGTCACGATCATGGCGCTGAGCGCCGCCGTCTATCGCGGAGCGCCCCGCCCCTCCTGATCGCTGCTTACCAGACAGCGCGCGGCGGCAGGCTCATCAGGATCGCCTCGACATTGCCGCCCGTCTTGAGGCCGAAGGTCGTTCCACGGTCGTAGATCAGGTTGAATTCGGCATAGCGCCCGCGCCAGCGGAGCATGCGCTCCTCCTCCTGCCCGGTGAAGGGCAGGCCCATGCGCCGCCGGACGATCATCGGGAACACCTCCAGAAACGTCTCGCCCACCGACCGGGTGAAGGCGAAATGGGAGTCGAACGCGGCATCGTCCGGCGTTTCGAGATGGTCATAGAAAATGCCACCGACGCCGCGGTGGACGCCGCGATGCGGGATGAAGAAATAGTCGTCCGCCCAGGCCTTGAAGCGGGGATAATGGGCGGTGTCGTGGGCGTCACACGCGGATTTGAAGGCCGAGTGGAAATCGGCCGTGTCCTCGTCATAGGGAATGGGCGGGTTGAGGTCCGCGCCGCCGCCGAACCAGCGCTTCGTCGTCACCAGGAAACGCGTGTTCATGTGGACCGCCGGGACGTGCGGATTGGCCATATGCGCCACCAGGCTGATTCCCGTGGCGAAAAAGGCGGGGTTTTCATCCGCTCCGTTGATCGACCTGGCGAATTCGGGCGAGAATTCGCCGCCCACTGTGGATACGTTGACCCCCGCCTTCTCGAACACTCGCCCCTTGATGAGCCCGCGAACCCCGCCGCCGCCCGCGCCGTCGGGGTCGTCGCCCCGGTTCCAGGGCGTGTAGTCGAAGCGCGCGTCGCTCCCCGCTTCGCGTTCGATCGTCTCGAAGGCGGCGCAGATGCGGTCGCGCAGCGACTCGAACCAGGCGCGTGCCGCCTGCTGCTGGCCGTCAAGTTCGATCATCGCGGGAAATCTCCTGTCTGTCGCAGCGCCTCGCCGAGCGCGACGGCCGCGGCCATGCCGATGTTGAGCGACCGCATGCCCGCCGCCATGGGAATGCGCAACCGCGCATGGGCACCGTCCCTGATCGCGTCGGGCAGTCCCGCGCTCTCGCGCCCCATCAGCAGCACGTCTCCCCTCGAAAAGGCGAAATCGTGGAGCATCGTCTCGCCGGTGTTGGTCAGCGCGACCAGCCGTGCCTCGCCCACCAGGGCGGTCGCGCGAAAGGAGTCGAAATCGGCGTGGCGATGGATGTCGGCGGCCGCGCCATAGTCCATGGCGGCCCGCTTGAGCTGCCGGTCGGACCAGGCGAAGCCGCACGGCATGACGATGTCGAGCGGCACCCGCCAGCAGGCGACGAGACGGGCGATGGCACCGACATTTCCGGCGATGTCCGGCTGAAAGAGGGCGAGCCGCATGGCGGTCGCTTAGCCTCGTTCATGCGATTGTCATAGAGGGCCTAAAATGCTGTTGGCAAATCCGCCACAACGGCGCTATCAGGCGCCGCAACCGCGCGGGGGGTCCAGGCGCGGCGCAGGGCAATGTCGCACCGATCGCCGCTGATGGCTCCGCTCCCGGGCGGGGTTCGGGCGGGCCGGGTCGCCGGCCGAGCCCGGACATAAAGGGTTGGACAGCGGATGACGCTGACGAGCAAGGGCTGACGGAATGGCAACGGTTGAACATAGCGAAGCGCCAGTGGCGCCAGGCGAGGGCGACGGTGTCCGCCGCCGCGACTTCATCAATATCGCGGCCGTGTCGTTCGCCGGCGTCGGCGCGGTGGCGGCCCTGCCGACCCTGATCAACCAGATGAACCCCAGCGCGGACGTGCTGGCGCTCGCCACCACCGAAGTCGACCTGTCGGCGATCGAGGCCGGGCAGGCGATCAAGACCACATTCCGCTCGCAGCCGCTGTTCGTCCGCCGCCTGACGCCGCAGGAGATCGCGTCGGCGCAGAACACGCCCGCCGGCGACCTCCGTGACCCGCAGACGCTGGAGGAGCGCACGGTCGACGGCAAGCTCGAATGGCTGATTACCATGGGGGTCTGCACCCACCTGGGCTGCGTTCCGCTGGGCGCGGGCGAGGGTGAGAACAAGGGCGAGTTCGGCGGCTATTTCTGCCCCTGCCACGGCTCGCATTATGATACCGCCGGTCGCATCCGCAAAGGTCCGGCGCCTCTGAACCTGGAGGTTCCAGAGTATCAGTTCACCTCCGATACCGCCATTCTCGTGGGCTGAGGATTAAAGACATGAGCTTTCCCTGGGCTGAGCAGTATAATCCGCAGAACCCCCTGATGAAGTGGGTGGACGACCGGCTGCCGTTGCCGCGTCTGGTCTACAACGCGATCGGTGCCGGCTATCCTGTGCCGCGCAACCTCAATTATTTCTGGAACTTCGGCGTGCTGTCGGGCTTCGCGCTGGTGGTTCAGCTCGTTACCGGCATCATCCTGGCGATGCATTATGCCGCCAATGCCGGCGTCGCGTTCGAAAGCGTCGAGCACATCATGCGCGACGTCAACGGCGGCTGGCTGCTGCGTTACGCGCACGCCAACGGTGCCAGCTTCTTCTTCATCGTGGTCTATCTCCACATCTTCCGTGGTCTCTTCTACAGCTCGTACAAGGCACCGCGCGAGATGGTCTGGCTGCTCGGCCTCGTCATCTTCCTGCTGATGATGGCCACCGCGTTCATGGGCTATGTCCTTCCCTGGGGCCAGATGAGCTACTGGGGTGCCAAGGTCATCACCGGCCTGTTCGGCGCGATCCCCGTGGTCGGCGAGCCGATCCAGACCTGGCTGCT
>CAZHGR010000053.1:0-19761 GCA_964532255.1 uncultured Sphingobium sp.
TCGTCGAGGGCTGTCTGTTCGGCAATGGCGAGCGCACCGGCAATTGCGACATCGTGACCGTGGCGCTCAACATGTACACGCAAGGCGTGTCGCCGGGCCTCGACTTCTCCGACATGGAGGAGATCGTCCAGACCGTGACCTATTGCAACAAGCTGCCCGTGCATCCCCGCCATCCCTATGCGGGCGAACTGGTGTTCACGGCCTTTTCCGGTAGCCATCAGGACGCCATCAAGAAGGGCTTTGCCGCGCAGGAGCAGCGCAATGACGAGATGTGGGACGTGCCCTATCTGCCGATCGATCCGGCCGATATCGGCTGTTCCTACGAAGCGGTGATCCGCGTCAACTCGCAGTCGGGCAAGGGTGGTGTCGCCTGGGTCCTGCAGCAGGACAAGGGTCTGAAGCTGCCCAAGCGCATGCAGGCCGATTTCAGCCGCGTCGTGCAGGAACTGGCCGATCAGTCGAGCCGCGAACTGCACGCC
Organism: uncultured Sphingobium sp.; assembly: GCA_964532255.1. GTDB lineage: Bacteria > Pseudomonadota > Alphaproteobacteria > Sphingomonadales > Sphingomonadaceae > Sphingobium. The sequence goes on from CAZHGR010000053.1 coordinate 480, forward strand.
GCCGACATCTGGGGGGCGTTCGAACGCCATTACTGCCTGGGTGCCGACCAGCCGTTCAAGCTGCTCGACTATCAGGAGACCGGACCGGCGGGTGACCGGCTGTTCGTCGGCAAGATCGCGCTCGACGGCGAGCCGCGGAGCGTGTCGGGTCGCGGCAACGGCCTGCTCTCGAGCGTGCTCGCCGCGCTGCGCGAGGAGATGGGTATCGACCTCGAGATCGTCGATTACAGCGAGCACGCGGTCGGTCAGGGGACCGATGTGAACGCCGCCGCCTATGTCGAGTGCCGCTCGGCTGACGGACGCACGGTGTTCGGCGTCGGCCTTGATGCCGACGTCGGGACGGCGTCGGTGCAAGCGGTGCTGTCGGCCGCAAACGGACTCGCGCGGCAGAGCAAGGAAGCGTCGCAGGTCGTGGCAAGCTAGAGCCGAGCCGGGCAACTGTCCGTTCGTGTCGAGCGAAGTCGCGACACGTCGCGCAGCGCCTCTCGACTTCGATCGAGGCGAACGGGGTATGTTCCGGCGCATCTCGCCGGCAAGGCGAGCACGGGGGAAGAGATATGCGCATACATCGTGCCTGGCTGGTCCTTGCCGTCGCCTTCCTCGCGCTGCTGACATCGGCAGCGCTTCGTTCCGCGCCGGGGGTGATGATTCGCCCGCTCGAACTCAGCCTGGGCTGGGACCGGGCGACCATCTCGCTCAGCGTTGCGATCGGCCTCTTGCTTTACGGGCTGACCGGCCCGTTCAGCGCGTCGCTGGCGCAGCGGATCGGTCTGCGGACGACGATGATCGGCGGCCTGCTGCTGATGTCGGGGGCGACCTTCGCCAGCCGGTGGATGACCGAGCCATGGCATTTTCTGCTGAGCTGGGGGATCGTCGCGGGAATCGGATCGGGTGCGGTGGCACCCGTCCTCGCGGCGCAGGTCGTCGGCCGCTGGTTCGTCAGGCACAGCGGCCTCGCGATCGGCATATTGAGCGCCAGCACCGCGACCGGGGCGCTGCTGTTCCTGCCGCTGTTCGCCTGGCTGGCCGGCGATCTCCACTGGGAGCGCGTGGCGACGGTGGTCAGCCTGGCAACGCTCGCCGTCGTGCCCATCGCATGGCTGGCGATGCCCGAGAGCCCGCGCGCGGTTGGCCTCATCCCGCTCGGCGGCGCGGAAACGGACCGGAGCGTGCTTCCTGCCGCCGGGCACGAGCGGCCCCGCGCGCTGGCGGTGCTGAGGCAGGCGCTGGGTGAACCCATCTTCTGGCTGCTTGCGGGCACCTTCTTCGTCTGCGGCCTGACCACCAACGGCCTCATCGGCACGCATCTCATCGCCTATTGCGGCGATATCGGCATAAGCTCGGTCGTAGCCGCGGGGCTGCTGTCGATGATGGCGGTGCTCGATATCGTCGGCACCACGGCGTCGGGCTGGCTCACCGACCGCTTCGATCCGCGCAAGCTGCTGTTCGTCTATTACGGGCTTCGCGGCCTGTCGCTGATCGCGCTGCCATTCGCGGGCGACGATGCGGGGTCGCTGACGCTGTTCGCGTTATTCTACGGTCTCGACTGGATCGCCACCGTGCCGCCGACGGTCGCACTCGCCAACCGCCACTTCGGGCCGGGAGTGGGGCCGATCGTGTTCGGCTGGGTGATGGTGGCGCACCAGCTCGGGGCGGCGACGGCCGCCTATGGCGCGGGCGTCATCCGCAGCGAGACCGGCAGCTATGCCTTCGCCTTCGTGCTGGCAGGGGCGTTCGGATTGCTTGCCGCGCTTGCGACCGTGTCCATGGCCCGCGAACGCGGCAGTCCGGCGGCGGCCGCCGCCTGACCCGTCAGATCTCGACCTGGCTGCCCAGCTCCACCACGCGGTTGGTCGGCAGCCGGAAGAACTCCATCGCACCTTCGGCGTTGCGCAGCATCCACGCGAACAGCTTTTCGCGCCAGATCGCCATGCCGGGGTGCGCCGAGGGAAGCAGCGTCTGGCGCGCGAGGAAGAAGCTGGTGTCCATCATCTTGAACGGATCGCCGCACTGGAAGGCGTGGCTGAGCGCCAGCGGCACATTCGCCTCCTCCATGAAGCCGTAGTTCAGGATCATGCGGTAGAAGCCGCGCCCCAGATCGCTGGTCTCGATCCGTTTCTCGGGGCTGATCACGGGCACGTCGCCGATATGCACCGTCAGCAGCACGACGCGCTCGTGAAGCACCTTGTTGTGCTTGAGGTTGTGGAGCAGCGCGTGCGGCACGCCCTCGGGCGCGGAGGTCATGAAGATCGCCGTGCCCGGCACCCGCGTCGCGCTGTTCGCGGCGGACGCGACGAAGACCGGGATCGGCATAGCCGATTCGCGGAGCCGGTCCATCATCAGCTTGCGCCCGCGCGACCAGGTGGTGAGCAGCGTGAAGATGACGAATCCGACCAGCAGCGGGAACCAGCCGCCATCGGGCACCTTGGTCAGGTTCGACAACAGATAAGCGCCGTCGACGATATAGAACACCGCCAGCAGCGGCACGGCATAACGCTTGCGCCACTTCCACAGGCCGAGCAGAAGCACGGTGAGCAGGACATTGTCGATGAACATGGCACCGGTGACCGCGATGCCATAGGCGGCGGTCAGGTTGGACGAGGTCTGGAACACCATCACGAGCAGGATGACCATGATCATCAGGCCCCAGTTGATGAGCGGAATGTAGATCTGACCCGCCGTATGCGCGCTGGTGTGCGCGATTTTGAGGCGCGGCATGAAGCCGAGCTGGATCGCCTGCTGCGTGACGGAGAACGCACCCGATATCACCGCCTGCGACGCGATGATTGCCGCCAGCGTGGCGATGCCCACCAGCGGCAGGCGGAACCATTCGGGCGCGAGATTATAGAAGGGGCTCTCGAGAGCGGCCGCATCACGGATAAGCAGCGCGCCCTGCCCCATATAGTTCACGATCAGCGCGGGCAGCACGAACCACAGCCACGACACGCGGATCGGGCGACGTCCGAAATGCCCCATGTCGGCGTAGAGCGCCTCCGCGCCGGTCACCGCGAGAACGACCGAACCCAGCGCCAGGAAGGCCGGCAGCGGGTCGGTGATGAAGAAGTTCACCGCCCAATAGGGATTGAGCGCCGACAATATGAAAGGCGACTTCACGATGCTGAGCAGCCCCAGCACCGTCAGGCACGCGAAATAGAGGAGCATGATCGGACCGAATGCGCGCGCGACCTTGTTGGTGCCGGCGCGCTGGATCGAGAAGAGGAACACCATGATCGCCAGCGCCACCGGCACGACAATGCCGCTGAACGCCGAATTCACGACGCCCAGCCCCTCGACCGCCGACAGCACCGACACGGCCGGCGTGATCATGCTGTCGCCATAGAAGAGCGCGGTGGCAAAGACGCCCAGCAGGATGATGCCCCTGCTCCACCGCGCCGGGCCGCGCTGCGCATTGATCAGCGCGAGCAGTGCGAGGCTGCCGCCCTCGCCCTTGTTGTCCGCGCGCATCAGGATGGTGACATATTTCAGCGTCACCACCAGCATCATCGACCAGAACATCAGGCTGATGGCGCCGAGGATATGCTCCGCGTCGAGCGCGAGCGCATGGTGACCGGCAAATGTCTCGCGGAACGCATAGAGCGGGCTGGTGCCGATATCGCCGAAGACGATGCCGATCGCCCCGATGGCCAGGCGCACGATGCCGCCCTGATCATGGCCGTGGCCACCGCCGACATGCCCCCGCGTATCGGGCAGCGCGTTGTCAGGAATGCCGGCTGTGTCGGTCATGATGGCTGCCTTGCGCCCTGTTGCGTCCGCATCCAGCGCCCCCCAGGCCCCGTGAAACGCGCAGCGCCGGTAGCATGGGGGCCATCGCAGTGCAACATGAGCGGATCAGGGAACGGCCGACGGCGCGGCCGGGCTTCCGGCGGCCAGACCGTCCAGCGTGGCGATGTTCCGTTCCAATTCGGCACGGAAGGGCGATTGCGGCGGCAGGCCGTTGAGGAGTTCGACCCACATCGACCGCGCCGGGCCGGCCTGACCGTTCTGCGCGAGCGAAAGGCCGTAGAAGAACAGCGCCGACCGCGCGCCGGGCTGGATCGTGAGCGCCTGCTGATAGGCATATTCTGCGGCTGGCGACAGCACCCCGCCGCCATGCATCACCAGCGCCGTACCGAGACCCGCCCACAGGTCGGCATCCTTCGGGTAGGCGCGCACCCCCGAGACGAGGATGTTGACCGCGTCCTGGCTGTCCCCGTTCCGGGCAAGACCGTCGGACAGCGTCAGCCAGCGTGCGCCGGGGCTGAACCTGTTGCCGAGTGTGTTGCGCAGGCTGATCAGCCGCTCGTCGAGCGCGGCGGACGCGCGCTGCTCTCCGCTGCGCGGCGAGCCGTCGAGCGCCGGGCGTCCCTGCCACGCATAGCCGGCAAGCCCGACGAGCAGCGCGGCCACCACCGCCTCCCAGCCCGCGGTGCCGCCGCCCCGACGGACAAACAGGATCGCAATCGCCGTGAGGGCCGCCATCAGCGCGGCGATGAGAAGCCCGGTCATGATCCGCCCCGCCTGCGCTTCAGCCGCGATGCGACCAGCACGCCGCCGATCGCCAGCAGCACGACGGGCGCGGCCCATAATGGCCACAGGATCGGTTTGGCCGATGGTGCATAGCTGATCCATTCGCCGTAGCGCTCGACCAGCCATTCGCGGATCTGCTCGGGCGACTCGCCCGCCAGCAGCCGCTCGCGGATGATCGAGCGCAGGTCGCTTGCCATGCTGGCATTGCTGTCGGCGATCGACTGGCTCTGGCAGGTCACGCAGCGGATGGTGAGCATCAGATCGCGCGCCTGCGCCTCGAGTCGGGGATCGTCAAGCTGACGGTCGGCATAGGGCGCGGGCGGAAGCGCGGTCTGCGCCACGACGGGCGCGGCGGTCATCGCCAGCAGCAACGACAGGACCAGGCGGGCCATCGCAGTCATTGCGCGGCCTCCGCCAGCTTCTGCTTGAGGACCGGGATGTCCTCGGCGCGAATATCGCCGATATGCTGGTAGCGAATCACGCCCTTGCCATCGATCACGAAGCTTTCAGGGACGCCCGAAGAGCCGAGCGCGAGCTGGAGCGACGACCGGGCGTCGAGTCCGATGCGCTGATAGGGATTGCCCCAGCGTGCGAGAAAGCCATCGACATCCTCGCGCGCGTCGCGGATTGCGACGCCGTCGATCTGCACGCCGTCACGGGCAAGCGCCAGGAGCTGCGGCGACTCGGCGGCGCAGGGCACGCACCAGCTTGCGAAGATGTTGAGGAGGCGCGGCTTGCCGGTCGCAAGCTGCGTGCTGGCCAGCGCCGGACGGTCGCTCGCGGCGGCGGGCAGGTCGAAGGCCGGGAGCGGCTTCTCCACCATCTGCGACCGGATCGTGCGGTCCTGCGGATTGAACAGACCTGCTGCAGCAAGCGCGAGGATCAGCGCGAACAGCATGAGCGGGGTCCAGAGCAGCCAGCGCCTCATGCGTAGCCCAACTCTGCTTCGACTTCGGCGGCTGCCCGGCGGCGGCGCAGCCATCCGCGCCCTACCCGTCCGGCGAGCGCGAGCACGCCACCCAGCGCGATCATCCCCCCGCCGAACCAGATGAACGTCACGAAGGGCTTCCACCAGATACGGAGCTGCCAGCGCCCGTCCGGCAACCGGTCACCGAGCACGACGTAAAGCTGCCCGTCCCACGCGGTCAGCAGCGCGGCCTCCGTCGTCGGTGTCGGCGGGCTGGCGAAGAAGCGCGCCTGCGGTTCGATCTCGCGCGCGCCGCCACCGTTGCGGGTGACGGTGAAATTGCCCTGCATCGCCGTCCAGTTGGGGCCGGCGACGGGCACAACGCTGTTGAAACGGACGCTCCACCCGGCCGTCTCGGTCACGTCGCCGGGCCGCGCGGCGACCAGCTTCTCGACGTTGAAGGCGGTTTCCGATGCCATGCCGGCGACGCTGACGGCGCAGCCGAGATGCGCGATCACCATGCCCCAGGTGAAGAGCGGCGTGCGGCGCAGATTGCGCTTCCACAACGGTGCGAGGCTGGCGACCCCGACGAGCGCCGCGAGAACGAGGCCAAGCAGCGGCAGGATACCGATCCTGCCCGCCGCCAGCACGATGAGCAGCGCTAGCACCGCAGCGCCGACGAGCAGGGGCAGCGCCAGCCGCCGCGCGACCGCGCCGAGCGAATCGCGACGCCAGCGGGTCACGGGGCCTGCCGCCAGCACCAGCATCAGGACCAGCGTGATCGGTCCGACGACGCCGTTGAAATAGGGCGGGCCGACCGAGACCTTGACCCCGAGCGACTCGGTCAGCAGCGGGTAGAGCGTGCCGATCAGGACAAGGCCCAATATGACCGACAGCAGCAGGTTGTTGATAACCAGAGTCGCTTCGCGGCTGACGAGATCGAACCGCGACCCTTCGCGCACCGTGCCCACCCGCGCGCCGAACAGCGCCAGCGCGCCGCCGATATAGAGCGCCAGAAGCACGAGGATGAAGCTCCCGCGCTCAGGATCGACCGCAAAGGCGTGGACACTGGTGAGAATGCCCGACCGGACGAGGAAAGTGCCGATCATCGACATCGAAAAGGCGACCACCGCCAGCATGACCGTCCAGGCGCGCAGACCGTCGCGGGTCGCCAGCACGCTGACGCTGTGAAGCAGCGCGGTCGCGGCAAGCCAGGGCATCAGCGAGGCATTCTCGACCGGGTCCCAGAACCACCAGCCACCCCAACCGAGCTCATAATAGGCCCAATAGCTGCCCGCCGTGATCCCCAGCGTCAGCATGACCCAGGCGGCGAGCACCCAGGGCCGCATCGCGCGGGCAAAGGCGGCATCGACCTGCCGCGTGACGAGCGCACCCACCGCGAACGAGAAGGCGACCGACAGCCCGACATAGCCGAGGTAGAGCGTCGGCGGGTGGAACGCGAGGCCGGGGTCCTGGAGCAGCGGGTTCAGCCCCTGCCCGTCCGCCGCCGGCGGATTGATCCGCTCGAACGGGTTCGACGAGAACAGAAGGAACGCATAGAAACCGAGCGAAATCAGCGCCTGCGCACCCAGCGTCGCGATATGGGTCGCCCGCGCCAGCGCCCGCTCGAACAGCGCGACACCGGCCCCCGCCAGGCCCATCACCGTGACCCACAGCAGCATCGAGCCTTCGTGGTTGCCCCAGGTTCCGGCGAATTTATACAGCCATGGCTTGGCCGAATGGCTGTTGGTCGCCACCAGCGCGACCGACATGTCGGAGCGGAGGAACAGCAGGATGAGGAACAGGAACGACACGGCGGTCAGCACGCCCTGCGCGACCGCCACCGGACGGACATAGCCGATCAGCCGGTCCTCCTTCTGCGCCACGCCGACAAAGGCCGCGATCATCTGGAACGCGGCGAGCGCTGCGGCAAGCCACAGAGCGGCGAGGCCCGCTTCGGCGATCATGGCCGCGCCGCCTGCTCGACGCGGTGCGACGTCTCGTTATACGCCGCCATGCCCTCCAACTCGCGCGGCATGTAGCGCTCGTCATGCTTGGCGAGAATCTCTTCGGCGGCGAAGGTCCCGCCGGGAGCGAAGCGGCCGTCGGCGACAACGCCCGATCCCTCGCGGAACAGATCGGGCGTGACCCCGGTGAAGCTGACCGGCACCGACGCCTTGCCGTCGGTGACCTCGAACCTGATCGACACACCATCGGGCGCGCGCTGGAGGCTGCCGCCCACGACCATGCCGCCCAGCCGCACAGCGCGCCCCGGCTCGACCTTCTGCGCCAGTGCCTCGCTGGGCGTATAGAAATAGGCGACATCATCCTTGAGTGCGGACATGGCAAGCACGGCGGCCCCGATCAGCGCGGCGAGCGCCAGCAGGACGAGGACGAGCCGCTGATGCTTGGTCTTCATCGCGGCCATCAGCGGCGGTCCCTGCTCGCGTCGACCTGCCGCTCGGCACGGCGCATCGACCGCCAGCTCAGGATGCTGACGCTCATGACACCCAGCGCGGCGAGTGAATAGGCGGCGATGACGAAAGGCCAGGGGTTCATGCGGCGCCGCTTACCCTCTGGCCATGCGGCGCATGCGCGCCTCGATCTTGTTGGCGGCCAGAATCGCGCGCATGCGGATCAGCACCACCGCGCCGAACCACAGGCTGAACCCCAGGACGGTCAGACCCAGCGGCCACAGCATGCTCGAATCGATCGCCGACCCGCGCAGCGTGATGCTCGGCGCCTGATGCAGGCTGTTCCACCACACCACCGAATATTTGATGATCGGAATGTTGACCGCGCCGACCAGTCCGTAGATCGCAGTCACGCGGCTCACACCGCCCTGCTCGCGCGATTCCGCGCTGGCGGATGCGAGCGCGATATAGCCGAGATAGAGAAACAGCAGGACCAGCATCGAGGTCATCCGTCCGTCCCATTCCCACCAGGTCCCCCAGGTCGGACGCCCCCAGATCGAGCCGGTGGCAAGACAGATGGCGGTGAACAGCGCGCCCGGAACCGCGACCGCGCGTCCGGCTATTCCCGCCAGCGGATGTCGCCAGACGATCTGCATGATCCCGGCAATGGCGATCCCCGTCCAACCGCCCATGCCCAACCAGGCAGCGGGCACATGCACATAGAGAATCCGAAAGGAGTCACCTTGCAGATAATCGGCTGGCACCATGAACAGCCCCGCCACGCAACCCGCGACGATGAGCACCACGCCGGACCAAAACAGTACGGGAGTGAGCGGACGGGCCAGATCCAGAAAACGGGCAGGGTTCGCAAAGGCGTGCATTGCCGGTCGCTCATAATCAGTCGCTTGGCATTATGCCAGCGGCCTTTGATCGTGCCCGGCGCCGGCGAGCCGGGCTCGAAAAACGACGTGGCACGATTTGTGACATTCACACGACATTGCGGGGCAGACAAGGGCGCTCTGGCTCCCTATATGCGGGGCCTGACGCGGACCTGACCGCCATGCGAGCCGGTGATGATGAGCGCCCCTGACATGCTGACGACGCACCCCTTTGACGATGACAAGCTGCGCGAGGAGTGTGGCATCTTCGGCGTTCATGGCGCGGAGGGCGCTTCGGCGATGGTCGCGCTCGGCCTGCATGCGCTCCAGCATCGCGGGCAGGAGGCGGCCGGCATCACAAGCTGGGACGGAACCGAGTTCCACACCCATCGCGCCATGGGCCATGTCGCCGGTAATTTCGACCGCGACGAGGTCATCCGCGCGCTCGCCGGCGATGTCGCCTGCGGCCATGTGCGCTACTCCACCACGGGCGAGACCGCGCTGCGCAACGTCCAGCCGCTTTATGCCGAACTCTCGTCGGGCGGTTTCGCGGTCGCGCACAACGGAAATATCTCCAACGCGCAGACGCTGCGGCGCGAGCTGGTCCGGCGCGGGTCGATCTTCCAGTCGACAAGCGATACCGAGGTGATCATCCATCTCGTCGCCACCTCCAACTACCGCACGCTGCTCGACCGCTTCATCGATGCGCTCAAGCGGGTGGAGGGTGCCTATTCGCTGATCTGCATGACCCGCGAGGGCATGATCGCCTGCCGTGACCCGCTGGGCATCCGGCCGCTGGTGATGGGACGTCTGGGCGATGCGGTGATCTTCGCCTCCGAGACGGTCGCATTCGACGTGGTGGGCGCGGAATATATCCGCAGCGTGAACCCGGGTGAGCTGATCGTGGTGACTCATGGCGGCGAGATCCGTTCGCACCGCCCCTTCGGCGACCAGCACCCCCGCCCCTGCATTTTCGAGCATGTCTATTTCTCGCGCCCCGATTCGATCGTCGACGGCAGCAGCATCTATTCGGTGCGCAAGGCGATCGGCGCTCAACTCGCCATCGAGAGCCCGGTCGACGCCGACTATGTCATCCCCGTGCCCGACAGCGGCGTTCCCGCCGCGATCGGCTATGCGCAGGAAGCGGGAATTCCCTTCGAGCTCGGTATCATCCGGTCGCATTATGTCGGGCGCACCTTCATCCAGCCCGGCGACAAGGTCCGCCACCTCGGCGTCAAGCTCAAGCACAATGCCAACCGTGCGCTGATCGAAGGCAAGCGGATCGTGCTGATCGACGATTCGATCGTTCGCGGGACCACCAGCCTCAAGATCGTGCAGATGATGCGCGAGGCGGGTGCGGCCGAGGTTCACATGCGAATCGCCAGCCCGCCGACGCGGCATAGCTGTTTCTACGGCGTCGACACACCCGAGCGCGCCAAGCTGCTCGCGCACCGCCTCGATATCGAGGGGATGCGCGATTTCATCCATGCCGACAGCCTGGCGTTCGTGTCGATCCACGGCCTCTACAAAGCGCTCGGCGAACAGCAGCGCGCCGATATCCGTCCGCAATATTGCGACGCCTGTTTCACCGGCGACTATCCCACCCGGCTGACCGACCTCGACGACCATGACGACGGCAGCCAGTTGGCGCTGTTGGCCGAGCGGGTGGTGTAGGCGGGAACCTTCGCCCCCGTTCGTGTCGAGCGAAGTCGAGACACGGTTGCGCAACGGGTTCTCGACTTCGCTCGAACCGAACGGCAGATGGATAGCCCATGACCTCACTTCCCCTTTCGGGCAGGCTTGCCCTCGTCACCGGCGCCAGCCGCGGGATCGGCGCCGCCACCGCCGAAGCGCTTGCACGGGCGGGTGCGCACGTCCTGCTCGTCGCCCGGACCACCGGCGGGCTGGAAGCGGTCGAGGACTCGATCCACGCCGCCGGGGGCAGCGCGACGATTGCGCCGCTCGACCTCACCGACGGCGACAGCATCGGACGGCTGGCGAGCGCGATCGGAGAACGCTGGAAGGCGCTCGACATCCTCGTCCTCAATGCGGCGACTCTGGGCTCGCTGGCTGCGGTGCCTGCCATCGACGCCAAGGAGTTCTCTCGACTGATGACGCTCAACGTCCTGTCGCAACAGGCGCTGATCTCCGCGTTCGATCCGATGCTCCGCCGTAGCGATGACGCCCGGGTCATTGCGCTCACCACCAGCGTCGCCGCCGCGCCGCGCGCCTATTGGGGCGCTTATGGCGCGTCGAAAGCGGCGCTCGAAGTGCTGGTCAGCGCCTATGGGCAGGAAGTCGCGAACATCTCCCGCATCCGCACGCACGTCGTCAATCCCGGTGCCACGCGCACTGCGATGCGCGCGCGCGCCTATCCGGGCGAGGACCCTGCCACTCTGAAGGGTCCCGAAGTGGTCGGACAAGCGATCGCCGCGCTCGCTTCGGAGGATCGCGCCGACGGATATCGCATGACGGTGGACGGCTAAGGCCGGATCAGCGTCACCTGATGGACATCGATTCCGCCGCCGGCGAATCCGCCCTCGCAATACATGAGATAATAGCGCCAGAGGCGGACGAAGCTTTCGTCATATTCGGGCGGCAGCCGACCGGCGTCGATCGCGGCGTCGAAGCGTCCGCGCCACAGTCTCAATGTCTGCGCATAGTCGGCACCGAATCGCTCCTCATCCGCCCATATCAGCCCGGTCTGCTCCGCAAGCGCGCGGAAGCGGTCGCGGGCGATCAGGCAGCCGCCCGGGAATATATAGGTCTGGATGAAATCGGCGCTCTGCGCGTAGCGGTCGAAGACGGCATCGTCGATGCTGATGAACTGGATTGCCGCACGGCCGCCGGGACGCAGCAGGTCGTGAACACGCCGCATGAAGACCAGCCACTGATCCCGGCCGATCGCCTCCACCATCTCGACGCTGGCAATCGCATCATAGCGCCCTTCGTGGTCGCGATAGTCGCGCAGGTGGATCGCGCCGGCACCCGCCAGCCGTTCGTCGGCGAGTGCCTTCTGCTCGGCGGACAGCGTCAGTCCCTCATAATGGACTGCATCGACCGTCTCGACCGCACGCGCGGCGAGCGAGCCCCAGCCGCAACCGATTTCGAGCAAGCGGGCACCGGGCGCGAGCGAGAGACGGCCGAGGAGCGAGTCGATCTTGGCGCGCTGGGCCTCCTCCAGAGTCGCATCGGGACGAAGGAAGCGTGCGCTCGAATAGGTCAAGCTGGCGTCGAGCCAGACCCCGTAGAAGGCGTTCCCCAGATCATAGTGATAGGCGATGTTTCGCCGCGCCCCGCGCCGGTCGTTGCGGTTGAGCGCGTGCCACAGCCGCATGACGATCCGGGGCAGACCGCGCGCCCGGGCCGCAGAGCCGAGCGGACGGACATTCGCCATGAACAGCGCGAATAGCGCCACCGGGTCGGGACTTTCCCATTCGCGCTTCATCCAGGCGCGGAACCAGCCGACCGATCCCCCGAGCCCGAGCCGGACGAGCGCCTGCCAGCCGTGGAGGTGGACGATCGCCGCAGGCCCATCGGCGCGCCCGCCCAGCAATCGGGTCGTCCCGTCGGGGAGATGCGCTTCCAGGCTGCCGGTCGCCAGCCCCGCGTCAATGCGGTCGATCACCGCATGAAAGCGCGCCGCGGGCAGCCGGCCGAGCAGGCTTGCACCGGCGCGGCCGAAGACCGGGTTCGCCGGTTTGAGGCGCTTGGTTCGGCGGGGACCGGGGGCGTTCATGACTTCAGTCTATGCGCCCCGCCCCCGGTGCGCAATCACGCCCGCACCTTTGCATAAGCGCCGAGCGCCCGCTCGCGCGCCTCGCGATGGCCGATGATCGGCGGGGGGTAGGCCGAGGGTCGGCGGCCGTGTGTCTCCGGATCGTGGATAGCGGCTCCCTCCACGCCCCGCAACTCGGGCACCCAACGGCGGATATAGTCGCCGGCATCGAACTTTTCGGACTGAGAGAGCGGTGCCATGATCCGGCTGAACATGTTGGAATCGATGCCGGTTCCCGCCACCCACTGCCAGTTGACGCCATTGCTGCCATAGTCGGCATCGACGAGCGTGTCCCAGAACCAGCGTTCGCCCTCACGCCAGTCGAGCAGCAGATGCTTGATGAGGAAGCTGGCGGCGATCATCCGCACGCGATTGTGCATCCAGCCCGTTTCCCAGAGCTGGCGCATGCCCGCATCCACAATGGGATAGCCCGTGCGGCCCTGTTGCCAGGCCTTGAGGTCGGCCGCCGCCGCCGGACCACCGCGCCACGGCAGCGAATCGAACCGGTCGCGTGCGTTGCGTTCGGGATAGTCAGGGCTGACGAGGATCACATTCTGGGCATAGTCGCGCCACGCCAGTTCGCTGAGAAAAACGGCCACCGACCCGCCTACATCGGCCGTCCGGTGCCATGCCAGCGCGGGGGATATCTCGCCCCAGTGCAGATAGGGGGACAGCCGCGAACTTCCCTCCTCCGACGGCAGGTTGCGCCGCTGGTCATACTCCGCAGCTTCGGGGCGAAATGCATCAAGGGCCCGCAATGCACCCGCCTCCCCCGGCGTCCAGTCGGCAGCGAAGCCGCGCGCCCAGTTGGGCCGGGTCGGCAGCAGCGCCCAATCGTCGAGGCCGTCGCTTGCGGGCCACTCGGCCGGACCGTGTATGGCATGCGGCGCATCTCCGCTCACCATCGGCACCGCACGCTGTTGCAACGCGCGCCAGAAGGGCGTGAAGATCTTGTACGGCTCCCCGCCTCCCGTCGTTATCGACCCGGGGGGCGCCAGATAGCGGCCTTCATGAAGGCAAAGCTCCAGTTCGCCTGCGACCGCCGTCTCCGCGTCGCGCCACCAGTGCTCATAGTGGCGCAGGGCATGGACACGGCCGGCACCGACTTCGCGCGCGAGCTTCGCCAGTTCAACGGCGCTGCGTCCGCGACGCAGGATCAGCCTGCTTCCCCGTTCCGCCAGCGAACGGTCGAGGCTGACAAGGCTGTGATGGAGCCACCAGCGACTGGCACCGCCCATGCGGCGGTCTCCGGGAGTCTCATCGTCGAGGATGTAGACCGGGATGACCGGACCGTCGGCCATGGCGGCGTCCAGAGCGGGCTGATCCGCAAGGCGCAGGTCCTGCCGGAACCACAAGAGGACAGGATCAGGCACGGCCGTTCAACCCTCGACCGGCCGCACCGATCCGTCTGCCGCGATCAGAGTTCGGGTCCGCTGCCCGCGCTTCCGGCGTCGGCGGCGTCGGTCTGGTTGCCCGTGCCCACGATCCAGGTCTGCCCCTTGGCGACCAGCTTCTGCAGGTCGGCGACCTTGCCGAGCGCCACCTGGGCGTTCTGTTCGACCACCGATTGCTCGAAGCTCGGCCGGGGATCGTCATACAGGACGCCCAGCGCCATCGGGAACGCGCCGAACGGCATCTCGACGAGCATGTGCGCGATCGAGCGGTTGGTGACGTCATGGACGATCACGCCCGCCGCCTGCCAGTCGCCGCCTTCGACAGCGACCACCTTCAGCGTCAGCTTCTCGGTGTCGAGCGCGATGCCCTTGGTGCCCTTGGCAAAGAGCATCGGCTTGCCGTTCTCGAGCCAGAGCTGGCCCTCGTCCGCGTTCTTCTTCTCGGTGAAGTCAGCGAACACGTCCTTGTTGTAGACGATGCAGTTCTGGAAAATCTCGACGAACGCCGCGCCCTTGTGGGCATGTGCGGCCATCAGCACGTCGGGCAGGTTCTTGCTGATGTCAAAGCCGCGTCCCACGAAGCGCGCGCCCGATCCCAGCGCGAACGCCGCCGGCCGCGCCGGATGGTCGACCGACCCGAAGGGCGTCGACGGGCTCTTGGTGCCCTCGCGGCTGGTCGGCGAATATTGCCCCTTGGTCAGCCCGTAAATCTCGTTGTTGAACAGGATCAGCTGGCAGTTCAGGTTCCGCCGCAGCAGATGCATCGTGTGGTTGCCGCCGATCGACAGCGCATCGCCGTCGCCGGTGATGATCCACACGTCGAGCGCGGGATTGGCGAGCTTCACTCCCGTCGCCACCGCGCAGGCGCGGCCATGAATCGTGTGGAAGCCATAGGTTTCCATATAATAGGGAAAGCGCGACGAGCAGCCGATGCCCGATACGAACACCGTGTTGGCGGGGTTCGCGCCGAGTTGCGGCAGCGTGCGCTGCACCGCCTTGAGGATCGCATAGTCGCCGCAACCGGGGCACCAGCGCACCTCCTGGTCGGTTTCCCAGTCCTTGATGGTCGTCTCGACCTTGATCGTCGTCATCTCGTTCATCTGTCACTCTCCACACCGCCTCTCCCATCGGGAGAGGCAACGAGACTTGGCGGCTTGCCGCCTAGTCGCAGTGGTGAGGGCTGTTCACGAACCTGCCCTCACCCTCCCACCGCTTCGCGGCGGGCCCCTCCCTCTCCCGCGAGCGGGAGAGGGCTTATTCCAGCATGCCCTCGATTGCCGCCTCGATCTCCGCGATTCGGAACGGCTGCCCCGAGACCTTGTTGAGCGGCCGCGCGTCGACGAGATATTGGTCGCGAAGCACGGTCTTGAACTGGCCGGTGTTCATTTCGGGCACGAGGATCTTGTCGTAACCCCTGAGAAGATCGCCCAGATTTTCCGGCAACGGCCAGATGTGGCGGACGTGGATGTGCGATACGCTGCGCCCCTTGGCGCGGGCGCGGCGGACGGCCTGGCTGATCGGGCCATAGGTCGATCCCCAGCCGACGACCGCCAGCGTTCCCGTCTCCTCGCCCTGATCGACCTCCTGCCGGACACCTTTGGCGACGCCCAGCACCTTGTCGCGGCGAATCTCGGTCATCGCCTGATGGTTGGAGGGCGCATAATTGATGTGGCCGGTACCGACTTCCTTCTCGATGCCGCCGATGCGGTGCATCAGACCCGGCGTCCCCGGCTTGATCCACGGCCGCGCCAGCTTGCCGTCGCGGGCATAGGGCTTGAGCCCGCCGTTCTGCGCCCGGTCGAGGAAGCTGGCCGGGAACGGCACGTAGCCGCTCATGTCGGGCACCTTCCACGGCTCGGCCGCGTTGGCGATATAGCCGTCGGTCAGGAGCAGCACCGGAGTCATATACTCGACCGCGATCCGGCACGCTTCGATCGCGCAGTCGAACGCATCGGAGGCCGATCGCGCGGCGATGACGGGCATCGGCGCGTCGCCATTGCGGCCATAGACCGCCTGATAGAGGTCCGACTGCTCGGTCTTGGTGGGAAGGCCGGTCGACGGCCCGCCGCGCTGCGAATTGACGATCACCAGCGGCAGCTCGGTCATGATCGCCAGCCCCATCGCCTCGCCCTTCAGAGCGATGCCGGGGCCGGACGAGGAGGTGACGCCCAGCGACCCGGCATAGCTCGCGCCGATGGCCGACGCGATCGCCGCAATCTCGTCTTCCGCCTGGAAGGTGGTGACGTCATATTCCTTGAGGCGCGAAAGATGATGCAGGATCGCGCTCGCGGGGGTGATGGGATAGCCGCCGAAGAACATCGGCAGGCTCGCAAGCTGCGCGCCCGCGACCAGCCCCAGCGAGATCGCCTCGGCCCCGGTGATCGTGCGATAAAGGCCCTCCGGCGCGGGGGCGGGCGCGACATGAAGCTGGCGCAGCGGTCCGGACAGCTCTGCCGTCTCGCCATAGGCGTGACCCGCGTTGAGCGCCGCGATATTCGCATCGGCCAGAACCGGGCTCTTGGCGAACTTGGCGGTCAGCCAGTCGACGATCGGCTGGCGGTCGCGACCGAACATCCACAGGGCAAGGCCCAGCGTCCACATGTTCTTGCAGCGAAGCGCCTCCTTGTTGCCGAGGCCGAAGGGCTTCACGCTCTCGAGAGTCAGCGCGGAGATGTCGAACGCCAGCACCTGCCACTTCGCCAGACTGCCGTCCTCGAACGGATTGCTGTCATATTTGGCCTTGGCAAGGTTGCGGTCGTTGAACTCGCCGGTGTCGGCGATGATGAGGCCGCCGGGCTTGAGGTCGGGCGCATTGGTCTTGAGCGCCGCCGGGTTCATCGCCACGAGCACGTCGGGCGCATCGCCCGCCGTCGTGATGCTCGACGAGCCGAAATTGATCTGAAAGGCGGAAACACCGAACAACGTGCCCTGCGGCGCGCGAATTTCCGCCGGGAAATCGGGGAAGGTCGCCAGATCGTTGCCGGCGAGCGCGGTCGACAGTGTGAACTGCCCGCCGGTGAGCTGCATGCCGTCGCCGGAATCGCCTGCAAAGCGGACGACCACAGCCTCCGGCGCGGTTTCGATCTGCGAATTTTCCTGCAACTGAGTGGCCATTATCTGTCCCGGCTTGTCGGTCTTGTGTGCATGTCAGCTAGTTCCTAGCCCTGCCGAATTCAAAGAAGAATAGTTTTGTACACCCGCAGCGAAAATTGATCCGACACCTACCGTCATACTTGAACTGGCGGGCTGCGGGTCTGTACAGGCGGGCCAGAGCCTCTCAAGAGTGTGAAGCATCATGAACGATACCGCCTCGCTCCCTTACCGCCCCTGCGTCGGCGTCATGCTGGTCAACCGCGGAGGCCTCGTCTTCGTCGGGCAGCGTATCGACAGCAAGGAGGGCGATGCCTGGCAGATGCCGCAGGGCGGCGTCGATCCGGGCGAGGATGTCGAGACCGCAGCGCTTCGCGAACTTGGCGAGGAGGCGGGGGTCGTGCCCGCCCATGTCCAGTTGCTCGCGCGGTCGAAGGACGAGCATTTCTATGACCTGCCCGATCCGCTGATTGGCAAGCTTTGGGGCGGTCGCTATCGCGGCCAGCGCCAGACCTGGTTCCTCGCGCGCTTCCTCGGTACCGATGACGACATCAACATCGCCACCGCCGAACCGGAGTTCTGCGAGTGGAAATGGACCGCACCCGACACGCTCGTCGACCTCATCGTGCCGTTCAAGAAGGCGCTGTACCGACACATCGTGGCCGAGTTCGGCCCGCTGATCTGACGGATGGCGAGGCGCTGTCGGGAATGTTTACAGTCCCGAAAGCATACACTTGCGCCGCGCCACGCCCTTGAGCCTGCGCCCCGGCAGTTGCTATGATCGGGGCGTGATCAGACTTCGTCGCCTCTTTTCTATCCGCACCAAGTTCGAGGTCTTTCTGGTCGTTTACGCCCTGGCCCTCGGCGCGACGGAGCGCGCCCACGCCTATCTCGAACTCTATCCTGGCACAGGCGGCAAGCTGCTGGCGCTTGCCTGTACGGGATCGGTGTTCCTCGCGGGCAGCCTGATGATCGATGCGGTCAATTTCCGCGAGGGTTTCGGCACCGATAGCTGAGCTAACGCGACGCCACGAGCGACAGGCGCGGCGGCTCCGCTGCCGACAGCATGACCTCGCGCACGCCGGGCAGCGCCTCGATCGCATCGCCCAGTTCCATGTCGAGCCGGAAGTCGCGGCCGACTAACAGAGCGGCGTGCTGGCCGTCGCCGCACGGCGCGAGCAGCGTGACTTCGCCGCGCCCGCCCCGCGCCGCGCCGAGCATCGCCGCCAGCCGTTCCACCGGCCCGCCGTCGTCGAGGACGATTCGCATCGCCATGCGCGCGCTGGCGGCCATCGAGCGGAACGCCTGCGCCGAACGCACCGTCAGGCGGGGAATATCCTCGCCCCCCGGCCGATCCAGCTCGACCGTCAGCAGCGCGCAGTCGCCTTCGTTCGCCAGCTTCTCCAGCAGCTTGCAGCCGTCCTCGTCAAAGCAGCTCGCCTGGAACTGGCCCGACTGGTCGGAAAGCGTCGCGGCGACATAGCGCCCGCCGCGGCGCGTGTCGCGCCAGCGCACCGCTTCGACCAGAGCCGCCATATTGGCGGTGCCCCGGTCGGGGATCGCGGTTTCCGGGTCGCACAGCTCGGCATAGCTGCGCGCGCCGCGGGCGCGGGCAAGCTGGCGATAGCGGTCGACGGGATGCGCAGAAAAATAGAAGCCGAAGGCATCGCGCTCTTGCGCCATGCGCTCGGTTGCCGCCCAGACGGGCGCGTCGGGCAGCCGGATGTCGCCATGCGGCGTCTCGTCGCCGCCGAACAGCCCGCCCTGCCCCGTCGCACGCGACTCATGCACGCTGGCAGCCACGGCGAGAATCGTCTCGGCAGCGGCAAAGGCGGTCGAGCGCGCGACATCAAGCGAGTCGAACGCCCCCCCGGCCGCCAGGCTCTCGATCTGGCGGCGGTTCATCAGCCGCGGCTCGATGCGGTGCGCGAAATCGTCGAGGCTGGCAAAAGCGCCACCGCGCCGCCGTTCCTCGACCAGCAATTCCATCGCCCGCTCGCCGACTCCCTTGAGGCCGCCGAGCGCATAGCGGACCGCAAAGGGATATTCGGTCATATCGTGCGGCTCGACGGTGAAGTCCGCCTCGCTGCGATTGATGTCCGGCGGCAGGCAGGTGATGCCGAGGCGGCGCATGTCGTCTACGAACACCGTCAGCTTGTCGGTCTGATGGATGTCGAACGCCATCGACGCGGCGTAGAACTCCGCCGGATGGTGCGCCTTGAGCCATGCCGTCTGGTACGACAGCAGCGCATAGGCCGCCGCGTGGCTCTTGTTGAAGCCATAGCCCGCGAACT
>CAZHGR010000054.1:0-19266 GCA_964532255.1 uncultured Sphingobium sp.
GCCGTGATGACATTTACCGCTGACAGAACCATGCCAATTAGCTCTGACATCCACAATCATGCTGACCGATCTGGCCGTCCGAAAAGCCGCGCCGCGCGACAAGCCCTACAAGCTCTCCGATGGGGGCGGGCTGTACCTGCTGGTGACGGCGGCGGGTCAGCGATACGGGCGGATCGATTATCGCTTCGGTGAAAAGCGGGCCACTGCGGCACTCGGGGTGTACCCGACCATCACCCTGGCCGAGGCGCGAGCCAAGCGGCTGGAGATCAAGAAGCAGATCGCCGAAGGCATCAACCCAGCCGCCAAGCGCAAGATCGACAAGATCACCGGCCCGCTTGCCAACGTGAACAGCTTCAAGGCCGTTGCCGAAGAGTGGCTCGATAAGGCCCGACGCGAGGGCCGGGCCGATGTGACCGTGGGCAAGCTGACATGGCTGCTCGAATTCGCCTACCCCATCATCGGAGACCGCAAGGTCGGCGAGATCAAGGCTCCCGAATTGCTGGCCGTGCTACGCGCGGTCGAGAAGCGCGGGCATTACGAAACCGCACGACGTCTACGCAGCACCTGCGGCCAGGTCTTCCGCTATGCCATCGCCACCGGCCGCGCCGATCGCGACCTTTCGGCGGACCTGCGCGGCGCGCAAATCGTGCCCAAGGTGACGCACCGCGCCGCTATCACCACTCCGAAGGAAGCGGGCGCGTTGCTGCGCGCGATCGACGCCTATTCAGGCTATCCGGTCACTCACGCAGCGCTGCGACTGGCCCCCTATGTCTTCGTGCGCCCGGGCGAACTGCGGCAGGCCGAATGGAGCGAGTTCGACTTCACCCGCAACATCTGGACCATCGCTGCCGACAAGACCAAGATGCGCGTGGCGCACCGTGTGCCGCTCAGCCGCCAAGTGCTCGCCATCCTGGAGGAGCTCCGCGAGATCAGCGGCAATCGCCGCTACCTGTTCCCCGCCCAAGGCAAGCGCGACCGGCCAATGTGCGAGAACACGATCAACCTCGCACTGCGGCGCATGGGTTTCGATGGCACCACGATGACCGCCCACGGCTTCCGCACCATGGCCAGCACACTGCTGAACGAGCAGGGCCGCTGGAACCCCGATGCGATCGAACGCCAGCTTGGCCATGCCGAGACCGATGACGTCCGCCGCGCCTATGCGCGCGGCGAGCACTGGGAAGAGCGGATCAGGATGATACAGAGTTGGGCGGATTATCTCGACCAGTTGCGTTCGGGCGCAAAGGTCTTGCAAGGCAGCTTCCGCAAGCCGGTCGGTTCCGCAAGTGCGGTCCCTGGTTGATCCTGCTGCACCGCACAGGATCTGGTCGCAAATCTGGTCAGCTAGCGATTTCCGCATCAAGGTAGGCCTTGACGCGCTGCATAGCGCTGAGACCATCTGCCAGCATCAGATCGAGCGCGCTGGCTCCATCAAAGGCCTCGTTAGGTGCGCCGATCCACCGCGCGGCCCTATCGCTGTCAGCGAACATGCATCGCAAGGCGCGATGAATGCCGAGCAGCGCTGCAGCCCGCCCTTCGCCGTTGAGAAGCCGCTCGGCTGCTTCATCTTGAACGCCCCAGCGCGCGACCAATGCAGCGGCCGCGCGCGTCATGGCCAGTATTTCGTCATCGTCGTATTGAGCGCTGGCAATCGACATGGACAAATCCACTGACTTCGACGCGCCCTCGATAGCACGGAACGTCCGCCTAGCCCACCAATAAACTTACCGATCGGTAAAAATTTCCGGATAGCCCCCAATATCGAGGAGCTTCCTTCCCGATCGGGAAGAAATGCTCTTGAAACTCTACAGCACATATGGGAACTTCCCGCTCGGTAAGAATGACATGATCGACAACGCAACCCAATTCGGCGCAGCCGTCGCCTCTGCCCGCAAGGCCCTTGGCCTTACCCAGCGGGAGCTGGCGCTCGCCATCAATAGCGGCGAACGCTTCATCGTCGATCTGGAAGCTGGGAAGCCCACCGCGCAGCTCGGCAAGGCACTCGCCGCAGCCAAGGCAGTCGGCCTGCGGCTCACCGCAACCGGCATTTCGCAGGCCTGACGGTGGACCTTCCGGTTCATTACGAAGACCGCCTGGTCGCCACGATCAGCGCCGATGCGCGGGCAACTCGCCTTGCCTATGCGGATGTCTGGAGTTCATCAGCTGACGGCTTTCCGGTCTCGCTGGCTATGCCGATCCGGCCAGAGCCCTATGACGGGGATCAGGTCCTCCCCTGGCTGATGAACCTCCTGCCGGAAGGCGAACCGCTGCGCGCCATGACACGGGCGCTCGGCGCTGCACCGGAAGATGCCCTCGGCCTGATCGCGCAGACCGGCAATGATCTGGCGGGTGCGCTCAGCATCGCTCCGCAGCGGCCGCGAGGCGAGCCCGGCTATCGCCCAATCCCGAATGCCGGCGCACTTGAACGGATCATCGAGGAACTGCCCGCACGGCCCTTCCTGGTTGGCGAGGACGGCGTCTCGATGAGCCTTGCCGGCGCGCAGGAGAAGCTGCCGGTGGCGATCATCGACGGTCAGATCGCCGTGCCGATCAACGGCGCGCCCTCCACCCACATCCTCAAGCCCGACAATCCACGCCTTCCCGGCAGCGTCCAGAATGAGGCGCTGTGCATGGTTCTCGCTCACAGGATTGGTCTCAATGTCGCGCCGGTTACGACCGGCGTTGCGGGGAAGCGCAGCTATCTGTTGGTCGATCGCTACGACCGGATAGGCACCGGCAACGATGTCCGCCGCCTGCATCAGGAGGATTTCTGTCAGGCACTCGGCCGCCCGCCTGCCGCCAAGTATGAATTCAACGGCACCGGGACGCGCGGCCCCTCGATCGCCGACATGTTCGCGGTTGTCCGCCAGCATATGACGGCGCGCGACATCACCCGGCTGCTGGACGCCGTGATCTTCAATATCGCCATCGGCAACGTGGACTCCCACGCGAAAAACTACTCGATCCTGCTCGGCCCCGGTCCCCCGCAACTTGCCCCGCTCTACGATCTGATGTCGGGCCTCGCCTGGACCAACATCACCCAGAACCACGCCCAGGCGATCGGGGGGCAGCGCCGCGGTCGGCACATCTACGGCCGCCACTGGCGGCGCATGGCCGAAGCTGCAGGACTAGCAGCGCGGGGAACGGTGCAGCGGGTGGAGCAGGTGACGGCACGATTGCTGCGCGAGCTGCCCGCAGCAGTCGAGGAAGTGGCAGCAATGCCAGCCAGTTCGTCGATGCTGGAAGTCTTCGCAAAGGAGATCGAGGAACGGGCGACTGAGGTCAGGGTGCATGCCGGAAAGGAAGGCCTGCCCAACGACGGCGAAGTGCCCACGGACGACGTCCCGACGATCGGCGCGAGTGCCTATTCTGCTGACGGGGGAGCGCGAGCGTCATGACCAAAGGCATCTTCGTTCATCGAACTGACTCGATCTACGACGACAGCCCGGCGGAGCAGTATCAGTTCCCACGTCAATACCTGACCCGCGTCAGCGCCTGCATTGGCGATTGGATTATCTACTACGAGCCGAGCAAGATCCGCGACACGCGCGGGTACTTCGCAGCGGCCAAAGTTGCGCATGTCGTGCCGGACCCAACCGCCAGCGACATGTATCTCGCCCTGATCGAACCCGGTACCTACCTGGACTTCCCCAACCCGGTCCCGTTCAACGGTCCCCTGGGGCTAGTCGAACGCGGAGTTCTCAATGAGCAGGGCAAGATTTCGGGTCGCGCCCAATCCGCAGTCCGGCCCCTATCCATCGAGGACTTCAACCGCATCATCGACCTTGGCCTTGCGGACGACGACAGCTTCCTACCGAGGATCGACGAGGCGTCCGACAGTATGCTTCGCGAAGAACGTTCGCCGTTCCAGTTCGAGATCCAGCGCGACCGCGTGGCACATCTCGGTTCACGGCTGGTCCGTGATCGTCTGTTCCGCCGCCGTGTGGTCGAGGCCTATGACGCCCGCTGCGCGGTAACCGGGCTGAAGCTGATTAATGGCGGCGGCCGCGCCGAGGTCGAGGCAGCCCATATCCGCCCCGTTGATCGCGGCGGGCCTGACATCGTCACTAACGGTATTGCCCTTTCGGGAACTGTCCACTGGATGTTCGATCGGGGCCTAATCGGATTGAACGACGATCTCGAAATTCTCGTCAGCCGGCAGGCGAACGACCCTGACAGCATCCGCTCGCTGATCAACAGGACCGGCTTCGCCATCCCACCACAGCGACCACCGGAGCGCCCGCATCCGGCCTTCCTGGCCTGGCATCGAGAGCATTGCTTCAAGCACTGACAAAACCTGCATCAGGCGCCGCAGCGGCTGCGACTCCTCAGGAATGTGATTCGGTCTCGCCTGGTCTGTTGCAGAAAAATGGTCGGCCAGAGACTCAAAAGCTGGGTACAGTGTAGAGCGCACCGTACGCGACAAATCGCAGGGAAGGATGGGAATAAAGTTATTATATAACAGTAGGGTGGTGCGTATCTGAGAAATTGGCAGCTTCTCCGTCAAATCTGACTTGCGATCAGTCTTAGGCATTCCCGCAAATCACATATGGCCGAAAGGCGAGGAAATGCGCCAGTTCCAGCCAGCTTGACTGCGTCATTGAACATAAGTAGAACAAACTTGCCTTTCGCAGTGTGATCCAGGCTCCACCAGAATGGAGTCCAGCATGACACGCAATGTTTCCATCCAGACCTATCTGCCCAAGCACGTCGCCGCCTGGGTTCAGGATGAAGCCACCCGCGCCAAGCAAAGCCGCAGCCAGTGGATCGGTGCCATCGTCACCGACCTGTTCCAGGGCCAGGAGCTGCGTGAGGAGGCGAGGCAGAACGCCGAGTTCATCAAGCGCCGATTGGTCTTCATCATGTGCGCCCTCGATGGCCTTCTGCTTGCCCACCCAGATGCGACCCTCCGGACTAAGGTGCATGAGGCGCATAGGCGCCAGCTCGACAAGCTCGCGCAGGAGAAGGGAGAATGAGGCGCCGGGAAGCCAAGACGCCCGCGAAGGACGTACAGCTCGACCTCCCATTCGATCGTCGCCCGAGGACGGCTCGAACCAACGGTGCTGAACCGCTCGCCGTCCGGATTCCCGATGCCGTGCGGATGACTGGGATAGGTCGGTCCAAGCTCTACCAGCTGATAGCGTCAGGGGAGCTGGAAACGGTCAAGATTGGCAGATGCACGCTGATCACGTTAGATGCGCTCAAAAGCCTGCTGGCCAACGCACAGTCTCCGAATTCCAAGTGAAATCAATTGAGTTTGTTGTGGCGAGCGTAGCATCTCAATTCGGTTACAACGGGGTCCGGTGCGCGATGGCGGCGCTCAAACATCAACGGGATCGCTATCTTTTCATGTGTGGGTGACCGCCCCCCTCTTGGAACTTCGCCATGGCCTCAGACCAACCAGATCGCTAAGAGGGATGTCAAAATCGCGCGTGGGGAAATTGGAATGGAAGTATCCGAAATCGTTCAGAGGGGTCTAGACGCAAAGCTGATTGCAATTGATGCCGACCAGAAGAGCGTTTCCTACCGCGCCCAAAATAAGAAGTACCGCCTGAGTGATCCTGAGGAGATCGTCCGTGCAGGTGCTTATGTCGCTTTGATCCTTGACTATGGATACCCAGCTGACCAGCTTGATATCGAAATTCCGGTCCCACATCGCGTTCCGAGCCTGCCGCATCGAGCAGAGCCATCTCCACTGCGGACTTCGCGAACCTGTTGCCCACCACCACGGCGTTCAGCGCGGCCATGGCGGCGGCGGGCCGAGTCACGTCAACACCGTTGAGGCGGGGTGCGAAATAGGTGTCTATTGTCAGCTTGATGCCTTCGGGGCTTTCCTCTCCATAGGCCAGCCCGCCGATGGTTGTGGCTTCGCCCGTGCCGATGATGCCGTCCGAGCAATAAGCGCGGGCGATCACCATCGTCTGCGAGTTCATCGTTGCGACGGACAGCACATGGGGGCGGATTGTCGGCACGTCGACAAGGACGGCCTCCAGCTTTTCAAGTCGAGCGGGACTGATCATCGTTCAGCCTTATTCCGCAGGTGCCATGCCGGATGTCGCCTGCTCCTCACGGATCATCCGGTCGAGCAGTCTGCGCACCTTCACGGGCGCCACGTCGTTCGACATGAGAACCGGGTCGAGCGAGAAGAACTCGGCGTTGCCCATTTCCCGTTGGACCGCCTGCACCAGCGGCCCGTCCTCATCCTCGAAAGCGGCGTGCATTCCAGCGATTTTCTGAGCGTTATACTCCGCGTTGTCCTCATCGTGATTGCGGCGCGTCGCGAAGAAGTAGTGGGTCTCGAACTCATCGGCGGGGGTGCAGGTGTGCAGATCGTACTGGTCGACGGCATTGGCGAAGCCCGCGGCTTCCTGTGTCGCGGCGACGGTCAGTTGAATGTTGGCCGGTGCGCGCCAAGTGATGTCGAAATATTGGCGCGCCTCCTCATCAGGTCTGGGCAGGAACGGCGCGAAGATCATCATCGCTGGTTGCTGCGACCACTCCCAGCGTGCGGAGACAGAATGGTCCGTTTCGACAACTTCGGGCACGATTGGCGAAAGCTTGCCGCGCGTCGTTATGATTTCCCCGTGAACATGGTCGATATGGCTGAGATCCATCACATTATCGATGATCAGTTCGTAGTTGACGGGGAGGTTCATATAGGTCCATCCGATGCCCGTGCCGGGCCCTTCGTCGAGCGGCGAATAGTCGGGCAGCAGCGAAAGATCGGGTTCGCTTTCGTCCATCCAGATCCAGAGGAACCCGTATCTCTCCACAATGGGGTAGCTGTCGACCTGGGCTGCTTTGGGGATGTGGCCCGCGCCATGGGGATTGTGCGTGCATTGTCCCTGGGCGTTGAAGCGAAGCGCGTGGTAGGGGCAGGCAACCTCGTCGCCAATCCGCTTGCCGAGGCTGAGCGGAGCAAAGCGGTGCGGGCAGCGATCATGGACTGCAACGGCGGTGCCGTTCTGCAGCCGGTATATCAGCACGGACGTACCCAGAATCTTGCGATGGAAGAGCGCCTCGTCCGCTACTTCGCTCGAAAGCGCCGCAGCATACCAGGCTCTCTTCAGGAATGTGTCACGAACCTTCATGTTTGGCCTCTCTCGTCTAGAGCTGAATCGTCAATCGTGCGGTGAGCGCGCGCGAGCAGCAGGGCGTGAAACAGTCGTTCGCGGCGCGCTCCGCTTGCGACAGGAACATGTCGCGATGGTCGGGAATGCCCTCGACAACCGGGGTGACGCAGGTGCCGCAGATTCCCTGTTCACAGGAAGCGGGGATATCGAAGCCAGCATCTGCAAGCGCTTCCAGCGCACTCTGGTCAGCCGCCACGGTCACTAGTCGTCCGCTGCCCTCAATTTCGATTTCGAATGCGCCATCCTGTCCCGGTCCGGAGATCGGCGCCGAAAAGCGCTCGAAATGAATGGCGCTTTCGGGCCAGCCGGCCGCGCGCGCGTTATTCAGGACATGGTCCATGAAACCGTTGGGGCCGCAAACATACAGATGCGTACCGGCCCGATGGCCAGCCAGAAGACTGCCGACGTCCAGCGCCGTTTCCGGCTGGTCGTCGAAATGATAGGTAACTTGCGGAGCGAAGGGCGCTGTATCGAGCCGTGAGCGAAAGGCCGCGCGCGCGGCGGTGCGCGTGCAATAGTGCATTTCGAAGTCGGTACCGGCGCGCGACAGATGCTCGGCCATTGCCAGGATGGGGGTGATGCCTATGCCGCCGGCGAACAGCAGCGCACGCTCCTGCGTTGTCAGCGGAAAGAGGTTGCGCGGGGCGCTGATCTCGATCTCGCTGCCTTGTTGCAGTTGGTCATGGACGCAAGCCGATCCGCCCCGGCCCGCCGCTTCGCGCAGGACGGCAATCTCGAACCGGTCGGGCCGCGCTGGGGTTCCGCACAGCGAATATTGCCGGACCATCCCGTTGGGCAGCTTCACATCGATGTGAGCGCCAGGTTCATAGTGCGGCAGAACCGGCGGATCAGCCGGTTCCAGTATGAAGGCTGCGATATCCTCGGCTTCGATGCGACGCTCGGCTATGCGAACTTTCAGCCAGTCCGTCATGCTGCAGCCTCGCGGCGTTCCGCCTCCCGCTCGGCGGCGAGGAGCTTGTCGAGCACCCACAGCATCTGCCCTGGACCGGCGTCGTGCACGATGTCGATCTGCGGCGCATCAGGATATTCGAGCTGGCGCTGCCGCTGCCCTTCAAGAATACGCTTGTCCTCAAGAAACGCTTCGTAATTGGTGCGGTACATGAGGTCGACGATGCCCGGGAACTCGGTTTCCTTGCTGGTTCCCCAAGAGAAGTAATAATCGAGTGATCCTTCGTCGCGCGGGGTGACCGCCTGCGAGGTATAGGTGTCCAGCAGAACCGGTCCGGTGGCATCGCCCGATGTCTCGCCGTCCGCCTCGTGAATCCGGAAGTTCAGGATGAAGTTGCACGGCACGCTCAGCCGCACGTGAACCTGAATGTCGAAGCGAGCCTCTTCCGGGAACATGTGCTTGACGAACTTCGGCGCGGGGACGTTGCGCACGACATATTTCGTTTCGATCCCGCGCGGGTTCCGGCTGTGGCGGGGCTTGATATAGCCCCACCGATCCGTGCCGCCGAAGGTTTCGTCATGCACCCAGGATATGTGACTCAGATCCGCGAGATTGGCGATCTCCTGCCTGTAATTCGTATCGATCCGGATGCTGTTCGTCCGCAGCGTCAGCTTTGGATCATGGGGATCATAGGCATCGCATATCAGGGTTTCGTCGGCATGTTCCCGCTTGCCCATCCAAACCCAGATCCAGCCGTCCTTTTCGCACACGGCGAAAGTGGGCACCTCGGCACCCGGCGGGACCCTGTCCATGCCGGGCACATGGCTGCAGGCACCGTCGGGTCCAAAGAGCATCCCGTGATACATGCAGCGCACCGCGTCGCCCTCCTTACGACCCAGCGACAGCGGTGCGGAGCGATGGGGACAACGGTCCTCCATCGCCACCAGCGCACCTTGCGGTGTTCGATAGAACAGGAGACTTTGCCCGGCAATGCGACGAGTCATCAAGTCTTTCTGGCCGAGACCAATGTCATCGCGCCATCCGACGCAATACCATGCGTTCTTCAAGAAAGTTTCGCCCATGATCAGAACTCCACGCCTAGACGCGCGTACCATTCGACCGGACGATTGTAGGTTCCGAATATCACTCCGGCGGCCTGTACATTGCCCGTCACGTAGTAGCGGTCGTTGGTCAGATTCGTGCCACCTGCGGTCAGCGTCCAGTTGCCGCTCGGCGCCTTGTAGCTCAGGCTGGCGTTCAGCATGTCGCTCGCCGGCCGGCGCAGCAGATAGGCCCGTTCCGTATCGTTCCAAACGCTGCTCGTACGTGTGAAATCGACCAGCGCCACCAACGACCCGCCATTGCCAAGCCGATATTCATAGCGCGGACTGATGTTGAACTTCCATTTCGGTGTCTTGGGCAGCGGCGCACCCTCGAAAACACCTGCCTGGATCGGATTGGGCGCGACAGCGGCACCGGCCAGCACATTAGTATAATAGGCATCTGTGTAGCCGATCGAACTGTTGATCGTTAGACCCGGAACCGGAGCGGCCACGAGTTCCACTTCAAAGCCCTTGATTCGCGCGTCACCGGCATTCTGAATCGTCGGCGAAATTCCGAGCTGGAAATTGAGTTGGATGTCCTGATACTTGGTTGTGAATGCCGCGGCATTGAGTTGCAGCTTCCGATCGAGCAATCTCGATTTGAAACCGATCTCGAAGCTTTCCGCCCTCTCGGGATCGAAGGTCGGTGCGAAGTCGAGCGGCGCGGACAGCCGGGTTGTCCAGCCACCCGTCTTGTATCCCTTGGACCAGGAGCCATAAACCATGACATCACGCATCGGACGGAGCTGAATGCCCAGCTTCGGCGAGAAGTTGGTGAACTTGCGCTTCTGCCTTTCGTCGATGAAGAAGCGCAGCGGCTGATCTGCGCTGGGAAAGCCCAGTGCCGTGCTGCATGGATCCCCATAAGTCGTGCAGCCGGAGACCTTGTAATAGAAACCGTTGAGATCGGTCTGACCGCCCAGGAACTCCTTGTTCTCTTCCGTGTAGCGGCCGCCAAGCGTCACGGAGATCAGATTGTTTATCTCCAGGTCGGCCTGGCCAAAGAACGCGAAATTCTCGGTCCTGATATCGTTCGGACCGAAGATTTCGAAGATCCCCTGGTCGAAGGTCACATAGTCGTTCAGATTGCTCCGTTCCTTGAAATAATATGCTCCGGCCGCGAATTTCAGCCGATCGTTTAGAAGCTGGCCCGTCAGCTGAACTTCCTGGCTGAACTGCCAGTTCGTCAGGCCAAATGAGAACTCAAGAATGCGAATGGGCGAGCCATCCGCGTCAAGGCCCGTACCCCAGTCCAGGTCGCGATAGCCGGTGATGGATTTGACCGACAGATTATCGCTCAATTCATAATCGAGCGTCGCTGACAGTCCCCATGCGGTCATGCGCGAGAAATTGATGCCGGTCGCATAGCTGGTATCGATATCGTCGGGAATGAACCGGTCATCGTAGGTAAGGCGATCGTTCGTGCTATCGCCATCGACATTCACGCCCGCCATCGATCCGAGCATTTCGGACGGGTTGAGCGGTGTGCCGCGCGATCCGCACAGGTCTCCCAGTCCAATCGTTCCAAGGACGTCCGCGGGTGTGTTAATGCAGGTGTTGTAGAGAAACCCTAAGGTCGACGGATCACCTGCGGTCGTCTTCGCGATCGTGTTTGCGGTGCCTTGCTGGTCTTCATGGAGATAGTCGCCGCTCAGCCGGATGGTAAGGCGGTCTGTCGGCGTCCAATAGGCCTTGCCACGCAGCGACCACTGGCTCTGTCCGCCTTCGTGCGACGAACGATCCAGACCGTTGGACCGGAATGCGAGGTCCGGATCATTGACGAAATTGTTCGAGCCTGGAAATGGTATCCGCTTCAGATAGCCGTCGCGATTTCGTGAGGAGCCGGTGAGACCCAGGGAGAGGGTATCCGAGACGGGCAGGTCGACTGATGCGTTTATGTCCAGGCGATTGAACCGTCCGGTGGTGATGTCTCCGCGAAAGGAAAACTCCCGGCCCGGATCACGCGTAACGATCGAGATGGCGCCGCCGATGGTGTTGCGGCCGAAGAGCGTGCCCTGGGGGCCTTTGAGGACTTCGATACGCTCCACGTCGGGCAGGTCGAGATTGGCCCCCACCGTACGAGCAAGATATACGCCATCGAGATAGACGCCCACGCCCGGATCGAAGTTGGCCGCGAAATCGCTCTGTCCGATACCGCGTATGTAGGCCGACAGGACAGAGGACGAGCCGGAAAATGGAGATCCGGCGTCCAGCGTGACGTTGGGAGAAACATTCGACAGGCTGGACACGGTACCGATAGCCCGCTCCGTCAAAGCGTCGCCGGCGAACGCCGAGATAGCTATCGGCACATCCTGAACATTCTCGGCCCGCTTTTGGGCGGTCACAACGATTTCCTGAATTCCCGACGTTGATTGCGAGGTATTTTGCGGTGTCGATTCATCTGACTGGGCATGAGCTGGTGTGAGCACCGTCAGTGCAACGATGGATGACGTGATGAGCAACGGCCCCGATTTCATATTCCTCTCCTCAGATTATGTTCTTGCCGCTCCGGCATGGGACGCAGAGCAAAGTGCGTGCCAAAGTGCGGAGTGGACGGATTCTCGCGATTCCATGAGGTCGTAGTTGCCGACGGCCATTGCGAGTGTCGGTATTGCTCAGAATTGAACGGCAGTCTAAAGTGGTGCCGTTCAAAAATGATCACCTTCGCTAGGGCAGGGAGCTATGGCTGTAAGAAGGAAGGGCGGCGGCAGTACCCAAGGTCCGGTGCGGCGGCACCGGCAGAGTCTCGCCGAGGTCTTTCAGGTCGCTAGCGAGCCGTCGCTGGACGATCTCTACGCAACCTTTCAATTCGATCCGGACAACGCGGAAATCGTTCTGAACGGACGCAGGATGGTTCTGACGGACAATCTCGGCCTCGCCATCATGCGCCGGGAGATGGTTTCGGCGCTGGGATACGAACGTGCGCGGGGCGTCATGTCACGGATCGGCTACAGCGTAGGCGCAGCCGATGCGGAACTGGCGCTGGAACTGCGCAAGGATGACAGCCTGTTCGACATCTTCACCGTCGGGCCGCAGCTTCATGCACTGAAAGGGTCGGTCAAGGTCGAACCGCAAATCTTCGAAGCCGACCGGAAGCACGGTCGCTTCTACAGCGAATATGTTTGGCACAACTCGGCAGAATGCCATGCGCATGTTCACGAAATGGGGATCGGCCCCTATCCCGGCGGATGGCAGCAGGTTGGCTATGCGTCCGGATACACGTCGGCCTTCTTCGGCAGACCAATGATCTTCCGCGAAATGGAATGCGTGGCCATGGGGCATGACCGCTGCTTCCTCGTTGGCAAGCCGGCGGAGGAATGGGACGATGCCCAATCCGAACTCAAATGGTTTCGGGCAGAGAGCTACAGTCGCCGCCCCGTCAACGCGACGACGGAACAGCAGCCGGCCGACCGTGACCTGCTGATAGGAAGCCGCAGCATCGTCGGCGCGTCCTCTGGCTTTAACATAGTGCTGCATCTGGTCGACAAGGTCGCTCAGACCGACGCGCCGGTGTTGTTTCTCGGCGAAAGCGGCGTTGGCAAGGAGGTATTTGCACGGGAACTGCACAAGCGCAGCTGCCGGGCCGTAAAGCCGCTGGTTGCGGTGAATTGCGCCGCCATACCCGAAACGCTTGTCGAATCCGAACTGTTCGGCGTTGAAAAGGGCGCGTTCACTGGTGCGCACACGTCCCGTCCGGGACGGTTCGAGCGCGCGGAAGGCGGGACGCTTTTCCTGGACGAGATCGGCACGCTCTCGCTTGCAGCTCAGGGAAAGCTCTTGCGCGTACTGCAGGAGGCCGAGTTCGAGCGGGTGGGTGGGGTTCGCTCTTTGAAGGCGGACGTCCGGCTTATTGCAGCAACAAACGCCGACCTTGCCGAAGAAGTGGAAAAGGGAAATTTCCGGGCCGACCTTTTTCATCGGCTTAATACTTTTCCCATCCATATCCCGCCATTACGAGATCGTCGGGCAGATATCCCGCTTCTGGCAAATCATTTCCTTCAGAAACTTTCCGGCCGTCACCGCAAGTCGGGACTCGGCTTCGATGAGAGCGTGATCCGTTATCTTCACGACTACCATTGGCCCGGCAACATCCGCGAAATGGAAAACCTTATCGAGCGCGGCATCATCCTTGCCGATGATGAGGAGTTGATCGGTATTCATCATCTCACAATGAGTGTAGATTCCCGCATGCGAGGCGCCAGTGGAGCAAAGGACGCAAAGGATCCCTTCTGGGCCTTCATCATGACGCAAGTAAGGCAGGGATCCCAGGACGATGTCGGCGCACAGATGCTGGACAGCGGGCTCACGCATGAGGATTTGACAGACAGCTTGGTTTCGGCGGCGCTGAAAAAGAGCGGCGGCAATGTCAGCGAGGCGGCGCGGGCAATCGGAATGAGCCGGTCGCAGGTCAACTATTGGCGCCGGAAGAAGCGGTCAGAGAGTGAACGGCGTACCTGAGCCTGCTTCCTCTGCGATCACGGCCAGCAAATCTTGGTGATTATCTGAATTCTGTCACGCTGGCGGAACTGCGTTCCGCGAGCGCATCGCCCGTCACAATCGAAAGGGTGATGCCGACATCCTGGTCCGAGCCCCCAGCTTGTCCGCGGGTGCAATGGTCTTCCGGGTTTTTAAATAAGAAAATGGTGGACGCACTTGGGCTCGAACCAAGGACCCGCTGATTAAGAGCCATGATCAGAGGGTCCTAGCATGTTCGCATGTGTCCGAAAATGGCGGAATTCTGCGATTCAGAGTCCGCATTGTTCTTGAAATGTTCGCCAGTATCCACTACAAAAAGCTACCTAAGGTAGCAGGTACATATGGCGAACAAAGTAGGTTTGACGGACGCTAAGATCGCAGGACTGAAGGCGCCGGCTGCGGGTCAGATTGAGCTCGCCGATGGTATCGTCCCCGGCCTTAGGCTCCGCATGGGTGCCAGTGGTATCAAGACGTACATTCTGCGCAAGCGGGTTCAGGGCAAGTGGTTGAATGTGACGATCGGACGCCATGGTCCGAGTTTCACCCTGGCGCACGCCCGCAAGAAGGCGCGCGATCTGCTTGTCGATGTCGAGCAGGGCAAGAGCATCGCCAGAAAAGCGGGCGCAAAAAGGAAGGGATCAAAAGGCGTCGGGACAGTCGCGGAGCTCTACGAGACGTACCTTGCTCAGCAGATCGAGGGCAAAAAGCGGAGCGCGAGGGAGTTCGATCGGGTCTTCCGAAAGTACATTGAGCCGGAGATTGGAGACCGGCTCGCGGACTCCATTACCCGAAGTGACGTGAGCCGCTTCGTTGAGAAGATTGCGTTCGAGCGGGGCAAGGAAACCCTGACGATGGCGCGCATCGTGTATCGCCATCTTTCGACCTTCTACACGTGGGCGCTCACCAGACTCGAGCATATGCCAGCCAACCCCTGCCGGGATGCGTGGCGCCCGAAGCGGAATGAACCTCGAGATCGTGTACTGAGCGACCGCGAGCTAGCGGCACTATGGCAGTCTGCCGTCGAGGATGGCTATCCATTCGGTCATCTTGTGCAGATGCTTGTCCTTACGGCTCAGCGCCGGGGCGAGGTGCTCGATGCAGCGTGCGACGAGTTCGATTTCAAGGCGAAAGTCTGGACAGTTCCGGGCGACCGAGCGAAAAACGGCAAGGCGAATGTGGTGCCGCTATCCGCGCAGGCCCTGGCAGTCATCACCGAGATATTCATGGCGGCTGGCATCGACCCCGACGAGGCCCACCAGCAATCCCAGATCCTGTTAGCATCGAAGGTCACCAATACGAACAGCGTCAGCGGACTATCGAAGGCGTGGAAGCGGATCAGGGCAAGCGTGGACGAGAAGCTCGGTTATGAGGCCGGTCACTTCACAATGCATGATATTCGACGGACGGTGGCGACCGGTCTCCAGCGTCTTGGCATACCCTTGGTGGTTTCTGAGGCGGTCCTCAATCACCAGTCAGGATCAGCTATGGCTGGCGTCGCTGGGGTCTATCACCGTCACCAGTATACCAACGAGAAACGCGAGGCGCTGGCGTTGTGGGGTAAGGAGGTAATGCAGATCGCAGCCAAGTACCCAGCCGAGGCCAAAGACGGCTAATCTCAGAGGGGATTGGATCCGCTAAAAAAACACCCAGCCAGAAAACGCAGGACTATGGACCCTGCTCCAGCCATTTCGAGCCGATCTCTAGAAGCGCCAATGGCGAAGGACTTCGCGGACATATCCAGGCGTCTCGCCATTGCGGGGAATGCCGCCTGCGCGTTCGACCGCCCCTGGACCAGCATTGTAGGCAGCCACCGCGAGGTGAACCACGCCGAACTTGTCGAGCATCTGCCGCAGATACCGCGCAGCGCCGAAAATGTTAGCCATTGGATCGAAGCGATTGAAGACCCCGAGGTCCTTTGCCGTTGCGGGCATCAGCTGCCCAAGCCCCGCGGCGCCTGCCGGACTGACGGCCAAAGGGTTGTAGCGAGATTCCGTCCAAACGAGTGCATCGAGCAGGCCTGCGGGCAGTGAATATTTCGCTTCCGCCGCATAGATGTGGGGCAGGTAGCTTGCTCGCCTGAAGCCGGATGGGCCAGGTTGGGCCTTTGGCTCGTATCTGTAGGGCAGGTTGACCCGACCATTTTGCGGCACAGTCATAACAGGTGCCGGGTCGTCTTGGGCAGATCGCCAGAGCCCATGTTCGACCAGCTGGAAGCCGTTCGATGTTTCAGCGATCCGAAACCCTTCGGTGTGGCTGGCGGGCACTTCGATTGTGGCTGGCGCAGGCAAATCCTGGGCTCTGGCGGGGATTGCAGAGGTGATCGCGATGCCTGCGATCAAGATAGCTTTCATTGTCATTTCTCGATCCTTGTATAGCCGAATCGAGTGAGAACATATAAAGAACATATGACGTAGGAAAATGGTTTGGCGCTGGTGCAGAGCGGAGGCTGCACGGGGCGGGCACCGCAACCGGAGTAGGACGATGCCCCCGTTAAACAATGCTCATCAACTCGAACGCCGCGCCCGCACCATCGTCGAAAGCCTTCAGGGTACATGGCGTAGGGGCAAAGGCATGTGCTGCTGCCCCGCTCACGACGATCGTACTCCATCGTTGAGTGTAACCCTGGGGCGCAAAGCCATCCTGTTTCATTGCTTCGCGGGATGTCCGAATGAGGATGTCATTGCGGCACTGGATCGCCAGGGCGTTCGCAGCCGCGACCTTTTCAACGGCGCAGACGCCAGGAGCATCGAGCGGCAAAGTCATGGCGATTTCAGCCCCAATGCACGGCGCTTGTGGCAATCGGCTACGGCGATCTCCGACAGCCCTGTCGCACGATACCTTGCGCAGCGCGGTCTTCTGCCCGCAGCCGATCAACTCCGTTACCTGGCGCGCACGCCGCTCGGGCCGCGCGGCGCCGCCCAATTTCTCCCCGCGATGCTGGCCGCAGTCACAACCGACATTGGCATCATCGCAGTACACAGGACTTTTCTCGACATCGGAAGCAGCAAGTTGGCAGGCTTTGAGCGGCCCAAGCGTGCACTAGGCAGCCTCGGCTGCGGTGCCGTCAGGCTTGCGCCTGCAAAGCAGGGGCGCCTGGGCCTTGCCGAAGGTATCGAGAGCGCCCTGTCAGCAATGCGGCTCTTCGGGGTCCCATGCTGGGCAACACTCGGGAACGAGCGCTTTGGCCTTGTTGCGATCCCGGAAAGCGTGCGTGAGCTCTATCTGTTCATCGACAATGACGCCGGGGGCGCTCTCGCAGATGAGCGAGCGCTGAGGGCATATGCTGCGCCTAATCGTGTCATCCACTCACGAGCACCAGCCTCGCCCGGTTTTGACTGGAACGATGAGTTGAAGTCCCGGCTTGCCCGTAAATCTGATCCGTTGGCAGAGGGGAGGGGGCCTTTGGCTGATTGAGGCCTGCCAGCCGCAGGACCTCGTCAGGAGGTTCCCATGTCCAATTCGTCTCTTGCCTTTGCCTTCGATGAACCATCACCGCCCGTTGTTGCGATTGCAGCCCAGATCATGGCTTCGGAGTTGGCGGCAGGCCGCACGCTCTCACGCAGCGACATCAGCCGTATCATGACTGCGCACTTTGGAGGGAGCGATGCTCTCGGGCGATGGTCAGTTCGCGATGCTCACGCCGCGATCGAACTTGCGCAAGTTCAATACCTGCAAGCATCGGATCAGATCCGACTCTCGGCCCGGATCGAGGAAGTAGACCGGTTCTTCTGTTCCCTCGAGGACCGAATTCCGACCCAGACCAATCGCAGTGAAGAGCAGATCGAATGGCAGCAGTTTGCAACGCCGCCCCGCCTTGCCTGGCTTGCTGCCAAGGCTTGCGCGCTCGTCGCAGACGAGCTCGTGCTAGAACCGTCGGCCGGAACAGGGATGCTCGCGGTCTGGGCATACAAGGCCGGCACACGCCTTGCCTTGAACGAGATTTCGCCGCTGCGACGCGACTGCCTGAGCGCTCTGTATCCGGCTGCCCGAACGACTGGCTATGACGCTGAACTGATCGACGAGCTGCTCGATCCAGTCATCAGCCCAAGCGTCGTGCTGATGAACCCGCCCTATTCCCAAGGCATCGAGCGAGGGCACGATAGTCGCACCGGCTCGCGCCACCTGCGGTCTGCCTGGAACAGGCTTGCCCCGGGCGGGCGGCTGGTTGCGATCATGCCTGAATGGTTCGATTGCACCAGGTTTCTGGTGGGGCTGAAGGGGCCAGTGGCTCTGCGGCTCAATGCCGCGGTCGAACGCGCTTTCATCAAGAGCGGCACCGGGATCGCCACGCGGCTGCTGGTGATCGATAAGGTGGATGGCGCTAATGAGCCTGTTGCGATCCGTAAGAACGACTTCCCTCAGCTGGTCGATCTAATCAATGCCTTGCCTGCTCGCGACAGCAGATCGGTAGCTCCTGAACAATCAATCCTCCCGGCTCGTGCGCCGTTCCGTTTGGTAGCCGGCCCGCGCAGACTGCTTCCGGCCCCGGCGAGGATCACGCCTGCGGCGTCGATGGCCATCGGCGCGCTGACCTACGAGGCGCTTGAAATCCCTGCGCCGCTTGGGATCCAAGTCGGCCACTATCTGCCCTATCGCCCGAGCAGGATCGTGATCCATGGCGCGGCCGAGCATCCGACGGCGCTGGTTGAGTCCGTTGCCATGGGTTCGATCTCGGCACCCGAGCCAGAGGCGGTGCCGCAGCTTCCGGATGGACTAGTTTCCAAGGGGCTTCTGTCTGCTGCCCAGGCGGAGACCCTGATCTATGCCGCGAGTGCTCATGCGCGCGACCTACCCGGCCGATTCGAACCGGAGGACAAGGGCTGTTCGCTCAAGGCATCGGCGGAAGGTCACGTCTACCGGCAAGGCTATTTCCTCGGGGATGGCACCGGCGCTGGTAAGGGCCGCCAGGTCGCGAGCGTCATTCTAGATCGCTGGGTGCGCGGCGAACGCCGCCATATCTGGATTTCGAAGAACGAGGCGCTGCTCGAAGACGCGCGCCGCGACTGGGCCGCCCTTGGCGGTCTCCCGATCGACATCCAGCCGCTGTCGTCCTGGAAACTCGGCACCCCCATCGCCATGCGCGACGGGATTCTCTTTGTGACCTATCCGACCCTGCGTTCGGCCCGAAGCGACGCGACCCGCCTCGATCAGATCCTCGCCTGGGCCGGTGAAGATTTCGACGGCGTGATCGTGTTCGACGAAGCGCACGCCATGGCCAATGCTGCCGGCGGGGAAGGATCGCGGGGCAAGGTCAAAGGATCGGAGCAAGGCATTGCCGGGGTGCGCCTGCAGAACCTCTTGCCCCGAGCAAGGGTGCTCTACGCCTCGGCCACCGGAGCATCCGACGTCAACAACCTCGCCTATGCGACGCGCCTCGGTCTCTGGGGTCCGGAGACCGCGTTTGCCAATCGCGAGGCGTTCGTTGCCGACATTCGCGATGGCGGAATTGCAGCGATGGAACTGGTCGCGCGGGATCTTAAATCACTCGGCCTCTACACGGCCCGGGCCCTTTCATTCGCCGGTGTCGAATATGAGATCCTCGAGCATTGCCTGACCGAGGATCAGATCGCGGTATACGATTCCTATGCTGAGGCCTGGGGCATCTTATGCGCAGCTCGCCATAAGATGCCTTATCGCGAGGAAG
>CAZHGR010000055.1:0-19264 GCA_964532255.1 uncultured Sphingobium sp.
GCCCCCAGCCCATAGACGCATAGGCAATGTTCGTGCTCTGCTTCGTCCCGCAGGCGCGAGTCGGAACCCGGCCGCGAGGCAGACGCGCCCCTTAGCGGGGTGGATGTTCGTGGTCAAGCACGCCGCTCGGGGCGCCTACAGCCAGAACGGCCAGGGCAGCCAGAGCGGCACCGACAGCAGCATGGCGAGGCTGACCATCAGCCGGTCCTTGCCCGTCACCCCCGTCCAGGCGAACAACCCCGCCCCCTTCGCCCAGAAGAACGGACAGGCGAGCCCGGCGAGGATCAGCAGCGCGACGCCCGCCTCATAGGCATGTGGAATCCCGCCCTGTTCGCGAAAGGCAATCCCCGCGAGGGCGAAGGCGATCGTCAGCAGCCAGACGATCATGCGCATGGGAGAGGCTCCCCGTTCATGGGGCTAAGGACGACCGAATACGGCGGCGCTTAACAGATACCTCAATTGGATCGTGAAGTGCTGGCCCGCGTCCTGAGTTCACGTAGGGGCGTTGTCCAAAACCCCTGCATGTTTCTCCCTACAACGGCCTGCGGGTCGGAGGGCGTCACGCCATCCGCACTCTCCAAGCGCGAAACTGTTTCTCGAGCTGCGTTAAACGAGGCCTCGAGCGATGCCCCTTTCGAAACGGGACCTTTAAGAAAGGCTTCTCCGAAATAGGTCAGCTCCCGGTCATCCGAACATCCGAACGATGTGCGGTCGGCCGACGCGGCGGTGATGACAATGCTGTCGTCGGTCGCCAATGGCTTGATCCAGGTGCCCGAATAACAAGCCGAAATGATGATGATTCTTCGCTTTATGCGTGCGGCATGGAGAGCCGATGCGATGGACTCGGCGGAAACGGGGCGCGGCTGGGGATAGTAGCCATGAATGGCCGTCTCCAAGGCGGCGTCGGGGCTCCCGTGGGAGGTCAGATAGATGAGCAGCACGTCGCGGGAAACATCCATGGTTTCGCCAATGGCAAAAGCCAACTGTGCGATATTCCCTTGCGTCGCCAGCGGAGCTCGCATTAAATCGGCAGAGCCGTTCGATGCCAGCATCTGACCGCGCAGGCTGGTAGCGAAGCCGCGAGAAAATGTTGCGAGCGCAAAATGCGCCTCGCGCGAAAACAGCTTTTGATAGCCCTGACCTGCCACCGCAAGCGCGTAGACATTGGTTTCGCCAGAGTCCGGTTTACGCAGGGTCGCGGCACTGGCCTCGATCAGCCCCCGCTGTGCGGCCCACATGACATCTGGAGGAATAGTGGGGGGAGGTTCGACATCATCGTCAGCGGTAGACGGTCCGGCGTCGCCTGACTGGTGAACCTTGGCACTCAGACGGTCGAAGCTGTTATCCAGCATTTGGAAAGCGGCTGGTATCGTCCCGGCGACCAGTCCTGTCGCGAGGATCATCGTCAATCGCCTGCTGGTGACGCACAACTGAAAGCGTCTCCAAACATAGCTCGCGGCAAAAGCATTGCTCGAAACCAGCATCAGCAAAGCGATTCCCCAATACCATGGATCATCGGCGCGCGTTTGCCAACCGACCCACAGCGCGACAAGCTGACAGACAATCGAGATGGACAGATAGACGACGGTAATCTCGACAAAACGCTTTGGCATCCGGAGAATCCAGACAGCCAAGAGTGCAGCTAGAACGCTTGTCCCTGGGATGTGCAGAGTGGCGCTTGCCGAGTAGAGGCCTTCCGTCGGGAAGAGAACATATTCGAGAATGCAAAGCGCAACCGAAACCACCCACAGTAGTACGGCCAAGCCGGGACGAGCGGGAATAGGAGGAGGGGGAAGCGCCCGAGTTCCTGTTATGGGTATCCCGCTCGGTAAAAGATCGTCGCTCATCGCTGATCCATTTGAAGTCTTCGTGCTCGGGTACGCCGAGCGATCCGTCACGACCGAAGCCTATGTCCAGGAAAGCTTTCCAGCTGGATAAATACACCACCGAATCGGTTGCGATTTCGACACGCCTCATTTGCTTGCCTCGCCACATGTCCGTAGCCTATCCGCGCGCCATGGCCCTTTCCGACGACATCGCCCTCGCCCATGCCCTTGCCGATGCGGCGGGCGCGGCGATCCGCCCCTTTTTCCGCGCGCCGTTCGCCATGGAATCGAAGGCCGACGCCTCGCCCGTGACCGAGGCGGACCGTGCCGCCGAACTGGCGATCCGGTCGATCCTGGACAAGGAGCGGCCCGCGGACGGCATCATCGGCGAGGAATATGGCGTCACGCGCGAAGGTGCCGCGCGCCAGTGGGTGCTCGACCCCATCGACGGCACGCGCAGCTTCATCGCCGGGCGGCCGATTTTCGGCACGCTGATCGCGCTGATGCAGGACGGCTGGCCGATCCTGGGGCTCATAGACCAGCCGATCAGCGGCGAACGCTGGGTCGGGGCCACGGGCCATCCCACGCTGTTCAACGGCGCGCCTGCCCGCACCCGGCGCTGCACCGATCTGGATCAGGCGGTACTGGGATCGACCGGACCGCAATATTTCGAGGGGCATACGGGCGAGCAATTCGCAATCCTGGCGGGCCAGTGCCGCGACACCGTGTGGGGCGGCGACTGCTATAATTATGCGCTGCTGGCGTCGGGCCACATGGACATCGTGGTCGAATCTGGCCTCAAGCTTCACGACATCGCCGCTCTGGTACCGGTGATCGAGGGCGCGGGCGGGACCATGTGCGACTGGAACGGCGATCCGATCAGCGACGCCAGCGACGGCCGCGTCATTGCGCTCGGCGACCCCGCGCGGCTCGACGATGTGCTCGAGGCGCTCCACCATGGCGGGCACCAACACTGAACGCCACACTTCTGCCGCATTCACCACCTGTTCAATGCGCGCCGGCTATGCCATGACCATGAAGATGAGTTCTCTCCGGCGCTTCGCTCCCGCGCTGCTCCTGTGCGGCGGCCTCGGCCTTGCCGCCCCGGCGGCGGCCGATCCCGACCGCCGTGACGATCAGCGCCACAGGAGCGACCAGGATGCCGCGCGCCGTGCGCTTCTCGACGGCAGCGTCATGCCCTTTTCGGTGCTCAAGCGCCGCGTTGAGGAGCAGATCGGCGACGATGCGCAATATCTCGGCTCCGAATTCCTGCCCGACCGCAACCGCTATCGGCTGAAATATATGCGCGACCGCAACGTGATGTGGGTAGATGTCGACGGGCGGACAGGCGCCATCACCGGCTGGGCACGCTGACCGAAGCCCGTTGAACAGGAAAGGGAGGCGGCATGCGCCTGTTGATCGTTGAGGACGAACCCACGCTTGGACCGCAGCTCAAGGCGACGCTGGAAGGGGCGGGCTATGCCGTCGACCTCGCCACCGATGGCGAGGACGGCCATTTCCTCGGCAGCACCGAAAGCTATGATGCGGTGATCCTCGACCTCGGCCTGCCCGAGATCGACGGACTGACCGTGCTCGACCGCTGGCGCAAGGAGGGCAAGACCTTTCCCGTGCTGGTGCTGACCGCCCGCGATAGCTGGTCGGACAAGGTCACCGGGCTCGACGCGGGCGCCGACGACTATCTCGCCAAGCCGTTCCAGTCGGAGGAGCTGATCGCCCGCCTTCGCGCGCTGATCCGCCGCGCATCGGGCAATGCGTCGAGCGAACTGATCGCCGGCGACGTCCGCCTCGACACTCGCTCGGGCCGCGTGACGCTCAACGGCGAGCCGGTCAAGCTGACCGCGCAGGAATACAAGCTGCTGTCCTATCTCCTCCACCACAAGGGCAAGGTGGTGAGCCGCAGCGAGCTGATCGAGCATATCTACGATCAGGATTTCGACCGCGACTCGAACACCATCGAAGTGTTCGTGACCCGTATCCGCAAGAAGCTGGGTGCCGACGTCATCACCACCATCCGCGGCCTCGGCTACAGTCTGGACGATCCGGCGACCGTCGCCTGATCCCGGCGCCGGGTGGCCGATTCCGCCTCAGAGCCGACCGCCCAGCCGGCGGTGCGATCGACCGGTTCGCTGAGCCGGCGCATGATCGGCATCGCCGCCATCTGGATCGCGATCCTGCTCATCGGCGGCGGCATCGCGCTCGACCGCGTGTTGACCGCAGCGATCACGCGCAGCTTCGACGAGGGGCTGCGCTATGTCATCACCGCGATGATCAGTTCCGCCGAACTGGGTCCCGACGGCGAGGTGCTGTTCAACCGCCCGCTCGCCGACCAGCGCTTCCTCGAACCCGCGAGCGGCCTCTATTACCAGATCAGCGGCACCGGGCAGGACGACTGGCGCTCGCGCTCGCTGTGGGACCGCGCGCTCAAGGTCAGGCCGGGCAACGGCCAGCCGGGCTTCCATGTCTATGATAGCGCGGAGTTCCCCAACGAGCCGCTCCGCGTCATGCAGCGCGAGGTGATCCTGCCGGGCAGCGACACGCGCTGGACCTTCATCGCGGCGCAGGCGCGCAGCGGCCTCGACGAGCAGATCGGCGCGCTTCGGTCGACCCTGGTCAAAAGCTTCGCGCTGCTTGGCCTGGGGCTCATCATCCTCGCCGCGCTCCAGACGGTCTACGGCCTCCGCCCGCTCCGCCGCGTGGCGCAGGAAATCGCGCTGATGCGCGACGGCGTCAAATCGCGCGTGACGGTGCCGCTGCCGAGCGAGGTGCGCCCGCTGGTGGAGGAGCTGAACGGCCTCATCGCCCATACCGAGCAGCAGGCGGACGAGGCGCGCCGCCATGCCGGCAACCTTGCGCATGCGCTGAAGACCCCGCTGACTGTGGTGATGAACGCGGCGACGGCGGGCGCGCCCGACCTCGCCCCGACGGTGATCCGCGAAACGGGCACGATGCGGCGGCAGATCGACCATCATCTGGCCCGCGCCCGCGCCCTCGGCCGGCGCGCGGCGACGCAGAGCCGCGCGCCGATCTGGCCCACGATCGAGGCGGTAGAACGGGCCGCGCGCCGCCTCTACCCCGACGTGCGGATCGACCGTGACGGCGACCGCGACGCCGTGGCGCGAGTCGAGAAGCAGGACCTTGAGGAGATGCTCGGCAATCTGGTCGAGAATGCCGCCAAATATGGCGGAGGCAGCGTCTTCGTGAGCGTCGCGGACGCCGCCGAGCGCGGCTTCGTCGATATATTGGTCGAGGATGACGGCACCGGCATCCCCGAGGC
The DNA here is from genome assembly GCA_964532255.1 of uncultured Sphingobium sp. Classification (GTDB taxonomy): domain Bacteria; phylum Pseudomonadota; class Alphaproteobacteria; order Sphingomonadales; family Sphingomonadaceae; genus Sphingobium. The sequence continues at coordinate 5,122 of CAZHGR010000055.1, forward strand.
GGAGCGCACGCGTATCTTCGACCGCGGCGCGCGGCTCGACACCGGCAAGCCGGGCACCGGCCTCGGCCTGGCCATCGTCCGCGACGTGGCGGAGATCTACGGCGGCCGCGTCTCGCTGTCCGAAAGCGAGGATCTCGGCGGCCTGCTCGTCCGCCTCAGCCTGCCGAAGGGCTGACATGGTGGCATCGGAAGGCCCTCGTCGTGCACATTCCTATACCGTGCGGCGGCTAAGGCGAGCCGATCTGGTGCCCATGCGGGCGCTCAATGCGCTGTTTGCCGAAGCGTTCGAGGACATGGACAGCTATGCGTCCGCCCAACCCGACGACGCCTGGCTGCGGCGGCAACTGGCACGACGCCACATCATCGTCCTGGCGGCGCTTCGCGGCGATGATGTGGTCGGCGGCCTAGTCGCCTATGAGCTGGACAAGCTCGAACAGCGACGGCGCGAAATCTACATCTACGATCTTGCGGTTGCAGCCGCGCACCGACGAAAGGGCGTCGCGACGGCCTTGATCGCGCGGCTCCGCATCATGGCAAGACGACGGAGCGCATGGGTGCTCTATGTGCAGGCCGATATTGGCGACGATCCCGCCATCGCGCTCTATAGCGGGCTGGGCGAGCGGGAGGACGTCCTCCACTTCGACATCGCGCCCGGCTCCGGCTGAGCGCGGGCGGGTTGATCAGCCCGCGAGCTGCCGCTGAAGCGTGCGGATATCCGAATCGAGATCGGCATTTTCCTTGCGGAGCGACTCGATCTTGCGGACGGCGTGGATCACCGTGCTGTGGTCGCGCCCGCCGAAGATACGGCCGATTTCGGGCAGCGAACGCGGCGTCAGCTTCTTGGCGAGATACATCGCCACCTGGCGCGGCCGGGCGACGGCGCGGGCACGCCGCGCCGAGCGCATTTCCGACAGGTCGATCCGGAAATGCGCGGCGCAGGCGCGCTGGATCTCGTCGATCGTGATCCGCCGGGCATTGGCGCGCATCGAATCGGCCAGCACATTCTGCGCCATCTCGATCGACACTGCGCGGCCGATGAGCTGCGAATAGGCGATCAGCTTGTTGAACGCGCCTTCCAGCTCACGGATGTTGGTGCAGATCGACCGCGCGAGCAGCGCCAGCACATCGTCCCCCACCGTCACCGCGCCACTCGACTCGCGGCGGGCACGCAGGATGTCGAGCCTCAGTTCCATGCTCGCCGGCTGGATGTCCGCGACGAGCCCCCCGGCCAGCCGTGACAGCACGCGCTTGTCCATGCCCTCGATATCCTGCGGCGGGCGGTCGGCGACGATGGCGATCCGCGCGCCCGAATTGATCAGCTCGTTGAGCGTGTGGAGAAATTCCTCCTGAGTCGGACCCTTGCCCGCGATGAACTGGATATCGTCGATCAGCAGCAGCCGCGCGGCGCGAAGCCGTGTCTTGAACGCCAGCGTGTCCTTGGCGCGGATCGCGTTGACGAACTCGAGCATGAAGCGCTCGGCAGACATATAGAGCACGGTCGCGTCGGGGCTGTGCTGCGCGAACGCTCCGGCGATCGCATGAAGCAGGTGCGTCTTGCCGAGACCGGTCGTGCCGTGGATGAACAGCGGATTGAACATCGGCTGTTCGGGCGCGGCGAGGCGCAGCGCGGCCGAATGCGCAAGACGATTGCTGTCATCGACGACGAAGCTGTCGAAGCCGTGGCGCGGCTTGAAGGGCTCGATGCCAGCGCCATAGTAGGACGGACCGGCGGCGGGCGCGGCACGCGGCGACTCGGCGGACGGCGCGGGGGTGCGCACCGGTTCCTGCCCCGCCGGTGCAAAACGGCCCGGAGTGCCCCGAGTCACCTGCACCTCGGTCACGCCGACATTGCGCTGCCGCCACGCCATGGCGAGACGCGCGCCGAAATTATTGGCGACAAAGTCCGCCGCAAAGTCGCTGGCGGCGATGAGCTGCAGGGTCCCGGTGGTATCGCAGACGGGCCCGAGCTGGAGCGGGCGCAGCCATTGATCGAACAGTCGGACCCCGACGTCCTTGCGCATGTCGAGCCGCACCGACTCCCACGCTGCAATCAGCCCGCTATCCCCCGGCGCTTCGATGAGTTCGACGCCTTCGCCACGCATATCCAGGTCCTGCATATATGCCATCAATTTCCTTCCCCCGCATCTATCGGTGCCGCAGGCCGCGCCTCTTGGCCGAACCGAGACAAAACCATCCTCCCTCCGGGAACGACGCTTCGTTTCCGGACCCATATGACGATGCTTCTTGCTGCGACCCGCCGCCTGACTCGACGTCGTGCCGGGAGCGACGTTCTTGCACCCGCTCGGGGGTTGATCAAGGTCGCCGACCGTCAAAAAAATGAAATAAACAAGTTGACACCGGAATCCGGCGAAAACGCAGTAAGCCGTTGTTTAATAAGGATTTAAAACGTTTCGACTCCGAGTCGCTCAATGCGAATCGTGGAGTTTCTTGGGCTTGGCGTAACTGGACGCACAGGGCGACCTGGGGAGTCCGCCGGCGCTCGCGGAACGACCATCTGGTTCCGCGTTCAGGCAACAAAAAACCCGCCCGGAAACCGGACGGGTTGATCGCAAACTGCGCCGGCGGGACCGGCGCGGGATACTCTGTCAGGCGAGCGCCTGGACTCGCTTGGTCAGCCGGCCGAACTTGCGGGCGGCAGTATTGCGGTGGAGGACACCGCGCGCGACCCCGCGAGCAAGCTCCGGCTGAACGATGGCCAGCGCAGCCTGCGCTTCGTCCTTCTTGCCTTCCGCGAGCGCCGACTCGACCTTCTTGACGAGCGTGCGGATGCGGCTGACGCGCGCGCCGTTGATGTCTGCCCTGCGCGCATTGCGGCGGATGCGCTTCTTTGCCTGCGGCGTATTGGCCATGCGTTCCCTCGATCAAGCTGTATAAGGCGGCGGAGCAGCGGCCTCGAGCCATGACCCGGACCTGTCCACGAAGCTGGCGCGCTTAGCGCCCCCCCTGCGAATCGTCAACCGCTTTCGATCTTGAACCTGCGCTCAGCGCTGGCAGCCGGGGCAGAAAAAGGTCGACCGCCCGCTGTCGATGCGCCGCGCAACGGTGCCGCCGCAGGCGGGGCACGCCTCTCCCTCGCGGCCATAGACTCGCCAGTCCTTCGCGAAATAGCCGAGCTGGCCGTCGGGCCGGGCAAAGTCGCGCAGGGTCGATCCGCCCGCCGCGATCGCCGCCGTCAGCACCTCGCGCACGGCATCGACCAGCGCCGCGATCCGCCGCGCCCCGATTCGGCCGCCGGCGCGGGTCGGCGCGATTCCGGCCATATTGAGCGCTTCGCAGACATAGATATTGCCGAGGCCCGCGACGATGCGCTGGTCGAGCAGCAGCGCCTTGATCGGCGCGCTCCGCCCGGCGATCGCGCCTTGCAGACAGGCGGCGGTGAAATCCGGACCGAGCGGTTCCGGCCCCATGGCGGCGAAAGCCGGATAGGCGGCGAGTGCCGACGTCTCAATCAGATGAACGAAACCGAAGCGTCGCGGGTCGTTGAGCGCCAGCTCGCGCCCCGTTGCGGTGGTGAGAAGCAGATGGTCGTGGGCCCCGATGGCGTCGGGCGCGATTCGCCAGCGGCCGGACATGCCCAGATGGAAGATCATGCTGTCGCCGCGGTCGGTATGGACCAGCCCATATTTCGCACGTCGACCAAGCCCGGTGACTCGCGCGCCGACCAGCCGCTGCGCCAGGTCGGCCGGGAACGGGAACCGCATGTCGGGACGCCGGGTGACCACATGCGCCAGCCGCTCGTCCTCAAGAACGGATCGCAGGCCGGCGACGGTGGTTTCGACTTCGGGAAGTTCGGGCATTGCCATCGGGCGATAGCATGGCTCCAGCGCGGCGCAATCGTGCCTGTGCCACTGGTCGAGTGGCGCGGCAGACGATAAGGCCCTGATCATGACCGACAGCAGCGCTTCCTCATCCGCCTCCACCACCGCATCCTTCGGCTATCGCGACGTACCCGCATCCGAAAAGGCCGGCATGGTCGGCGCCGTCTTCTCCAATGTGGCGCGCCGCTATGACCTGATGAACGACGCCATGTCGGCGGGCGCGCACCGGCTGTGGAAGGATCGCTTCGTGCGGCGGGTCAAGCCTCGTTCGGGCGAGGCGATCCTCGACATGGCGGGCGGCACCGGCGACATCGCATTCCGCATGGCGCCGTCGGGCGCGGCGATCACCGTCGCCGACATCAACCCCGACATGCTCGCCGTCGGCATGGAGCGCGCGGCCAAGCGCCGCATCGACGGCCTGATCTGGGCCGAGGAAAATGCCGAGGCGCTGAGCTTCGCCGACCGCAGCTTCGACGGCTACACCATCGCCTTCGGGATTCGGAACGTCACCGACCTCAAGGCCGCGCTCACCGAAGCGCATCGCGTGCTGAAGTTCGGCGGCCGCTTCTTCTGCCTCGAATTCTCCACAACCGTCTGGCCGGGCTTCTCGGAAATTTACGACGCCTATTCGCATCATGTCGTGCCGCGCATCGGCAAGGCGCTTGCGGGCGACGCCGAGAGCTATCGCTATCTGATCGAATCGATTCGCCGCTTTCCCGACATGCCCAGCTATGCCGACATGATCCGCGACGTGGGCTTCGTGCAGGTCAAGGCCGAACCCATTCTCGGCGGGCTGGTGGCAATCCACAGCGGCTGGAAGGCGTGAGCGCGCGCCCGACAATAGCCCCTCCTCTTAAGATTCGGCAGAGACGCGGGCCTCTGCCGAAGGGTTGGGGTGGTGCGACTACACGCCGGTTGATCGCTGCGCCAGCGGTGCGCCGCATCACCACCACCCCCGGCCCCTCTTCTGAAGAGGAGGGGGGGAATATCCAATGACCGCTCATTTCATGCATCTCTGGCGCCTCCTCCGATGGGGCCGCACCCTTGCCCGTCATGGCGCGCTGCGCGGCATCGAGCAGGACATCTTCACCCCGCGCCCCGTCCGGCGCATTGTCCGGCTCGCGCGGCTCGGGGCCCATGTCCCGGCCAAGCCACGCTATGCCGAGGCATTCCAGACGCTCGGCCCGGCAGCGATCAAGCTGGGCCAATCGCTCGCGACCCGGCCCGATCTGGTGGGCGAGGAAGCCGCGCGCGATCTCCTCTCGTTGCAGGATTCGCTGCCGCCCGTGCCCTTTGAGGCGATCCGCGCGCAGGTCGAGACGCATCTTGGCCGTCCGATATCGGCGCTCTACAGCCGTTTCGACGAAGTGCCGGTGGGTGCCGCCTCGATCGCGCAGGTGCATCGCGCCGTCACCATCGAAGGGCGTGACGTCGCGGTCAAGGTGCTGCGGCCCGGGGTGAGCGAGCGGCTCGCCCGCGATATCGCGACCTATGAATGGGCGGCGGCGCATCTGGAGGCGCTGGGCGGCGAGGCAGCGCGGCTGCGTCCCCGGCTCGTCATCGCCAATTTCAAGCGCTGGACCGCGCGCGAGCTCGACCTGCGCCGGGAGGCCGCGTCGGCGTCCGAACTGGCCGACGCGATGCGCAGCGTCGAAGGCTATGTCATTCCCGGCATCGACTGGGACCGCACTAGCGGCAAGGTCATGACGCTCGACTGGATCGACGGCATCAAGATCAGCAATCGCGACGCGCTGATCGCCGCCGGGCACGACCTCAGCCTGCTGGCCGCGCGGGTGGTCAACACCTTCCTTCGCCAGGCGATCGCCGACGGCTTTTTCCACGCGGACATGCACCAGGGCAATCTGTTCGTGACCCCCGCCGGGGACATCGCCGCGATCGATTTCGGCATCATGGGGCGGATCGACCGGCGCGCGCGGCTGTGGCTTGCCGAGATTCTCTATGGCCTCATCACCGGCAACTACCGGCGAGTCGCCGAAATCCATTTCGAGGCGCAATATGTGCCCGCGCATCACAGCATCGACGAGTTCACGACGGCGCTTCGAGCGGTCGGCGAGCCGATGCGCGGCAAGCCGGTCAGCGAGCTGTCGGTGGGACAGATGCTCGACGGGCTGTTCGCGATCACCCGCGACTTCGACATGCAGACGCAGCCGCACCTCCTCCTGCTCCAAAAGACGATGGTGATGGTCGAAGGCGTGGCGACCATGCTCGACCCGCAGATCAACATGTGGGACGTGTCCGGCCCCTATGTGAAGGCATGGCTTCGCGACGAGCTGGGCCCCGAGGCGCAGGCGGCGGCGGCGATCCACCGTACCGGCGACATATTGCGGCGGCTGCCAGACCTGATCGAGCGGCTCGAGCAGACCTATCCCCCCAAGGGTGCCGCCCCACCACCGCCGCCGCTGCCCCCGGTGGAGCTGATCTGGAACCGGCGCGGGCGAGAACTGAAAGCGCTGGGCTATGCGGCGCTGGCCGCGATCTCCGCCGGACTCGGCGCGGCGGCGATGTGGGCGTGGGGTTGAAGGCCGGAGGGAATGCGCATAACCTGTGCGCATGAACGACGAGCCGAGACGCCACCAGCCGTCGCGCAAGCGCGCCACGAACCTGTCGCTCAGCGCCGACCTGATCGAAGCGGCGCGCGAACATGGGATCAACCTCTCCGAAGCCTGCGAGCGCGGTCTCGCCGCTGAGGTGAAGCAGGCACGTGAGGCGCAGTGGCTGGCCGAGAACCGGGAAGCCCTCGAAGCGTGGAACGTCTGGACGCGCGAAAACGGCATGCCCTATGACGAGTATCGCCAGCCCTGATGGCGCGCTTCGACGTCTATCCAGGTGCCCGCGGCAAGGGCTTTTTGCTCGACTGCCAGGCAGATGTCCTTTCGCATCTGGAATCGCGCGTCGTGGTCCCTTTGCTCCCGATGGGCGGACTGCCCGAGGCTGGCAGACTCAATCCCCTGCTCACGGTCGACGGCACTGTCCATGTCATGGCGACGCAGCTAATCTTCGCCATACCTGCGCATCGTCTGGGACGGCCAATCGCCAATCAGGCAACGGACCACGATCGCATCATCGGTGCTCTCGACATGCTCCTGACCGGCATCTGACATGACCCAGCCCCGAATCCTCCTCATCGTCTCCGGCGGGATCGCCGCCTACAAGGCGCTCGAACTCGTCCGCCTGCTCAAGCGCAAGGGGATTGCGGTGCGCGGCGTCATGACGGAGAGCGCGGCGGAGTTCATCACCCCCCTCTCGCTCGGCGTGATGACAGAGGATCATGTCTACGGCGCGATGTTCGATCTCAAGGAAGAGCGCGAGATCGGGCATATCCAGCTCAGCCGCGAGGCGGACCTGATCGTCGTCTGCCCCGCGACCGCGAACATCCTCGCCAAGATGGCGGGCGGCATCGCCGACGACCTGGCAACCACCGTGCTGCTTGCGACCGACAAGCCGGTGCTGGCGGTCCCCGCGATGAACGTTCGGATGTGGCACCATCCCGCCACGCAGCGCAATCTGGCGCAGCTTCGCGCCGACGGAATCGAGATCATGGAGCCTGCCGAAGGGTCGATGGCGTGCGGCGAGTTCGGCAAGGGCCGCCTGCCCGAGCCGCCGGAGATCGTCGACAGGATCGAGCAGATCCTCGCCGCCGGCCCCGCGCCCGCCCCGGCGCTGCTGACCGACACGACGCGCACGATCAACGCGCCCGACCTGTCGCGCGCCAATCTCTATGGCCGGCATGTCATCGTCACCGCCGGGCCGACGCATGAGCCGATCGATCCGGTCCGCTTCATCGGCAACCGCTCCTCGGGGCTTCAGGGCTTTGCGATCGCGCGGGCTGCTGCGCGTGCGGGCGCGCGCGTGACGCTGATCGCGGGGCCGGTCGTGCTGCCGACGCCGCCGGGCGTCACCCGCATCGATGTCGAGACCGCGCGCGAGATGCAGAGCGCCGTCGCCGCCGCGCTGCCCGCCGATGCCGCGATCATGGTCGCCGCTGTCGCCGACTGGCGAGCGCAGGACAGCGCGGCGCACAAGCTCAAGAAGGACGGGTCGGGCACCCCGCCCGCGCTGACGCTCGCGGAGAATCCCGACATTCTCGCCGAACTGTGCCGCAGCACCGAACGGCCCCAACTGGTCGTGGGCTTCGCCGCCGAGACCAACGATGTCATCGCCCACGCCACTGCCAAGCGCGCGCGCAAGGGGGCCGACTGGATCGTCGCGAACGACGTGTCGGGCGACGTGATGGGCGGAAGCGCCAACAGCGTCCACGTCGTCACCGCCGAGGGCGTCGAAAGCTGGCCCACCATGTCCAAGGATGCGGTCGCGCACCGCCTGATCGAAAGGATTGCCGATGCCCTTGGCGCCCGTTGAGAGAACGCCCCCCGTTGACGTGCAGGTCCGCAGGCTGGCGCATGGCGAGGGGCTGCCGCTTCCCGCCTATGCCACGGCCGGGGCGGCGGGCATGGACGTGGTGTCGGCGGAGGACGTGACGCTGGCCCCGATGGCGCGCCATGCCGTCGCCACCGGCTTCGCGCTCGCCATACCGCAAGGCTATGAGGTGCAGGTTCGCCCCCGCTCGGGACTCGCGCTCAAGCATGGCATCAGCCTGCCCAACACGCCGGGTACGATCGACAGCGATTATCGGGGCGAGCTCAGGATCATCATGATCAACCTCGGCAGCGAACCCTTCGCCATCGCGCGCGGGGACCGAGTCGCGCAGCTCGTCGTCGCACCTGTCCAGCCCGCCCGCTTCGTCGAGGTGGCGGAACTGGACGAGACGACACGCGGCGCGGGCGGCTTCGGGTCGACGGGGGTGGCCGCCGCATGACGCTCTCCGACGATCAGCTCGACCGCTACGCCCGCCACATCATCCTGCGCGAGATCGGCGGCGCAGGCCAGGCGCGGCTGCTGTCGGCGAGCGTCGCGGTGGTCGGCGGCGGCGGGATTGGCTGTCCGGCGGTCGCCTATCTCGCTGCGGCAGGCGTCGGCACGATCCGCGTGATCGACTCCGACCGGGTCTCGCTGTCGAACCTCCAGCGGCAGATCCTGTTCGGCGGCGAGGATATCGGCCGGCCCAAGCCCGAGGCGATCCAGTCGGCCGCCGCCCGCATCAATCCCGACGCGCATGTCGTCGCGATCAACCAGCGGCTCGATGCCGCCAATGCGGCGCTGCTGCTTCGCGATGTCGACGTGATCCTCGACGGCTGCGACGATTTCGACACGCGGCTGATCGTGTCCGACGCGGCGACGCGCCTGCAGATTCCGCTCGTCAGCGCCGCTGTCGGCGGCTTCGATGCGCAGGTCAGCGTCTGGCGCGGCTGGCAAGCGGATCAGCCCTGCTATCGCTGCCTGGTGGGAACCGACCCGGCACGGCCCGACATGAACTGCGCCGATCAGGGCATATTGGGCGGTGTCACCGGTCTCGCGGGCAGCCTTGCGGCGCTGGAGGTGGTTCGCGCCATCGTCCCCTTCGGCGACGATCCCGCCGGCCGCCTGCTCGTTGCCGATCTGGCCAGCGGGCGTTTCCGCACCGTCCGCGTCGCGCCCGATCCCGCCTGCGCCGCGCTGGAGCCGGTGGGATGACGACGGGTGAGCGGCCGCCGCTGCTCCTCATCGCCACCACCGCCGACGCCGAACGGCTGCGCGGGGCACTGACGCTCGCGTGCGCCGAAAGCGCGATCGGTGGTCAGGTCCGCCTGTTCCTTCAACTGGACGCGGTCGGCCTGATCGCGCCGCCGGTGATCGCCCCGCATGACGAGGCGCATGCCGCCGCAGGCCTGCCCCGGCTGTGCGAGCTGCTCGACAACGCCCTCGACCTCGGCGTGGCGGTCATCGCCTGCCAGAGCGGGCTGGCACTCGCCGGGGTGGAGGCCGATGCGCTCGACCCGCGCATTACGGTCGGCGGGCCGATAGCGGTGCTGGCGGAGACGGGACCGGGGGTCAGGGTGGCGCTCGCCTGACGGATGACAGGCGGACGCGACGATGCTAGCGACTCCGGAACAGTCCTGAAAAGAAGCCACAAGAATGAACGCCTTTTCCACGCTCACCCACAGCGCCCCCACGAGCGACGAGGACCGCGTCGCGCTCCTCACCGAGCCCGGTTTCGGCCGGGTGTTCACCGACCATATGGTGACGATCCGCTATACCGAGGGGCAGGGCTGGCATGACGCGACACTCGGTCCGCGCGGGCCGATCCAGCTCGATCCGGCGGCGGCGGTGCTGCATTATGCGCAGGAGATTTTCGAGGGGCTGAAGGCCTATCGCCTGCCCGATGGCGGCATCGCCAGCTTTCGTCCCGATGCCAACGCCCGCCGCTTCAACCAGAGCGCCACGCGACTCGCGATGCCGGAGATTCCGGAAGAGCTGTTCGTCGAGAGCATCCGCCAGCTTGTCGCAGCCGACAAGGACTGGACCCCCGATGCCGACAAGGGCAGCCTGTACCTTCGTCCCTTCATGTTCGCGGATGAAGCCTTTCTGGGGGTCCGGCCGGCGCACAGCTACGTCTTCTGCGTAATCGCCTCGCCCGTCGGCAGCTATTTCAAGGGCGGCAAGCCCGCAGTCACGCTGTGGATCAGCCACGACTATGTCCGCGCGGTTCCCGGCGGCACCGGGGCCGCCAAATGCGGGGGCAACTATGCCGCCTCGCTGCTGCCGCAGGCGCACGGGATTCAGGAAGGCTGCGATCAGGTGCTGTTCCTCGACGCGGTCGAACGCCGCTATGTCGAGGAACTGGGCGGCATGAACATCTTCTTCGTCATGAACGACGGCACGATGATCACCCCGCCGCTCGACGGATCGATCCTGCCCGGCATCACCCGCGACTCGCTGATCACGCTGGCGGGCGAGGCGGGATATCGCGTGCGCGAGGAGCGTTACAGCGTCGATCAGTGGCAGGCCGATGTCGCCAGCGGGGCGCTCAAGGAATGCTTCGCCTGCGGCACCGCCGCCGTCATCACGCCGATCGGCGAGGTCCGCTCCGCCAGGGGCGGGTTCGTGATCGGCAACGGCGCTGGCGGAGAGGTCGCGGCCACGCTCAAGGAGAAGCTGGTCGCGATCCAATATGGCCGCGCCGAGGATCCGCATGGCTGGCTGACTCGCCTGGCATAGACGACAGGAGCACAGGATGACGGTCGACCATGATTTCCAAAGCGCGGTCGATACCGTCATCGTGCCGCCGACCCGCGATCTGGGGGATGGCTTCACCGTCCGCCGAGCGCTGCCGTCGGCGGGGCGACGGATGGTCGGCCCGTTCGTGTTCTTCGACCGCATGGGGCCGGTCGACCTTGCGCCCGGCCATGGCCTCGACGTCCGCCCGCATCCGCATATCGGCCTCGCGACCGTCACCTATGTTCTGGAAGGCGAGATACTGCATCGCGATTCGCTGGGATCCGTTCAGGCGATCCGGCCCGGTGCGGTCAACTGGATGACGGCGGGGCGGGGGATCGTCCATTCGGAGCGAACCGCGCCCGACGTGCGGGCAAGCGGTGGCACGCTGTCGGCGCTGCAAATCTGGGTGGCACTGCCGCAGGCGCATGAGGAAGCGGAGCCCGCCTTCATCCATCATCCCGACGCCACCATCCCGTCGTTCGAGGGCGACGGCGTTTCCGGCCGAGTCGTGGTCGGACAGGCCGAGGGCAAGATATCGCCGGTCAGCACCTACTCGGACATGCTGTACGTCGATCTGAACCTCGCGGCGGGCGCGCGCTACGCGATCGACAGCGACATGGTCGAACGCGCCTTCTACGTCCTTGCCGGATCGGTCACCGTCGAACGCGAACCGCAGACGTTCAGCGAGGGACAGCTCGTTGTGCTGAAGCCCGGCGTTCGCGCGGTGGTGCAGGCGAGCGGTCCCGCCCGGATCATGCTGTTCGGCGGCGAACCCGTGGGCGAGCGCCATCTGTTCTGGAATTTCGTGTCCAGCTCGCGCGAGCGGATCGACCAGGCGAAGGAGGACTGGCGGCTCGGCCGGTTCGCGGGCGTGCCGGGAGAAACCGAATTCATTCCCCTGCCCGACGACCGGCCCAAGCCCGTCGACTATCCTTGAACCGGCGTCACTTCGTCATCGGGCCGGCGATGGCGATGTCCGACATCGGCTTGCGATCGCTCGGCACTTCGCGTTCCCGCAGGCCGTCGGGCAGCTCGGCCGCGTCACCCGGCTTGCCGATCACGAACGCCGCGTCGAGCGCGAAGCCATCCGGCAGGCCCAGCACCTCGGGCACGCGGTCGAAGTCGATCCCGACCATGCCATGGGTGATGTAGCCCAGCATCCGCGCCTGAAGCGCCATCATCGCCCAGGCGGAACCGGTGTCGAAGCTGTGAGTCAGGTTCGGCTTGTCGGGTGAGCCCATGGTCGTTTCACTGACCAGATAGACAAGCACCGAGGCGTCCTTGGCCCAGCTCTGGTTGAACGGCACCAGCAGGTCGACGAACGGCTGCCAGTTCGCGTCGTCGCGCTTTGCATAGAGGAAGCGCCACGGCTGGTAGTTGTAGGACGACGGCGCCCAGCGCCCCGCGTCGAAGATCGTCATCAGATCGGCGTCAGGGATCGTCGACCGGTCAAAGGCGCGCGGCGACCAGCGGTGGAGGAACAGGCTGTCCAGCGCGGTATCGGTCTGGCGGTCGGTGGCGGGGGCGGTCATCGCGTGCGGCACTCCTCTGTTTGCCGAGGGGCCGCGTAAATGCGCCCTCGCACGCGCAACATAGGGAGCGTGACACCGACGCCAACCCCCAAGCCGACCGTTGCCTCAATGCGCTATCACGAGCGGAACCGGCGCGCTGGCAAGGAGCGAGCGGCTGGCCCCACCGAACAGCATCTCGCGAAAGCGGCTGTGGCCGTAGCAGCCCATCACGCCCCAGGCGGCACCCGATGCCCGCAGCACCTCCGCCAGTTGATCGGCAACCGCCTCGATCCGCGGCATCGCCTTCACTTCGACCTTGCAGCCATGGTCGGCGAGATAGCGCGCAGCTTCCGAAGGCTCACCCGCTCCGCCGATCGTGACCACCTCGACGAGGCTTGCGAGACGCAGCAACGGCACTGCCGCACGAACCGCGTCGCCCGCCGCCGCCTCTCCGTCCCAGGCGACGACCGCCTTGCCGAACAGGTCGAGACTGCGTTGTCCCCGCGGCACCACCAGCACCGGCACCGATGTCGCGGCGGCGACTCGCCCCGCGATGTCCGCCTGGTCGCCGAGCGACTCGACGCTCCCGTCGTTCACAACCACCAGATCGACCAGCTTGGCGTGGTCCGCGATGATCTGATCGAACTCGCCCTGCGCCCGCGCCCACTCATGCGGAATGCTCTCAACGGCAAGGCGCTCCTTCAGCCGCTCGACCAGCGCCTCGCACCGATCCGCATCCTCGACCATCACCGTTGCCGGTGCCACGAAGCCGTCGACCACCATCGGCAGGCGCATCATGTCGAGGCACAGCAGTCGCCCCTCGACCGCACGCGCCACGTCGAGCGCGCACTGGAGGCGAGCCTCCATTCCCTCGTCGTCATGGACCATCAACAGAATCGTCTTCATGTCCGCCTCCATCAAACCAGCTGCGTCAGGAGTGGACCATGGCCGCGCGCCTGTCATTGACAGGGGTCAAGACGCCCTCTTGCGATTCGGCGCGGGCGCGACTATAGGCCCGCCTTCCCTCGCGAGGGGGACCAATGGGACGGGCTGGCCGGTACGGGCTGCCATGTCCGTCCGCAATCGTCCGCCGCCCTCCGGGCGCGGCGCACAGCCAAGGAGACGAAAATGCCCAAGCTCAAGACCAAGAGCGGCGTGAAAAAGCGGTTCAAGTTCACCGCCACCGGCAAGGTCAAGCATGGCGTCGCCGGCAAGCGGCACCGCCTGATCAGCCACAACGCCAAGTATATCCGCCAGAATCGCGGCACCGAAGTGCTGTCGGACGCGGACGTTGCCCATGTGCGCCTCTGGGCGCCCTACGGCCTCAAGTAAGGAGTAGCGGCACATGGCACGTGTGAAACGCGGCACGACCACGAAGGCGAAGCACAAAAGGATTCTGGATCAGGCGAAGGGCTATTATGGCCGTCGCAAGAACACGATCCGCATCGCGCGGCAGGCGGTCGAAAAGGCCGGCCAGTATGCCTATCGCGACCGCAAGGTGAAGAAGCGGTCTTTCCGCGCGCTCTGGATCCAGCGCATCAACGCGGCGGTCCGCATGGAAGGCCTGACCTACGGCCAGTTCATGCACGGCCTGAAGCTCGCGGGCGTCGAACTGGACCGCAAGGTGCTGGCCGACATCGCGATGCACGAAGGCGATGTCTTCAAGGGCATCGTCGC
>CAZHGR010000056.1:0-19259 GCA_964532255.1 uncultured Sphingobium sp.
TCGCTTTCCGGCACCGTGATCCCGTGCAGGCCGAGCGCGCCCATGGCGGGCCACAGCTCCTCGCGCGGGAACCAGTCCTCGGCGTCGATACGCACCGCCAGCGGTGCAATCCGGTCGTCTGCAAAGCGTGCCGCGCTGTCGCGGATCATGTCGGCATGTTCGCCAAGAGCGAAATCGAACGGGGTCATGGCGCTCCTCTCAATGCGCCGCATTCTAGCGATGCGGGCTCTATTTGGAAAATTGAACCTCGCTAAAGCAGATCATTGACGGTATCTATGCACGCCGACCGCACACCGGGGAAGGCCGATGCTCGACCGCTATCTGATCCGCTATTTCCTCGCCGTCGTCGACCAGGGCAATTTCTCCCGCGCGGCCGCGCATTGCAACGTCTCTCAGCCGACATTGTCGGTGGGCATCGCCAAGCTTGAGCGGACACTCGGCACCGCGCTGTTCCTGCGGTCCAACCAGCGGGTCGCGCTGACCGACGCTGGCACGCGCTTTCTGGCCCATGCGCGGCGGATCGAGCGTGAGTTCAACCTCGCCCTGCACTCGCTGGGCCAGGGGGCGGGCGTGCCCGCGCTGCGGCTGGGCGTGCTGGCGAGCGTACCCGGTGCCATCATCGCGGCGGCGGTGGCGGAGACGCGCCCGACTGACGACGCGCGCTTTGAACTGCTGTTCGGCACCGAGCGCGAGCTGACCGGCCATCTCGCCAAGGGGCGCATCGACGCCGCGCTGACTTTGGTCGAGCGCGGCGGGGCGCGCTTTGCCGAACGCGCGCTGCTGAGCGAGGGCTACGCACTGGCATTGTGCGCCGGCCACCCGCTGGCGGGACAGGACGCCATCGAGGCGGCACAGCTCGCCAGTGAGGTGATGATCGTTCGCCGGCATTGCGAGGCGCTGTCGGAAACCAGCCGCCACTTCACCGAACGCGGCGTGCGTCCGCACTTCGCGCTGCGCACCACCAATGACGAGCGCGTGGTGCAGATGGTCGCGGCGGGCCTCGGCCTCACCGTCATGCCGCTCTGCTATCGGGCAGAGGGGATGGCACGGCCACGACTGGCCGGCTTCGATCTGGTCCGCACGCTCGGCTGGGCCGCGACCGCTGACGGCGAGGCCCTGCTGCACGACCCGCCGCCACTGATGCACGCGATCGCAGCGCGCCTGGCACCGTCAGGGACATGATCGATTGAGGGAGGAGCGCCTTGCGCGTCGCCGGTTCGGCGGAACGGTACGGATGATGGGCATCCGCTCAGGGGAAGGGGGCGACAGTGACGGGGCCCTCTTTACGCTGGGAGTGGAACAGGCGCGCCGTCGACGCGTTCAGTTGCGAAACGATTAAACCGGCTCCGTGGCAGGCGGCGCCGAACCCATGCGGAGACCATCATGGCAGACCCCGAACCCCATATCGCGACCGATCGCGCGCGCGGCGGCAACACGCCCCATATCGTGCGCTATGTTCTGCTCATCTCATTGCCCTTGGTAATCATCGGAATGGCCATTGTAGTCGGCGCGTTCTGACCCAAGCTTGTTAAGGACAAGCCATGTCTTCGACGCTAAGGCTGTGAGCAGATAATGCTTGTCGCAGAATCCGCTCGCGCAGATGCCGATGTTTCCGGGGATGGCGCAAACCCGTCGCGAAGGATGAATTCGTTGAGTTCCACGAACCAAGGCAGAGGCGAGCCCGCCGCGCAGCTCGACGCCGAACGGCCCGTGATCGCCAGCGATCCCGCTGACCGGGAGCAGTTGAGCGACAGTGATTTCAAGGCGCAGTTGACCGCGATCGTCCCGCATCTGCGCGCGTTCGGCCGGTCGCTGTCGGGCAATCGCGACCTCGCCGACGATCTGGTGCAGGAAACCTTGCTCAAGGCATGGGCGGCGCGCAAGCGGTTCCAGGCGGGCACCAACATGCGCGCATGGACCTTCATCATCCTGCGCAACCATTATCTCTCACAAGTGCGGCGCAACCGGTTCCGGGGCGAGTGGGACGATCTGACCGCCGACCGCATCCTCGCCGCGCCAGCGAGCCAGGATCGGCATATCGACCTGTCCGACCTGCAGCGCGCGCTTCAGCAACTTCCCCAGCCGCAGCGCGAGGCACTGATCCTCGTCGGCGCGGGCGGTTTCGCTTATGAGGAAGCAGCGGAAATCTGCGGTGTTGCCGTGGGGACGATCAAGAGCCGCGTCGCACGTGGGCGCACCGCGCTGGAAACGATCCTCACCGACGGCTCGCTTCCTGCCCGATCCACGCATGAAACAACAGGCGAGGGCGCGATCAGCGAAATCATGAGCGAAGTCGACCGGATCAGCGAAGGCGGCTGATCCGCCGAGCTGTCAGCGCCTTCCATGCGTTGACGGCATCGGCGTTTCCGAGCGACTTTACCGTTTCCGGTCGAGCCGCGCGAGCAGGCGATCGAAGTCGCTGCCGCTGTCCTTCGGCGGCGTAAACGCCCGGCGAAGCGCACGGCCAACTCCGTCCGAACGGGACGGTGTCCGGCACGTCTTGAATCCGCTGTTGTCGGTCATTTGCAGCATGGCATTGTCATTGCCGCCGTTACCGGCGACGCTTTCCAATTGTTTATCCGGTTGAACTGTGACTGTCTCATCTATTTAAGAACGGAAGCCCCAATGTAAAGTTGCGCAAGATCAACAGGCTTGCGACGAGTGGATGAACTGCTGCGGATGATGACATGTGCTATCGACTGGAACGGGGCGGTGGAACGCGCCGCCGCGCACAGCGGATTTCTGGCCCAGGCCCTGCGGGACTTTCCGGCGCTCAGCGAACAGCTTCGGTGCGGTCGTCTGAACGAGGCATGGGTGGCCATCGACAGCCTGTGTCGCCCCGGGGAAACGACGGCGCGGCGGTTGCGGATCGAACGTCGCGCCCGCGCGCTGACGATCGCGATCGCCGATCTGGCGGGCGCCTGGACGCTCGATACCGTAACAGCGCAGCTGTCGGACTTTGCCGATCACGCCATCGCGCAGGCCGTCGCGGAGGCGTTCCGGGAACGCTATCCGGGCGCGGAGGTGCGCGGGCTGGCGGTCATCAGCCTTGGCAAGCTGGGCAGCCGCGAGCTGAATTATAGTTCCGACATCGACCTCATCCTGCTGTTCGATCCTGCGACGCTGCCGCATGGCGAGCGCGAAACGCCGGCCGAAGCCGCGCTGCGGCTGTCCCGGCGTATGGTCACCCTGCTGAGCGAGCGCGACGCCGACGGCTATGTGTTCCGTGTCGATCTGCGCCTGCGTCCTTCGCCCGAGGCGACGCCGATCGCGCTGCCGGTCGAGCATGCGATCGGCTATTATGAATCGCTGGCGCTCGGCTGGGAGCAGGCCGCCTTCATCCGCGCGCGCGCCATCGGCGGCGACATCGGGCTGGGTGCGGCCTTTCTGCGCGCCGTTCGGCCCTTCGTCTGGCGCCGGTCGCTTGATTTTTCTGCGGTCGACGCGATCCTCGACATCTCGCGCCGGATTCGCGACCATTATGCCAGCAGCCAGGCCTTCGGCGGCGGCTACGACCTGAAGCGCGGGCGCGGCGGAATCCGCGAGGTCGAGTTCTTCGCGCAGGTCCACCAGCTCATCCATGGTGGCCGCAACCCCGAGCTGCGGTCGGGCGCGACCCGCGCGGCGCTGACGGCGCTGGCGACGGCGGGAATCATCGACGCCGACGTGGCAAGGCGGCTTGACGAGGCCTATGTGCTGCTGCGCACGATCGAACATCGCCTGCAGATGGTCGACGACCGTCAGACGCACGAACTGCCTTCCGGCGGCGAGGCACTTGACGGCGTGGCGCGGCTCCACGGGCTGACGGACGGCTCCGCTCTTCTCGATCTGCTGCGACCGCATGTCGCCTGGGTCGGTGCCAATTATGACCGGCTGAGTCCTTTCGAACATGGCGAGCGCCTGTCACGCGACCTTGCCAAGCTGAAGGACCAGCTCGAGGGGATCGGCTTTCCCGACCCGTCGACTGCTGCGGCGCGAATCGACAAATGGCGCAACGGCTCGGTCCGTTCGCTGCGAAGCGCGACTGCAGTCGAGGCGTTCGAGCGGCTGATGCCCGAACTGTTCCGCGGACTGGCACGCGCGCCCGAGCCGCTGATCGCGCTCAACCGCTTTGAAAGCCTGATCGAACGGCTGCCGACCGCGATCAACTTCTTCAAGTTGCTGAACGCGCACAAGGCCGTGCTGCGGCTGCTGGTCGATGTCCTGTGCTATGCCCCCTCGCTCGCCGACAGCCTGTCGACCCGGGTCGACCTGCTCGACGCGCTGATCGGAACGTCCGCGCTCCAGCCGCTGCCCGATGTGCCGTCGCTGATCGACCAGTTGGCGCGTGGCGAGGCCGGGGACGACTATCAACTGCTGCTTGACCGCGTGCGCCAGAAGGTCGGCGACAGCCGCTTTTCGCTGGGTGTGCAGATCATCAGCAAGGCAGGCGATGCGATCGAGATCGGCCGGGGCTATGCGCGGCTCGCCGAAGCCGCGATCGAGGTGCTGACACGCGCCACCATCGACGAGTTCGAGAGCGCGCACGGACGCGTGCCGGGCAGCGAGTTCACGATCCTGTCGCTCGGCCGCCTCGGCGGCGGGCTCCTCACCCACGCGTCGGATCTCGACCTGGTCTTCTTGTTCTCGGGCGCATTCGGAGTGGAATCGGACGGACCGCGACCGCTCGGTGCCACACAATATTTCAACCGGCTGGCGCAGCGCGTCATCAATGCGCTGTCGGTGCGCACCGCGTCAGGGCCGCTTTACGACGTCGATACCCGGTTGCGACCGTCGGGATCGCAAGGGCTGCTGGCGGTCAATTTCGACAGCTTCCGCCGCTACCAGCGCGAGGCGGCATGGGCGTGGGAGCATCTGGCACTCACGCGCGCGCGGCCCATCTTCGGATCGCCGGCGGCGCGGGCGGAATTGAGCGCGATCATCGCCGAAGTGCTGCTCGCCGAGCGCGACAGCGAGGCGCTCACCGAAGCGGCGGTGGCGATGCGCGCCGACATCGCCCGGCACAAGAAGCCCAACGGGGACCTCGACGTGAAGCTGGTCCCCGGCGGCCTCATCGACCTGGAATTCCTGGTCCATGTCAGCCAGTTCCGCCATCGTAGTGCCTTCGTCCCCGATCTGGGCGAAGCGATCGACCGGCTGGTCGCCGAGGGCGTGCTGACGCCCGATCTGCGCGCGGCGCATGATCTTCTCACCCGCTATCTGGTGGTGTCGCGGCTCGTCGCGCCGGGAGCCGACGCGCCCGCGCCCGAGGCGGAGGGACTGGTCGCGCGCGTGTGCGGGGCCGCCAACTGGCCGGATCTGCTTGCCCGAATCGCCGACGCGCGCCACAGCATCGGCACCGCATGGGGCGCGGTGGCCAACCGCTACAGGGGAGACAAGGATGCTTGATCAAGGGGACAGCCTGCCGGCGGTGACGCTGATCGACGCGGCCGGAGCGCCCGTCGCGCTCGCCGATTTCGCGGGCAAGCCGGTGGTCGTCTATTTCTACCCCAAGGCGGACACGCCGGGGTGCACGAACGAGGCGCTCGACTTCACCGCGCTCAAGGCGGACTTCGACGCGCTCGGCGTCGCGGTGCTCGGTATCAGCAAGGACCCGCCCAGGAAGCTCGCCAAATTCGCCGACAAGCACGGGCTCGGCGTCACGCTGCTGTCGGATGAGCCCGGCGCGGCGTGCGAGGCGTTCGGTACCTGGGTCGAAAAGTCGATGTACGGCCGCAGCTATATGGGCATTGCGCGCGCAACCTTCCTGTTCGGTGCCGACGGCAAGGCCGCGCGTGTCTGGCCCGCCGTCAAGGTCAAGGGCCATGCGGCAGAGGTGCTGGAGGCCGCGAAGGCGCTTGGCTGACAGCGTCGCCGCCGCATGTCGGGCGGTGCTGTGCGCCGCCGAGCCCTATGCCAAGGTCAAGGCGGCGCGACGCGCCGCCCGCGACTGGCGCCTGGGGCGGCTTGATCATCGGTTCGACATGACCATGCCAGACCGGCCTGCGCGTCCGGACGCGCCGCTGCTGCTCGCCCCGCGCGACATGCCCAAGCGGGGCAGCGCCGGGTCCGAACGCTCGCGGATCGCGCTGATCCACGCGCTCGCCCATATCGAGTTTTCCGCGATCGATCTGGCTTTCGATCTGGTCGGCCGGTTCGGCGGGCAGTTCCCGGCAGCGTTCGTCGACGACTGGATGCGCGTCGGCGCGGAGGAGGCGATGCATTTCGTCCTCCTCGATCGGCGGCTGCGGACTCTCGGCAGCCATTACGGCGTACTCCCGGCGCATGACGGGCTCTGGGACGCAGCCTATGAGACGCGGCACGATCCCGCCGCGCGGCTGGCGGTGGTGCCGATGGTTCTGGAAGCACGCGGCCTCGACGTCACACCGCAGACGATGGAGCGGCTCGATCGCGCAGGCGACCCGGCGACCGCCCGAATCCTCAACCGAATCCTTCACGACGAGATTCGCCATGTCGCGGCGGGCACACGCTGGTTCGGTGAGTTGATGGCGGGGAGCGGTGAATTGCCGGCGGACGCCTTCCGAAGGTTGGTTTCGCGCCACTTTCGGGGTGCCCTCAAACCGCCGTTCAACGACTCGGCGCGGGGCGAGGCCGGTCTAACGCGCGAATTCTATACGCCCCTTGCCCCTTAACCCGTTGTTGGGGATGAACTGTGACCACCGGCACGAAGAAGCCGAACGGGGGTGTCCCGTCGGGGGACGGGACGCAAAAACGGGGTTCAAATGAAGGTCGCAAACCAGATAACCCAGGCAGGTCGCATTTTGTTCCGATTTATCAGCTCCAGGTCCCTCTCCCGCGCTGCTGCGCTCGTGCTGGTCGGGAGCGCCACCGTCGCCGCCGTTCCGGCGCAGGCCGCACCCGCCGGGGACGCACAATTCTCCTCGCTGTTCGAGGCCTGGAAGCGTCTCGACGGCGCGCAGACGGTAGCAGAGCCCGCAGCCGCCATCCCGTCGCGCAAGCCGGTCGAGGACATCCGCCTGACCAGCGATTTCGGCAGCCGTTCCGACCCCTTCACCGGCCGCCGCCGCATGCATCAGGGCATTGATATCCCCGGTCCGATCGGCACGCCGATCTATGCGACCGCCGACGGTATCGTGTCGCGCGCCGAATGGGCGAACGGCTATGGCAATCTGGTCGAGGTCAACCATGGCA
Source organism: uncultured Sphingobium sp. (assembly GCA_964532255.1). Lineage (GTDB taxonomy): Bacteria > Pseudomonadota > Alphaproteobacteria > Sphingomonadales > Sphingomonadaceae > Sphingobium. Next base: position 7,153 of record CAZHGR010000056.1, read on the forward strand.
ATGGTCTCCAGACCCGCTACGGCCACCTGTCCAAGCTGATCGCGCTTCCCAACCAGCGCGTCGTTCGTGGCCAGTTGATCGGCCTGATGGGCTCGACCGGCCGTTCGACCGGCAGCCACCTGCATTATGAAGTCCGCATCGCGGGTGCAGCGGTCAATCCGGTCCCCTATCTCGAGGGCACCGACTACGAACTGGCGATGAGCCAGCATCAGCGCGTCGCCATGGGCGGACCCGAGGCGCGCAAGACCTCCGACAACGCAGACTGATAATCGGCGCGATCACCCGGCGGCGCTTGCCGAGCGAGCCGCTGCCTCCTATCTTCACGGCATGACGACTGCATCGCTCGACGCCGTGACCCTCACTCCCGCCGCAGCGGCGCGCGTTGCCGCCATCGCCCAGCGCCAGGGCAAGCCGGCGATCTTTCGCCTGGCCGTCGAAGGCGGGGGCTGTTCCGGCTTTCAGTATCGCTTCGGCCTCGATGAGGCGGTGGCTGCGGACGATGTCGCGGTCGAGCAGGACGGCGTGACGCTGGTGGTCGATACGATGAGCCTCGACCTGGTGCGCGGCGGCACGGTCGATTTCGTCGAGAATCTCGGCGGTGCGGCGTTCAAGGTGGAAAATCCCAACGCCGCCTCCGGCTGCGGGTGCGGGTCCAGCTTTTCGATTTAGTCGGTTCGCGCAGAGGCGCTGAGGGCGCGGAGAACAAGACAAAGAGTTGTTTCGCGTGGAGACGCGAAGACGCGGAGGAGTTTCGGCCCGCCGCAGGCGCTTATTTCAACGACGACCGCCGCGGGCGACGATGTGAGAGATGGGGGCGGCTTTGCCGCAGGCGCATAGTCTCCGCGTCTTCGCGTCTCCGCGTGAAACCCATCTTCCCCTTCCCCTTTGCGTCCTCTGCGCCTCTGCGCGAACCAAATCACCGACGCGCTTCCCTCCGCCGGACCCACAGGCTAGTCAGTCGCCATGCGCATCGCGACATTCAACATCAACGGCATCAAGGCGCGGTTGCCGCGTCTCCTCGAATGGCTGGAGGAAACGCAGCCTGACGTCGCCTGCCTTCAGGAGATCAAGACGCAGGACGAGGGCTTCCCCGCCGATGCCTTTGAAAAGGCGGGCTATGGCGCGATCTGGCACGGCCAGAAGGGGTTCAACGGCGTCGCCATGCTGGCAAAGGGCACGGTGCCGGTCGAGGTGACGCGCGGGCTCGCGGGCGATCCCGAGGATGTGCAGAGCCGCTATATCGAGGCCGATGTTGCGGGCGTCCGCATCGCGTCGATCTATCTGCCCAACGGCAATCCGGTGCCGGGACCGAAGTTCGACTACAAGCTCGGCTGGATGGCGCGACTGCGCGCGCGTGCGGCGGAGATTTGGGCGGACGAGTTCCCGGCGGTGCTGGCCGGGGACTATAATGTCATCCCGCACGACCGCGACGTCTGGTCGCCCGCGGCGATGGCGCCCGATGCGCTGATGCAGCCCGAAAGCCGCGCCGCTTATCGTGCGCTGCTCGCCGACGGCTGGACCGACGCGCTGGCGGCGCGTCATCCGGCCGGCGGCGTGTGGACCTTCTGGGACTATCAGGCGGGCGCATGGCCGCGCGACCATGGTTTCCGGATCGACCACCTCCTCCTCTCCCCCGCCGCCGCCGACCGGTTGGTCGACGCGCAGGTCGACAAGGCCTATCGCGGGCGGGAGAAGGCGAGCGACCATGCGCCGGTGTGGGTGGAGCTTCGCGGCGCGGGGTGAGACTGTTCGCGCAGAGGCGCTGAGGACGCAGAGGGATTGGGTTCGCGCGGAGACGCGGAGCACTACGTTGCTTGGACAGAGTTCATCGCTGAGCGGACGTCCGCTTTTCGGAACGGGCCGGGAGGGCAAGATGACTGAACCGGGGTGTGAAGCGGACTTTCAGTGCGCCCGACCGCGAGCAGCATTCATTTCCCACGCGATCTCTTCTGCTGAGTAATCCCAAGGTCCGCTCAAGAGGCCGTCATACTTGCGCGTAAGCCGCCACCATGGTCGGTTTCGCCGGTCTTTCAGTGTCCAGACCACCCATGAATGTGTTCCGTGATAGTGGGTCCAAACCTTATCGATGCCCGCCCAACAATGGCGTCGTGCTCCCCAAGGTTGTTGAATGCAGAAGCCAGAACTGTCGATTGAAACGCGAGGCGGGCGAAGCAGCCAAAGAATTGCGCATGGCAGGTAAGGGCCAAAGAACACGAGTGTGCTCCAGCCCACCACGTGGTAATACTCCGCCGACTGCCGGATCGGACGCTCCACGTTCAAAAGAAGGCATCCGACTAAGAGAAACCCTGCGCCACAAAGACACAGGATCGCAGCCTTGCGTCTGGACCCTCGGTAGAGAATCGCGCGTGAAGTCGGCGGGTTCATTGTCCCCCCTTATCAAGCTGCTGCTCAAAGTTCGCAATCGGTTCGTTTCCGGAACGACCGCTTTCGAACGAAGGACGTCAATAGGCTCACGCCCATTCCGTCACTCGAGTGTGCCCACGCCGCTTGGCGCCCGCGGCGAAGCCGCCCTGATCCGGCCTACATCCTGCGCAGCGATCACTGCTGAGAGAAGCACCTGCAACGCGCCGAACCTCCTCCGCGTCTTCGCGTCTCCGCGCGAAACATATCTCTCCTCTGCGCCCTCAGCGCCTCTGCGCGAACCAAAAAACCCTAACGTTCGCGCGAAAAGAGAAACGCCCGATCGTGGCGCGGCATGCCGATGCGTTCGTAGAAACCCTCCGCGTCGGGGGCTGACAGCAGCAGGCAGGCGCATTCGGGGCCGGCTTGTCGCCGCGTCTCCTCGATCAGCGCGGTGCCCACACCCCTGCCCTGCCAGGCGCGATCGACCGCGAGGTCGGACAGGTAGCAGATATAGGCATGATCGGTGATCGACCGCGCGACGCCGATCAGCGCGCCGGTCTCATCACGCGCGGTGACGATCAGGTTGGCGCCGTCGATCATGCGTTGCAGCCGCGCCGGGTCGTCGGCGGGCCGTCTCTCGGCCAGCCCCGATCGCCGGAGGATATCGGCAAACTCCGCCGCGCCGATCGTCTCACCGGCGTAGCGGATCGCGCTCATCAGAAAGGCACGTCGTCGTTGAGGTCGTCGTCGAACGCCGGCGGGGGATTGCTGCGTCCGCCGCCGCGCGACTGGCCGCCGCCAAAGCCACCGGCGCCTTGATCGTCGCCCCAGCCGCCGCCGGACGATCCGCCGCCCCAGTCACCACCGGAGCCACCGCCCGACGCGCCGCCCGAGCGTCCACCGCCACCGCCGCTCCCGCCCTGCGGGCCGTCGAGCATCACCAGCTTGGCGTCGAAACCCTGGAGCACGACTTCGGTCGTGTAGCGGTCCTGGCCCTGCTGGTCCTGCCACTTGCGGGTGCGAAGCTGGCCCTCGATATAGACCTTCGATCCCTTGCGCAGAAAGCGCTCGGCGACGCTCACCAGCCCTTCGGAGAAGATCGCGACGGTATGCCACTCGGTGCGCTCCTTGCGCTCCCCACTGTTGCGATCCTTCCAGCTTTCGGAGGTCGCGATGCGGATGTTGCAGACCTTGCCGCCATTGTTGAAACTGCGCGTCTCAGGGTCCGCGCCGAGATTGCCGACCAGAATGACCTTGTTGACGCTGCCTGACATGCTCTTCTCCGAAACGCTCGTCGGCCGCTTATAATCCCAGAGCGCTCGCGGTCCAGAAGACAATGCCTGCGGCGACATAGGCGGCGGCGAGAAGATAGCCGACCATGAAGGCGGGCCAGCGCCAGCTATTGGTTTCGCGCCGTGTGACGGCAATCGTCGAGATGCATTGCGGCGCGAACACGAACCACGCCAGGAAGGCGAGCGCGGTGGGGAGCGACCAGCGGCCCGACAGCCGTTCGGTCAGACCCTGCGCCACCATCTCCTCGTCGCCGTCCTCCACGGCATAGGCGGTGGCGAGCGCCGACACCGCCACTTCGCGCGCGGCCACCGCCGGGATCAGCGCCAGCGTGATCTCATGATTGAAGCCGATCGGCCGGAACAGCGGCTCGATCGCGCTCGCGATCCGGCCGGCAGCGCTATATTCGACCAGCGGCACGTCGCTGCCCTGCGGCGGCTTGGGAAAGCTGAGCAGCAGCCACAGCACCACGGTCGTCGCGAAGATGATCGTGCCTGCGCGTTTGAGGAAGATCCACGCGCGCTGCCACAGGCCGAGCGCCAGGTCGCGCAGCAGCGGAAGCTGATATTTGGGCATTTCCATCAGGAAGCCGCCACCCCCGCCGCGCGTGACGCTGCGGCGAAGAAGCAGCGCGGCGAGGAACGCGCCGACGATCCCCGCGACATAGAGCGCGAACATCACCAGTCCCTGAAGCCCGATGCCGCCGCCGACATCGCGCGCCGGGATGAACGCCGCGATGATGAGCGTATAGACCGGCAGCCGCGCCGAGCAGGTCATCAGCGGCGCGATCAGGATCGTCGTCATGCGGTCGCGCGGATCGGCGATCGTCCGCGTCGCCATGATCCCCGGCACCGCGCAGGCAAAGCTCGACAGCAGCGGGATGAAGGCTCGCCCCGACAGGCCCACGCGCGCCATGATGCCGTCCATCATGAAGGCGGCGCGGGTCATGTATCCCGTACCCTCGAGCAGCAGGATGAAAAAGAACAGGATCAGGATCTGCGGCAGGAAAGCGATCACGGCACCAACGCCGCCGATCACGCCCTGGGTCAGCATGTCGCGCAGGAAACCGGCGGGAAGGCTGTCGGAGACAAAGCCGTCGAGCGCCGCCAGTCCGCCCTCGATCGCGGCGACAGGGGCCTCCGACCAGGAAAAGACCGCCTGGAACATCAGGAACAGCAGGCCGAGCAGCAGGACGAGCCCGGCGACCGGATGGAGCGCGACCGCGTCGATGGCTTCGGTGAGCCTGCGCGACGGGGATTCCGACACGATCGCCGCGCGCGCGATCCGCAGCGCCTCCGGCCTGAGGTCGCCCGCGCCATCCTTTGGAAAGGTGCGCGGCCGCGTGGCTGCGGCGAGCGCGGCCGCCGGCAGGCGGCGGGCGAGCTCGTCGCGCAGCTCGTCGAGGCCCCGCCGCCGCACCGCGACGGTCGGGATGACGGGTACGCCCAGCGCATCGGCCAGCCGGGCGGGATCGAGCTCGAGCCCGTCGCGCGCTGCAAGATCGACCATGTTGAGCGCGACGACGCTGGGCAGGCCCAGCTCCAGAAGCTCGAGCGCGAAGCGGAGATGGTTCTCAAGGTTGGCGGCATCGACCACGATGACCAGAAGGTCGGGCCGTCGCTCCCCTGCCTGCCGCCCCATCACGACATTGCGCGTCACTTCCTCGTCTGGGCTGGTCGGCGACAGGCTGTAGGTGCCGGGCAGATCGACGATATCGACGACGACATCATCGCCGAGCGGCAGGCGGCCCAGCTTGCGCTCGACGGTGACACCGGGATAGTTGCCCAGTTTCTGGCGGGCACCGGTCAGTGCGTTGAACAGCGCGCTCTTGCCGGCATTGGGGTTGCCGACGAGCGCGACCAGAGGCGTTGCAGTCATGCCGGCCGCGAGTCCTCCCGCCCAACCTCGAGGGGGGTTCCCACTTCGATCGCACGGGCATGGGCGGCCCGCATCGCGATCGTCATGCGGCCCACACGGCACGCCACCGCACCGGGACGGAGCAATCCGCCGCGGTGAAGCAATTCGACCGACGCACCTTCGCAGATACCGAATTCACGCAGCCGTTGCCCCTCGGCCGCGTCGAGCGAGTCCCAGTCGATCCGCGCGATACGGGCAGCCCCGTTTTTCGGCAATTGGTCAAGGCGCATGCCCGAGGCACTCCGCTAACTGCGATTGATTATCACTATTGCAAAGCGAAGGATGACGCAACCGCCCCGTTAGTTGCGATAGCGCAATCGCCCCAGAAAGCGCGCGGGATCGAAGCGCATGCTGCGATCGCCGACCAACTGCGCCTTGGTCCGCTCGAAGCGCATCACACCGTCGATCCGGCGGGCGAGGAAAGCGCGGGTGTCGGCATAGCCCTCGCTCTCGTCGTCGACGAACACCAGCAACGTCGCGGCATAGATGCCCGCCAGCAGCGCACGCTTGGAATAATGGTTGAGGTCGGTCGCGGTGTCGCCCGCCGCCCGCCAGATCACGTCGGCCGCGCGCCAGCCGAGCCGTGCCGCGTGCGGCAGGTTCTGCGGCATCGCCAGCACCGCCTGCGCACGGCGCAGCGCCTCCCGTGCGGGCGCGATGCGCGCCAGCCGGGCCTCGACCAGCGCGGTGATCCGCTGCCGGATACGCATCGCCGCGAGCGCGTCGGCGGCGCAGTCTTTGGCCATGTCGGCGTCGATGGCGGCGAACCAGGCGTCGATCATCGCGAGCGCGCCGCCGTCGAAGGCGAGCAGCGCGATATCGGGATCGACCCCGGCCTGTCCGGCGGTCATCGTCACCGCGCGCTTCGACCAGCCGTCGAAGGCAGCATTGGCGGCCAGCATCGGGGCAAGGCGGAGCCGCAGCGAATCGAGCGTTTCGTCGGCGGAATGGGGCATGGGCGAGGCGTCGGTCATCCCGCCAGTGTAATCGTCCGCGCGCGCCGAGGCAAACCGGCGATCAGGCGCGGAAGCGGCCCGCCAGTTCGAACATGGCGATCGCCGCCTGCGCCGCTTCTCCGCCCTTGTTCTTGCGCGCCGGGTCGGCCCGTTCGAGCGCCTGCGCCTCGTTCTCCACGGTCAATATGCCGTTGCCGATCGGAATGCCGTCGAGCGACAGCGCCATCAGCCCGCGCGCGCTTTCGTTCGAGACCACCTCGAAATGATAGGTCTCGCCGCGGATGACGACCCCGATCGCGACGAAGCCGTCGAAGCGGCCCGATTCGGCTGCCATTCCGACCGCGCCGGGTATTTCGAGTGCGCCGGGTACCGTCAGCATCTCGTGGCTGTGCCCCGCCGCCTCCAGCGCCGCGCGCGCGCCGGCGATCAGCATGTCGTTCAGATGGTCGTAGAAACGTGCTTCGACGATGAGGAACCGGGCCATGGCGGACTTTCCGATGTCAGAGGGGAATGGGGCGATGGCCGACGACGCTGAGGTCATAGCCGTCCAGCGCGACGAGGCTTTGCTCGCTGTTGCTGAGCAGGATCATGTCGTGGACGCCCAGCTCGGCCAGGATCTGCGCGCCGACGCCATAATCGCGAAGCTCCTCGATCGGCAGCTTGCGTCCGGCAGCGACCTGTTCGCCTATTTCCACGAGCCGCGCCATGGTCGCGGGGCGAAGCAGGACGACCAGCCCCGCACCCTCATTCGCGATCAGTTCCATCGACCGGGCAAGCAGGCCCGTGCGCGCATCCTTCAGCCCCAGCAGGTCGGAGAAGATCGACACGCCGTGCATCCGCACCAGCGTGGGCCGTTCGGGATCGATATGCCCCTTCTGGAGCACCAGGCTCTCGTCGCCGGTCGCCGTGTTGAAGAAGGAAAACGCTGTCCATTCGCCGCCCCAATGGCTCGTGAAACGCGTCTGCGCCCGCTTCTCGAGCAGATGGTCATGGCGGCGGCGATAGGCGATGAGGTCGCGGATCGTGCCGATCTTGAGCTGATGGCGTTGCGCGAACAGAATCAGGTCGTCGAGGCGCGCCATGGTCCCGTCGTCCTTCATGATCTCGCAGATCACGCCCGACGGATTGAGCCCGGCGAGACGCGCCACGTCCACTGCCGCCTCGGTATGCCCGGTGCGAACCAGAACGCCGCCGTCGCGTGCCACCAGGGGAAAGACATGGCCGGGCGTGACGATGTCCGCAGCGGTTCGGCTGGCGTCGATTGCGACAGAGACGGTGCGCGCACGGTCGGCGGCACTGATGCCGGTCGTAACGCCCTCGCGCGCCTCGATCGAAACGGTGAAAGCCGTCTCGTGGCGGGTGCCGTTCTGGCGGCTCATCAGGTTGAGGCCGAGCTGCTCGACGCGCGCGCGGGTCATCGCCAGGCAGATCAGGCCGCGCCCATGCGTCGCCATGAAGTTGATCGCGTCGGGTGTCGCCATCTGTGCGGGGATGACCAGATCGCCCTCATTCTCGCGATCCTCGTCATCGACCAGAATGAACATGCGGCCGTTGCGCGCCTCGTTGATGATTTCCTCGGGGCTGGCCAGCGCGGTCCCGCCATCGCGCTTGGCAAGATACTGGTCCAGCTTGCGAAGCGTTTCTGCGGTCGGGTTCCAGTCGGCCTCTTCCATGCGCCGCAGGCTGTTGGCGTGCAGCCCGGCCGCGCGCGCCAGTCCCGAGCGCGACATTGTGCCATCGGCAATCACATGGCGAACACGTTCAATGAGGGTCAGTGATGGGTCCGAATGGGGCATTGCGAATCTCCTCGCCCCCAATTCACATTAAAATGTGATAGAGCGCAAGAGAAATCACATTCTGCCGGCAGCGTGCATGCGCGCGAGATAGCGCGCGAACATGTCGATCTCCACGTTCACCTGGGCTCCGGGCGCGAGCGTGCCGAGCGTGGTGACCTGCCATGTGTGGGGAATGATGTTGACGGCGAAATGCGTGTCATCGCCTTCGTCCCGGACATCGTTGACGGTCAGCGACACGCCGTCGATGCAGATGCTGCCCTTGGGCGCGATGAACGCGCCGATCTCGCGCGGAACCGCAAAGCTCACACGGTGCGACCCGCCCTCCGGGCTGACGCCGACCGCGCGGCCGATGCCGTCGACATGGCCGGTGACGATATGGCCGCCCAGTTCCTCGCCCACCTTGAGCGCGCGTTCGAGGTTCAGGCGCGCCCCTTCGACCCAGCGGCCCGCAGCGGTGCGGGCGACCGTCTCCGCCGACAGGTCGACGGTAAAGCTGTCCGCGCCCTTTGCCACGACCGTCAGGCACGCACCCGAACAGGCGATGGAGGCACCGATCGCGACATCCTCCATGGCATAGCCGCAGGTGATGCTTAGCCGCAGGTCGCCTCGCTGTTCGGCGCTGGTGACGGTGCCGATGTCGGTGATGATGCCAGTGAACATGGGCGCTGTTTATGCGGTTCGCGTGCGCAGGTAAACCTCCGCGCCGTCCGCGCCGAACCGTCGCGATTCGACGAGGCTCCACCGCCCGTGCGCGGTGGACAGGTCGGCAAGGCCGATGTCGCCGATGGCGGGCCGACCGTCGCCGATCACTATGGGCGCGCGATAGAGGAGCAGCCGGTCGACCAGATCCTCCGCCAGAAAGGCGGCCGCCGCTCCGGCCCCGCCCTCGATCATCAACCGATGGCCCAGGGCCAGTTCGGCGATGGCACCCGGCCGGTCGATGCGGAGCCATCCGTCGGGAAGTCCGTCATCGCTGCGGCTGAGCAGCAGCGGCTGCGGCGAGCGATGCTCCAGACCCGCCAGACGCACGTCGAGCCGGGGCCGGTCGGCGTCGAGGGTACCGCGCCCCACCAGGATCGCGTCGGCGCGCGCGCGCTCGATATGGGCATGCGCCCGGGCACCCGCCCCCGTGATCCAGCGGCTGCTGCCGTCGGCGAGCGCGATCCGGCCGTCGAGCGAGGTGGCAAGCTTGAGCGTTACATGCGGACGGCCCATGGCGGCGCGCGTGAAATAGCCGGCCATCGCGTCACGCGCGGCCTCGGCCAGGACACCCTCCGTCACATCGATGCCCGCCGCCCGCGCCATGGCGATGCCGTTGCCGTTGGTGCGCGGGTCGGGGTCGCCCGCCGCGATCACCAGCCGCGCGATTCCCGCCGCGACGAGACCGGCGGCACAGCATGGTCCGCGCGGCGAGACATGCGCACAGGGTTCGAGCGTGACATAGGCGGTCGCCCCGCGCGCCAGCGGACCGGCGGCTGCCAGCGCCATCGCTTCGGCATGGGGCCGTCCGCCCGGCTGGGTCCAGCCGCGCCCGACCACATGGCCGCCCGCGACGATGATACAACCGACATTCGGATTGACGCCGGTTACGCCCGCGCCGCGTTCCGACAGCGCGATCGCCGCCGCCATCAGGCGCGCGTCCCACGCGCTGTCGATCGGCTGGCTCAGCGGGGCTGATCCTTGGTCGCTGCGGCTTCGCGGGCTTCGGCCTTGGCGATCCGTTCATCGATCTGCTTGTTGACCGCAGCGATCACCGCCTTGCGCTGCGCGCTGTTGCGTTCGGCCTCTTCGCGCCACTCAATCCCGAAGGCGTCGGCGAAGCCCTGGAAATCCTTCTGCCGCGACTCGAGCGCCGCCTCGTAGCGGGCGAGGTCGGCCTTCTGCTTGCGAAGGACATCGCTGTCCTTGCGGTCGGCCATCCAGCTTTCGACATAGATGATCTCCCGTTCCTTGGGCGGCGTCCGGGAATCGAGGTGAAACGCCCAGATGATCAGGCTCGTCAGCACCATCGAGAGGCCGAGAAGGGGCCAGCGGTGACGGGGATTCTCCGACCAGAGCGCGCGCAGGTCGGCAAAAGCTTCCCGGGGCTTGGCGGGGCGGGGGAATATGGGCATGGCGGCAAGATAGGCGCTTGGTGCCCGCTTTGCAAAGCGTGAGGCGCCCGTCTGCCGCCATGCGCAATCAATCGATCAGGGTAAAGCGCACGGTCAGCTCACGCTCCGACGTGATCGGCACCCCGTCCCGCCGGGCGGGCAGGAAGCGCCAGTGACGAAGCGCCTGCTTGCGTGCCGCCTCGAAGAAGGCGGGGTCGTCCGCGCGGACCAGCGCGACATCGGTTACACGACCATCCGCCGCGATAGTGACCCGGACGGTGGCCGTGCCCTCCTTGTTCAGACGTAGCATGGCCGGAGGATAATCGGGCTGGAACAGCGCCATGAAGCGCCTGTCGAGCTGCGCCGCGGTGATGACGGGCAGCGGCGGCTTGACCATATCGTCACCCCCGCCGGCTGTGCCGAAATCGAGTGGCGGCGGCAGGATGATATCGCCCTCGGTCGCGAAGGAACCGGCGATCGGCGTGGTTGTGGTGACGACCTCATCGGTCGTGGCCCGCGTGCGGTCCGTGGCTTCCGCTCGCGACGGCCGCTCAGGCGGGCTTTCGACCGGTGGCGGATCCGCCCGCCAGTTTTTGGTGGGCATGGGCACCCAGATGATCTTTTCGATCTGCTTGACCGCGGGAATCGCGAGCAGCAGCGCGGCGATGCCGACATGGATCGCGGCGGTTGCGACGACAGCGGGGCCGGCTCTCGATCCCGAGGCGCGATAGCCCGACGGGTCAGAGGGTGATTGCGGTTGGGGTAGAGCTGGGGTCATGGCGCATCCTCTCCTGGATGGACGGCCACGCGGCGGTGCGGGGCCGCCTGATGCCCGGTGACGCTTCTTGATCGAGCGGCGTCGGGCAAAGAGGATGATATACCGTTACACAAACGTCATCAAGCACGTTCAGGCACCGGGCCGAACCGCCGCAATGACAAAGGCCCCACCTCGCGGCAGGGCCTTTTTCCATCCGTCCGAAGGCGGCCGCTTATGCCGCCTCGAACTCGTCCTCATCGACCGTCTGCACCGGTCCGCTGTCCTGGCCCTTGGCATCGACGTCGCGGTCGACCAGCTCGATGATCGCGACCGGCACCATGTCCGACTTGCGAAGGCCGGCCTTAATGATGCGGGTATAGCCGCCCGGACGGTCCGCATAGCGCTCTGCCAGCACCTCGAACAGCTTGGCGAGCTGCGTCCCGTCCTGGAGCCGCGCCTGTGCGAGGCGACGATTGGCCAAGCCGCCGCGCTTGGCCAGCGTGATCAGCTTTTCGACATAGGGCCGCAGTTCCTTGGCCTTGGGAACCGTCGTCATGATCTGCTCATGCTTGATGAGCGCGGCCGACAGGTTGCGCAGAAGCGCGATCCGGTGGGCCGAGGTCCGCTGCAGCTTGCGGCCGCCATATTTGTGACGCATCTTGTCTCACTCCGTTCGTCGGGGGTCCGTGTCAGGTAACCCCAGCCAGGCGGTGTTAAGGGCCACCGCCCCTATGCCCTTTTTCCTCCCCGTGTGCGGGGAGGGGGACCGCCGCCGCAGGCGGTGGTGGAGGGGGCTCTCTGATCGGCGTGGTGCCGCGCGGCCCGCCCCCTCCGTCAGCGCGGTGGGCTGCCACCTCCCCGCGGGCGGGGCGGTTTGCCGCGCAGTTCCGGTTCCAGCTTCTTGGCCAGATACGCGATATTCTCGGGCGGCCCG
>CAZHGR010000057.1:0-18666 GCA_964532255.1 uncultured Sphingobium sp.
TGCGGATGCGGTCGCGCCGCCCGGTCAGGATCTTGTGCGGATAGCATTGATGGCCGACGTCCCAGATCAGCTTGTCGCGAGGTGTCTCGAACACATAGTGGATCGCCACGGTCAATTCGACGACGCCGAGGCCGGAGCCGAGATGGCCGCCGGTCGTCCCCACCGCAGAGATCGTCTCCTGCCGCAGCTCGTCGGCGAGCTGGCGGAGTCTGTCGGGGGCCAGCTTGCGCAGATCGGCGGGGACAGTCACCTGATCGAGCAGGGGCGTGGTCGTGTCGATGGTCATCCAGCAAGTCCTAGACGCGATTGGCGCGAAAGTCGAACGCGCGCGAACGCGGATCGGTCACATCGCGCACTGGCGACAGCGGCCCAAAATCTCGATCACCGGGCGATCCGTCACGAATGCCTGACCATCGGCCACCGCGCGAACGGCTGACGTCGATTGGTCGTCGTCGACATGCTGCGCGTCGCCGCACTGCCGACAGACGAGGAAGATGCAGTCGTGGCGGCATCCGGGATGCGCGTTTACGATGAACGCGTTCACGCTCTCGATCCGCATTGCCAGATTGCTGGCAACGAACAGGTCGAGGATCCGGTATACGCTGTTGGCCGCAACCCGCTTGCCGCGCCGCTGCGACACCGCGTCGGCGATGTCATAGGCCGAAGCCGGCCGGTCCCGCTGTGCCAGCACGTCGAAGATCGCGGCGCGCATCTCGGTCCACTGCTCGCCCCGCGCGATCAGGACATCGCGGGCCGCGGCAGCGAGCGCATCGCCGGACGGTTCGACATGATCATGCTTGTGTGCGGCATGGGCCATGGAAGGCATCTAGGCCCTGATCGCGACGGACACAAGTTGAGCGGGGGCAACCGCGCGTCATCGTGGAGAGTTCAGGCAGTCACTTCCGCGGATGCAAGGACAGGCGATGAACGAAACCACTCTCGACGCACTTCAATATTATGGCGCTGGGGCGGCGACGCTGGCGGCGCTCACTGTGGCGCTCAATCTGGGCCGGGTGATCACGGGCTGGGCGTTCGTGCTGTTTGTGACCAGTTCGATCGCGCTGATCGGCTGGGGGTTTCTCGCGGAAGACAGCGAAGGCATCGGCTGGCAGAACGTCGCGCTGCTGCTGATCAACGTGACGGGCGTGTACCGCTATCTGGTCCGCAAGGAGGTGCCCGCCTAGCGGCTGATCCGGCCGGGGAGCGATGCATCCAACATAGACTCAGGACCCCGGAATGCCCAACGTTGCCGCAGCGTCGCGCAGGCGCTTGGCCGCCCCGGGATTGGCGCTGACCGCAGCATCGCGCGCGGCAGCCGCCTTGGCAGTCTCGCCCAGCGTCATCCGGCTGCGCATCAGCATGATCCAGCCGTCGATATTGGCCGGATTCGCCTTGAGCTTGGCTTCCAGTCCGTCGACCATTCCCTGGACCATCTGGTCCTGAGCGCCCTTGGGAAGGCCGGCGGCCGCCTGCATCTGCTCGCGCGTGGGGCCGGGGATTCCGCTCGTCACGACAGGGTCGGGGACGGGCGCTGTCGCGGCGGCGGCGGGCGCCGGCTTAACCGAGGCAAGCCGGTCGGCGACCGGGATGCTGTGAATCTTGCCGACCTGCTCGATCGTGCGGCGAAGGTCGGCCTCCCACGGCGCGCCGGCGGGCGTGTCGGCGAGAAGCGCCAGCCAGTCGTCGATAGCGCCTTGGTGGTCGCCCTTGAGGTCGCGCGCCACGGCCAGGAAATAGCGGGCGCGGGCATCGCTGGGGTCGAGGCTGCTCGCGCGCTGAAAGGCAGCAAGCGCGTCGGGCGGCATCGGGTCGCGCGCGCTCGCCATCACCGTCGCCTCGCCATAAGCGGACCAGTAGTCGGCGTTGTTCGCGTCGATCTCCGTCGCGCGGCGATAGGCGCGCGCGGCATCGTCATAGCGCTCGGTCATGAAATAAGCCTGGCCCAGCAGCGCCCAGCCTTCGCCGTCGCGCGGATTGGCGCCAACGCGCTCCTGGAGCATGCGGATCACCGCCTGCGGGTCGGTGGCGGCGGCGGTCGGCTGGCCGCTCGTCTGCGCGGCGGGGGCATCGGCCTCGCCCCGGTCGCGGGTCGCGGCATAGGCGATGGCGATGATCGCGATGACGGCGGCGGCGATCAGCGCCAGACGGCTGACGCTCCAGCCGGATGAAGCGGTTGTGGCCAAGGTCACTCTCCGGTCGGGGTGCAATGATAGACGAGCCGCTCATTGGGTGCGGCCGGAAGCAGAGCGCGCACTTCGCCCTCGAGACGCGCCAGCGCCTCGCGCTCGCCGGGGTCGGCGGTACACTGGTCGGCGGTGAGCCTTCCGCGTAGCTTCCGGGCGGCGTCGGCGGTCGGCGCATCGACCAGATATTTGTCGGATCGGTAGGTGCTGCTTGCGGGATCGAAGCTGCGGATGGAGACCGACGCCTCCTCGTCGGGCACGAAGGCGCGGCTCCAGTTGCCGCCGGTCTCCGCCAACTGGGTGCGGCCATTGATGCAGCCGCCGCTCGTCCAGCTAAAGGGCACGTCGCTGGTGTCCGAAACCGTGACCCGGCTGCGGTCGAGGTCGATGCGGCACAGATAATCGCCTTCGCGGGCCGAGCCGTCGTCGATCGCGACATTGGTCGCGCCCCGGTCCTCGTCCTGCGCTGCGCGCTCCATCTCGGCGGCGCGGTCGGCGATGGCGTCGAAGCCGGGCCGCAGGAAGAAGGCGAGGAGCGCGCCCAGGAACAGCACGCCCGCGCCGATCCCCAGCCAGCGGGTCCGGTCCGACCGCCCCTGTGTCGCGTAAAGCCCCGCCATGCCGCCGGCGAGCACCGCCAGCGCCAGCAGCACCGCGGCGATGGCCATCGCATTCTCGCGGTCGGCGATCACCGACTGCTCGGCGGCGTCGCGGGCATTCTGTCGCCGTTCGCGTGCACGTTCGGCATCGACCGCCGCGCGCTTGTCGGCTTCGATCCGATCGCGCTCGGCGGCGAGACGGTTGGCCGCTTCCATCTCTGCGAGCGACCGGCACGGGGCAACCGTGCGCTGCGGATCGACATCGGCCTGGCGGAGGAACGACGCTATCTCGCGATTGGAGACCGCAAAACCATATTCGGCGTCGTTGCCGTCGGACAGCGACCCAAAGCTGTTGATCCCCAGCACACGCCCGCAATTGTCCACCAGTGGCCCGCCGCTGTTGCCCGACGCCATCGCCGCAGTGTGAAGAATCGTGTCGAACTGCTTGGACGATCGACCGCCCGACACGACGCCGGGTGTTTTCACGGGCGACATGGGCTGGACAATGTCGGACAGTTCCATGCCCTGCGCGCGATCGACGGCACCGGGATAGCCGATTGCCACCACCTGCTGCGCATCCTGCACTGCGCCGGCGAAGAAGGTTGCCGGTGCCAGCCGCCCGGTGGCGATACGGATCAGGGCGAGATCATTGCCGGGCGAGAAGGCGATCACTTCGCCGCCGTAGCTTTCCGCGCCTTCCGCCGGGATGATCCCGATGGCGATGTTCGGCTCCTCGCGCGCCAGTTCGACCACATGCGCGTTGGTGAGGACAAGATTGGGACCGACCGCGACGCCGCTGCCATGGCCCACGAAATAGGCGCGCTCCCCATTGCTGGCGACAAGGGCGACGCGGACGACGCTTCGCGATGCGGCGGCGATGTCCTGCACATCGGCTCCCGCGCGCATGGCGGGGACGAGCATCGCGGCGATAGCGAGGAACAGCGCGGCGGCCAGACGAAGAGGACGGATCATGGCGCGTTCTCTATCCATTACGCGCAGGCCGCGACACAAAAAATGCGTGCGGGCGGCTTTGACCGCAAGTTCCGGGAGGCAGCCGTGCGCGCGATGCGGCATGGTGACCCCATGGACTCACGTGACGCCATCGACAGCAATGCAGCGCTGGCCGCCTTTGCGGCGCGCGACGCGACGCGCGACGGCGCCTTCGTGGTCTGCGTCCGCACGACGCGGATCTATTGCCGCCCGAGCTGCCCGGCGCGGCGGCCGAAGGCGGAGCATGTCGAAATCCGTGCCGACGCTGCGGAGGCGCGCGCGGCGGGCTATCGCCCCTGCCTTCGCTGCCGCCCCGACGAGGCGCGGCGCGACCATGTAGCGGTCGAGCGGGCGCTGGCGGTCATCGGTGCGGCGGAGGGCCGCGTCGGCCTGTCGGAGCTGGCGGTAGCGACCGGCTATAGTCCGACGCATTTCCAGCGGATTTTCAAGCATCTGGTCGGCATCTCTCCCGCCGCTTATGGCCGTCGCCTGCGCGGGGAGAGGCTGGCAACCCATCTGAAGGAGGAGCGACGCGTGACCGATGCCATTTACGCGGCGGGATATGATTCGCCCGCACGGGCCTTTGCCGAGGCGGGCGATCAGCTCGGCATGACGCCGGGGCGGTGGAAGGACGGCGGGGCGGGGGAGGTCATCCGCTTCGCGGTCGCCGACAGCGCGCTCGGCCCCGTGCTGGTGGCAGCGACCGATCGGGGCCTTTGCCGGATCGCCTTCGACGAGGGCGAGGACGCGCTGCGGGCACGCTTTCCGCGCGCTCGGATCGTCGCCGGCGACGCGGATTTCCGTGACCTCGTCAGCCAGGTCGTGGAGGCGATCGCGGTTCCGGGCGCGGCGATGGACCTGCCGCTCGATGTGCGCGGCACCGCATTCCAGCAAGCGGTGTGGCAGGCGCTGCGGTCGATCCCGGCGGGGGAGACGCGCAGCTATGCCGAACTGGCCGCGATGGTGGGTCGTCCAGGAGCGGTGCGGGCGGCGGGTTCCGCTTGCGGTGCCAATGCGCTCGCCGTCGCCATCCCCTGCCACCGCGTGCTGCGCACCGACGGGTCGCTGGGCGGCTATGCCTATGGGCTGGATCGCAAGGAGCGGCTTCTGGCGGCGGAACGCGGCGACGGCTGACCGCTCAGACGCAGCCTTTTTCCATGCACCACTGCCGCAGGGCGACGGCGTCATGATAGGCGTTGTGCGCGACGGCGCTGCGCGAATCCGCCGCGAATCCCGATGGTGCCAGCAGCCGGAAGCGCACATGGCTCAGCACATGACGGCGTCCGTGCCCGTCGCTCATTAATGCTGCGGCGTGGGCGATGTCGTCGGGCCAGTCGGCAATGATCTCCGGGTCGGGATCGACCGAGAGATAGCAGGCGAAGTCGATCGCGACGGCGGCGCGCTGGCGCGGCTCGGTGCGGAGCTTGGGCAAGACGTGGCGCTGGACCCACGGGACCGGCTCCTCGCAGATGATCGCTTCATAGAAATGCGGGGCATGCGGGCGCTCCGGCACGACCGCGATCGAGATCAACTCGCCGCCAAAGCCGTTGAACTCTGCGTCGAGGAAGTAGCGCATCGGATCAGCTCGCTGGCCAGACCGCGCCGGTCATCGCGCCGAGCGAGTCCCACAGGCGCCGAGCCATGACGGCATCGCGCGCGGGGCGGGCGATGCGGGCGCGGCCTGCCTTGCCCCATGCCTCCATGAAGCCGGTCGGGCCGAAATAGCCGCCCGGCTCCACATCGGGCGCGGAGGCGGCCAACAGGATCGGCCAGGCGCCCGCCGTCGCACTTTGCGTCACGAACGGCATGACGGTGCGGCCAATCCGCCGGAGGAACGGTGAGTGGGTCGCGGTGTCGAACAGGCCCGTGGCCGCGAGACCGGGATGGGCGGCGAGGCTGAGCAGGCCCCAGCCGCCGGCGTCGCTGCGCCGCTGAAGCTCCAGCGCGAGCATCAGCATCGCCAGCTTCGACTGCTGATAGCGCGGCCAAGCCCGATAGCCGCGCTCCGCATTGAGATCGTCGATGAAGATGCGTCCGTTCCGGTGCGCGAGGCTGGCGAGCTGGACCGTGCGCCGGGCAGGGGCCGCGCGGAGCAGGGGAAGCAGGCGCGCGGTGAGCAGGAAATGCCCGACGACATTGGTGCCGAACTGCATTTCGAATCCGTCGACCGTCGCCCGCCGCTCGGGGATCGCCATCACGCCGGCGTTGTTGATCAGGCAATCGAGCGGGCGTGCCTCTTCGAGCAGCCCGTCGGCGAACGCGTTGACCGAGGCCAGGCTGGCAACGTCGCAGAGGCGGAAGGCGATTCGGGCGTCGGGACATATGGCGCGAATCGCGCCCACCGCGGCTTCGCCATTGGTTTCGTTGCGTCCGGTCAGCAGCACCTCGCCACCCGCCCGGGCGAGCGCGAGCGCGGTCTCAAAGCCAAGCCCGCCGGTCGCGCCCGTGATGACAAAGCGCTTGCCCGTCTGGTCGGTCATGTCGGCGCTTGTCCAACCGCTCACCGGCTTCTCCCTCCTTCCATGACAGTCCGTCCTATCGTTCGGCTTCCCGTTCGTCCTGAGGAGCTGCCGAGCGGAGCGAGGTGGCGTCTCGAAGGACTGTTGTCCGCTTGGGGATCGCTGTTTGCAGCGACCGCTCCGGAGATGCTTCGAGACGGGCCTTCGACAAGCTCAGTCCCTCCTCAGCACGAACGGTTGATGTGGTTGGAACCCGAATGCGACGAAGGTTGCGAACGTCTCGGCAGGAACGCAAATGCTTTCTTCGCGGAAGTGGTGGAACCGGCTGCTGGATTACACAAAGCTGTAGGGGTCCACGTCCACCGCCACGCGCGTCGACGCCTTCCATTCCACCCGGCCGAGCCACTCGCGGATCACGTCCTGAACGTCGAGCGCGCGGCGCGCGTGGACGAGCAGGCGGTGGCGGTGGCGGCCGCGCAGCATGGCGAGCGGCGCGGGGGCGGGGCCGTATACCTCCATGCCGTCCACCTTCGGCGCGGCATGGGCGATGGCCTGCGCTATGCCGCTCGCGGTGTCGGCGTCCACGTCGCTGACGATGATCGCCGCGAACCGGCCGAAGGGCGGGGCGTGCGCGGCTTTGCGCGCCTCGGTCTCGGTACGGTAGAAGGCTTCGCTGTCGCCGGACAGCAACGCCGCGATGACGGGCGCATTGGGCTGGCGGGTCTGGATGAACACGCGGCCCGGCTTCTCCCCGCGACCGGCGCGACCCGACACCTGCACGATCTGCTGGAATGTGCGTTCGGACGCGCGCAGGTCGCCGCCCTCCAGCCCCAGATCGGCGTCGATCACGCCGACGAGGGTCAGATTGGGGAAATGATAGCCCTTGGTGACGAGCTGCGTGCCGATGATGATGTCGACCGCGCCATGCGCGACATCGCGGACGAACTCGGCCGCCTTGGCGGGCGACCAGAGCGTGTCGGAGGTGACGATGGCGGTGCGCGCCTCGGGGAAGCGCTGCGCGACCTCGTCGGCGATCCGCTCGACGCCGGGGCCGCAGGCGACCAGGCTGTCGTCGGCATGGCATTCGGGGCACTCGTCGGGTGTCGGCATCACATGGCCGCAATGATGGCAGGCGAGGCGGCGGGTAAGCCGATGCTCGACCATCCAGGCGGTGCAGTTCGGGCATTGGAAACGGTGACCGCAATGGCGGCAGAGCGTCAGCGGCGCGAAGCCCCGGCGGTTGAGGAAAAGGAGCGACTGCTCGCCCTTCTCCAGCGTCTCGGCCATGGCGGCGACCAGCGGCGGCGCGATCCAGCGCTGCCGTTCGGGCGCATGGATGGTCAGGTCGACTCCGACGATCTCGGGCATCTCAGCGCCTCCGAACCGGGCGGGGAGCCGGATTTCCTCATATCGGCCGAGCGCCACCTGCTGCCGGGTCTCGATCGCGGGCGTGGCCGAAGCGAGGATGGCGGGGCAGCTTTCCATCATCGCGCGCATCACCGCGACGTCGCGCGCGTGGTAGCGAACGCCATCCTCCTGCTTGAAGCTCGTCTCATGCGCCTCGTCCACGACGATCAGGCCGAGCGCAGCATAAGGCAGGAACAGCGCCGACCGCGCGCCGACCACCACGCGCGCTTCGCCGGTCGCGATGGCGCGCCAGGCGCGGCGGCGTTCCGACTGGCGCAGGCCCGAATGCCAGGCGACGGGGACGCAGCCGAAGCGCGCCTCGAACCGCGCCAGAAATGGCTCGGTCAGCGCTATCTCGGGCAGGAGGACGAGGCATTGGCGGCCCGCCCGCAGCGCTTCGGCGATCGCTTCGAAATAGACTTCGGTCTTGCCCGATCCCGTCACGCCGTCGAGCAGGACCGGCTGAAAGGCGCGGGCGCGGACCAGTTCGGTCAGCCGCGCGGCGGCCGCCTGCTGCTCGCCCGCGAGGTCGACTTGCGCAAAGCCGGGCTCGGGGATCGGAAAGGGCGTGTCGACGCTGATCTCGACCGATTCCAGCGCGCCTTCCTTGACGAGCCCGCGAATGACCGCGTCCGACACGCCGCCGATCATCGCCAGCTCGCGCACCAGCCCCTGCCGGTCGCCGATCCGCTCCAGCGCCTGAGTGCGCTGCGGCGTCAGGCGGACGGGCGCATGGCCGGTGGCGCGATATTCGAGCACCGTGCGCGCGCCGTCGAGCGCCGGGACCGACGCAATCGCCATGCGCAGCACGGCGGCGGGTGGGGCGAGATAATAGTCTGCCGTCCACTCTATCAGGCGGCGAAGCGGCGCGCCGATCGGCGGCACGTCGAGGACGCCTAGCAGCGGGCGCAGCCGGTTGTCACCGACCGTCTCCTCCTGCGGAAAGCTGCCCTCGTCCCATGCCACGCCGACGACCTGACGCGGGCCCAGCGGCGCGACCACGACGCTGCCCGGTTCCACCGTCATGCCGTGGGGCACACGATAGTCGAGCGGCCCCAGCGCGGCATTGAGGGTCAGGACGCGGACGCGGCTCATCTTTCGGGCTTATCGTGCATGGGGCGTCGCCGCTATAGCGGCGGCGAGCGAGTCGGCCCCGCTCATCCGTCACCCCAGCGAAGGCTGGGGTCGCAGGCGGCAAGAGATGCCAGCCTTCGCTGGCATGACGTGCGGGGTCGGATGCACAAGGGAGCATGCCATGAAATTCTTCGTCGACACCGCCGACACCGCCGAAATCCGGGATCTGGCCGCGACCGGACTGCTCGACGGCGTGACCACCAACCCGTCGCTGATCGCCAAGTCGGGCCGCAAGTTCATCGAGGTGGTCGAGGAAATCTGCGGCATCGTCGAGGGACCGGTCTCGGCCGAGGTCATCGCGCTCGATCACGAGACGATGATGAAGGAAGCGGCGATCCTGCGGAAGGTCGCGCCCAATGTCGCGATCAAGGTGCCGCTGACGATCGACGGCCTCAAGACCTGCAAGGCGCTGAGCGAGGACGGCTGCATGGTCAATGTGACGCTGTGTTTTTCCGCCAATCAGGCGCTGCTGGCGGCCAAGGCGGGCGCGGCGTTCATCTCGCCTTTCGTTGGCCGCCACGACGACAATGGCTTCGACGGCATCCAGCTCATTCAGGACATCCGCACCATCTACGACAATTATGCGTTCGAGACCGAGATCCTGGCCGCATCGCTGCGCCACCCGATCCACATCCTCGAATGCGCCAAGATCGGCGCCGACGTGATGACCGCGCCGCCCGCCGTCATCAAATCGCTGTTCAACCATGTCCTGACCGACAAGGGCCTGGCGGCCTTCGCGGCGGACTGGGAAAAGACGGGCCAGTCGATCCTGTAGGCGGATCAGGCGGGCTGCAGTTCCGCGAAGGATTGCAGCTCGCCCAGCGCCGCGAGCGGATCGCGAAGCCGGGGATCGCGCATCGCCTGGAGGAACTCGCGGTGCAGCGGGTGGCTCGGCATGAACACCGCGCGCTCGGCATATTCGGCGTTGGTGAACGTGCCCCAGTTGGTCAGGCGGAAAAAGCCGATCCGGTCCGCAACATAATGGCGGGCCAGATCCACCGCATCGCCCATTTCGCGGAAATTGTCGCGCTGGACAACGAATGTCAGGTCCACGCGGTCGATCTGTCCCGCCGCGCGCAGCTCCGACACGAACGCCAGATTGTCCTGCATGACAGGCCAGCGCGCGCCGCGACGCAGCAGTTCGTGAGTCGGGCCAGTGGCGGCATCGATGCTGATGCGGAGGAAGGCGACGCGGCCGTGCAGAGCGGGAAAACGGTCCCATTCGCGCCGGGTGAACAGCATGCCGTTGGTCATGATCTGGAACCGGAGGTCGGGATAATCCTCCGGACCCAGCCGCTCCATCAGCTTGCGGAAATTCTTGCTGGCGAAAGGGTCACCCGCGCCGGTGATGAACACCAGCCGCGTCTGGCGCAGCAGCGGCAGGATCGCCTGCTCCTGCAGCGCGTCGAAACGCGCGCGCTTGGCCGAATCGGCGGCGATCTTTTCCTTGCGGCAGCTCGGGCACGACAGGTTGCAGCTATTGTCGTAGGCGAGATTGACCCGGTACGGCCCTTTCACCATTGCCGTTCGCTGCGTCTCGACGATTTCGCGCCAGTCGTTCGATGCCGCCGCTACCTCGGCCTTGCCGGGGAGGAGGTTGCCGCCGATCGCCGGGCAGGCGATCTTGTTGCAATATCGAAAGCTGCCGTCATGGATGCTGGCGCGGATGCTCTGGGCAACGTCCGAGTTCCAGACATCTTCCCAGCGCTCCTCTGCCAGATTGCCGGCGGACGGCAGCACCCAGTTGGCGCAGCACAAATGGCTGGTGCCGTCGAGAACGTCGAGCACCTCGAACGGTGTCCGGCAGAACCGGTCGCCGAGGTCGTACATCGGATTGCCGGGATCGAGCAGCGATTTCACATGGAAGATCCCGCCCTGCACCAGGGTGACAAGGCTATGGTCGATCGCCAGCGGTTCGAGGCGGTGCAACGCTTCCTCGGGTTCTCCCGCGACCGCGCGGCACAGTTCGCGCAGCACCGCGACGTGGAGCCTGAAGACGATCTCGATCCCCATGCGCCGGTCAAAGGCATCGTGAATGTCGGGGCGCGCCGCGACGATATCGGGCAGCATCGCCCAGAGTTCGGGATGGTCCAGGCAATCCATCACCTTGATGACCAGCGCATCCACGACCGCGTCGGGGCTGTCCATTAGCCGGCAGCGCATCACGAGCGCGGCGCGACGGAAACAGTCGTTGAACCGCATGTGCTCCGCGCGAAGCAGCAGCGAGTCGGCCTCGGCGCGGTCGCCGGCCGCTGCGCCCAGCGCCGCCATCAGCAGGAGCGCGCTGTCGTCGAGGTCGAGCGCGCTGCCGCTGTCGTCGGGAAAGTTCGCCAGCCGAAGCAGGGTCGCCGCCGCGCGGGCGGTCGCAGGTTCGAGAGCGGCGGCGGTATCGGCGACCAGCGCGCTGCACGGGTCCTGCTCCAGCGCTTCAAGCATCTGGAACAGGGCTTCGATCAGCACCGGCTGGGCATCGGGCGCGTCCGGCGCGATTTCGGCCTGCCGCACGGCACCGAGTGCCGGAAGGATGGCCGCCACGCCGCCCCCGGCGATTGCATCCATCGCCGCGGCCAGGCAATCGTCCCTGCCCGCGATCACGAAGTTGGTGCCGTGTTTCATACCGCTGCCCCCAAAGCCGGTTTTGAGGGATCATGAAGAAAATTGGTTAACGAGCTATCACCAGGAGCGGGGGGCGAGGAGCGCCGACTGTGCCAGGCCGTCTGAACACGTCTCAGCGCCGGGCGGGGGTTTTCCTTTGGGTGGGCCGCGATTGGCTGTAAGGGGCCGCGCATGCTTACCATCGACAATGTCACCGTACGGCTTGGCGGCCGGGCCATTCTTGAACGCGCCAGCGCGACCGTGCCGGCGGGCGCGCGCGTCGGGCTGATCGGCCGGAACGGCGCCGGCAAATCGACGCTGATGAAGGCGCTGATCGGCGAGATCGAACCCGACGAAGGCGAATTCCACAAGCCGATGCGCGCGCGGATCGGCTACATCGCGCAGGAAGCCCCCAGCGGTCAGATGACGCCCGAGGAGGTCGTGCTGGCTTCGGCCACCGAACGCGCCGCGCTGCTGGCGGAGCTGGAAACCTGCACCGACATGGACCGGATGGGCGAGGTGCACGAACGCTTGCTGGCGATCGACGCCTACAGCGCACCGGCACGCGCGGCGAAGATCCTCAATGGCCTCGGCTTCGACGATGCCATGCAGCAGCGTCCGGTCGACAGCTTTTCGGGCGGGTGGAAAATGCGCATTGCGCTGGGCGCGCTATTGTTTTCGGAACCCGACATCCTGCTGCTGGACGAGCCGTCCAACCACCTCGATCTCGAAGCGACCCTGTGGCTGGAGAATTTCCTCAAATCCTATCCCGCCACGCTGGTGGTGATCAGCCATGAACGCGATCTGCTCAACAAGGTGGTCGATCACATCCTGCACCTGCAGGGCGGGCAGTTGACGCTGTATCCCGGCGGCTATGACGCTTTCGAGAAGCAGCGCGCCGAGCGCGCGGCGCAACTCGCCTCGGCCAAGGCCTCGCAGGATGCGCAGCGCGCGCGGCTGCAGGACTATGTCGCTCGCAACAGCGCCCGCGCTTCGACCGCCAAGCAGGCGCAATCGCGCGCCAAGATGCTCGCGAAGATGCAGCCGATCGCGGCGCTGGCGGAAGACCCGTCGCTGAGCTTTGATTTTCCCGATCCGGCGGTCCTTAAGTCGCCGATGATCACGCTCGAACAGGCGGCGGTCGGCTATGGCTCGGCACCGCCGATCCTCAAGCGACTGAACTTCCGGATCGAGGCCGATGACCGCATCGCGCTCCTCGGCCGCAACGGCAACGGCAAGACCACGCTGGCGCGGCTGCTCGCCTCGCAGCTCGAAGCGGCGGAAGGCGAGGTGCGCGCACCGGGCAAGCTGAAGGTGGGATATTTCACGCAGTATCAGGTCGAGGAACTTGCGGGCGAGGATACGCCGCTCGATCTGATGAACCGCGCGATGAAGGGCCAGTCGCCGGGCGCGGTGCGCGCGCAACTGGGCCGGTTCGGCTTTTCCGGTGCGCGGGCGCAGACCCGCGTCGACAAGCTGTCGGGCGGCGAGCGCGCGCGCCTCGCCCTGGCGCTGATCACCCGCGACGCACCGCACCTGCTGATCCTCGACGAGCCGACCAACCACCTCGACGTCGATGCGCGCGAGGCGCTGATCCAGGCGCTCAACGGCTATTCGGGCGCGGTGATCCTGATCAGCCACGACCGCCACATGGTCGAACTGACCTCCGACCGGCTGGTGCTGGTCGATGGCGGCACGGCGCGCGAATATGACGGCAGCATGGATGACTATATCGACTTCATCCTGGGCCGCAACCAGCCCAAAAACGAGCGCGGCGGCAAGCCCAAGGGGCCACGAAACACGAGTGCGGACATGCGCGCCGCCCGATCGGAGCTGAGCAAGGCGGACGCCGCCATCGCCCGCCTGTCTGCCGAGGTGGAGCAACTGGACCAGCAGATCCTTGCAATGAGCGAGGGGGCGGGCGGAGAGACCGGCCTGGCGATGCAGCGCCTCCTTAAGAAGCGGGCCGAGGCCTCCGACGCATTGGCCGAAGCAGAAGAGGCCTGGCTCGCCGCCAGTGCCGCGCTTGAAGCTGCCGACGCGGCCTGATCTCTATCGCCCGAGGCTTCGGGGCGCGGGATCGACCACGCTGATGGTACCCGCGCCGATCTGCTGCACTTCCAGCGCGCGTTCGGCGATGCCGGTGCCGGTGAAGCGGAAGGTGCCGTCGAGGCCCATGAAGCCGTCGCTGTCGGTCAGGCGGCTGGTCGGGAAGGGGCGGCCCATCGGCCAGTCCTGCGCAATGCGGGCGGCGAGCAGTACCGAGTCATAGCCGAGCGTGGCGAGCCGGTACGGCGCGCGGCTGTAGCGGGCGCGATATTTCGTCGCGAACTGGTTATAGAGGCTGTCGCTCACGCTGGCGAACCACGCGCCGCGCATCGCGCTGCTTGCCGCAAGCGTGGTTTCGGTGTTCCACAGCTCGGTTCCGAGCAGCCGCGCCTCCGCGCCGCCATTGGCGCGCACCAGCGGCGCAGCCTGGAGCGCGATGCGGCCGGTGTCGGCGATCATCAGCGCGTCATAGCTCGACGACTGGGCGAGGCGCTTGACCGCCGCGCTGACCGATCCCGCCGAGCGGTCGAAGGATTCGAGCGCGACCACGGTCCCGCCGCTTTCGCGCACCGCGCGCAGGAAGGCGTCGCCCGCCCGCTCGCCATAGAGTCCCTTCGGCACCAGCGCGGCAAAGCTCGTCGCGCCGTTGGAGCGGGCGTAGCGGACGACGCGCTCGACCGACTGGGTGGGGACGAAACCCATGATATAGGCGCCATTGCCCGCCACGCCGACATCGTTGGAATAGCTGATGACGGGAACGCCCGCGCCGCGCGCGACGGGCGAGACGAGCCGGACATCGTCGGCAGTGAGCGGGCCGAGGATCAGCTTCGCGCCTTCCGAGACGGCCTTGCGCGCGGCGGCGGCGGCCCCGCCCGCGGCGGCGGTGTCATAGGTAGTGATCCGCAGCTTCTCGGTTCGGGTGTCGAGCAGCGCCATCGTGGTCGCGTCCGCGATCGATCGGCCCACATTGGCGTTCGTGCCCGTCATCGGCAGCAGCAGCGCGACGCGATGCCGCTCCGTGTCGGTGGGCAGCGGGGCGATGACGTCGCTGTCGGTCTGCGCCGGCGGTGGGGGTGGCAGATTCCGGCCGGCATCGGGGATCATCTTACACCCGGCGAGAGCGAGCAGTGCCGCGGCGGCGGCCCAGCGAAGGCCACCGCGCCAAAACGGCGCTTGCCCGCGGCCTGTGCTCTCTGT
The DNA here is from genome assembly GCA_964532255.1 of uncultured Sphingobium sp. Taxonomy (GTDB): domain Bacteria; phylum Pseudomonadota; class Alphaproteobacteria; order Sphingomonadales; family Sphingomonadaceae; genus Sphingobium. The sequence goes on from CAZHGR010000057.1 coordinate 14,614, forward strand.
CATTGCTCGCGCCATGGGTTCTCAATCCGCCTCTTCATCCTTGGAGCCCGGCCTATACATTGTCGCGGGGCCGATCGGCAACTTATCCGACCTCAGTTCGCGAGCGGCGGAAATCCTTTGCAATGCGGATGTTATCGCGGTGGAGGACAGCCGTGTGTCGGCCAGGCTGCTTCGCCACGCCGGCTCGGACCGGCCGATGATCCCCTATCACGACCACAGCAAGGAGGGCGTTCGCCGCCATCTGATCGAGCGGATGGCAACCGAGGCGGTGGCGCTGCTGTCCGATGCGGGCACGCCGCTGATCTCCGATCCGGGCTACAGGCTTGTGCGCGAGGCGCGGGCGGCGGGGCGGCATGTAACGACCGCGCCGGGGCCCTGCGCGGCGATCGCGGCGCTCAGCATGTCGGGCCTGCCGACTGACCGCTTCCTGTTCCTCGGCTTCCTGCCGCCCAAGGACAAGGCGCGGGGCGATGCACTGGCGGAGGTGGCGGGGCTTCGCGCGACGCTGGTCGCCTATGAGAGCGGCCCGCGCACCGCGCGCACGCTGGCGGCGATGGCGGATGTGCTCGGCGACCGCGAGGCGGTGGTGGCGCGCGAAATCAGCAAGGCGTTCGAGGAGGTCGCGACCGGCACACTCGGCGAGCTGGCGGCGCGCTACGCGGATGCCGCGCCCAAGGGGGAGATCGTCATCATCGTCGGGCCGCCGGGGGACGAGCCGGTCGAGGCCGAGCCCGCCGCCGTCGACGCCGCACTGGTCGAGGCGATGGCGCGGCTGCCCGCGTCCAAGGCGGCGGGCGAGGTGGCGAAACGCTTCGGCCTCGACCGGCGGTCGCTTTACGAGCGCGCGATGGACCTGAAGGACGAATGACGCCGCGTGCGCCCCGACGGGTCGCGGCCGAACGGCGCGGACGGCAGGCGGAACGGCTGTGCGCGTGGTGGCTGCGGCTCAAGGGCTGGTCGATCGTCGATCGCCGGGTCAGGACGGCTGCGGGCGAGATCGACCTCATCGCCCGGCGCGGCAACATGGTCGCCTTTGTCGAGGTCAAGGCGCGCGCCGACGAGGCGGGGCTCGACCTCGCCATTGACGAGCGGCGGCTTGCGCGCGTGGCTGCGGCGGCGGAAAGCGTCGCCCATATCTACTGCGCGCCTGGCGACGACATGCGGATCGACGTCATGCTCCTTGCGCCCGGGCGTCCGCCACGCCATCTGGCGAACGTCTGGCACGGGGGGTGATGGTGTCCTTCGTTCCATTCCCATTCAGCCGTTCGGGCTGAGGAGCCATTGAGCTTGCCGAAATGGCGTCTCGAAGCCCTTCGAGACGGGACCTCGGCTTCGCTCGGCCCCTCCTCAGGGCGAACGGTGCCGCAGCGGAGTTTGCCCATGTCCCTCAAAGTCGCGATGCAGATGGACCCGATCGAAAGCCTCAACATCGCGGGCGATTCGACCTTTGCGATCATGCTGGCGGCGCAGCGGCGGGGGCATCGGCTGTTCCATTACGAGCCCGATGATCTGACCTGGACCGGCGACCGGCTTTACGCGCAGGCGCGTGAGGTGACGGTACAGCGCGTCGAGGGCGATCATTACCGCTTCGGCGAGAGCGTCCGGCTCGATCTTGGCCGCGATGTCGATGTGGTGTGGATGCGGCAGGACCCGCCCTTCGACCTCAGCTACACCACGGCCACGCATCTGCTCGAACGCGTGCAGGGCGAGACGCTGGTGGTGAACGACCCGGCTGCCGTCCGCAACGCGCCCGAAAAGCTGTTCGTGCTCGATTATGCGCGGTTCATGCCGCCGACGATGATCACGCGCAGCCTCGACGAGGCGCGTGCCTTCCTGCGCGAGCATGGCGAGATCGTCGTGAAGCCGCTGTACGGCAATGGCGGCAAGGCGGTGTTCCACATCGGCGGTAACGGCGCGAATCTGGCGAGCCTCGTCGAACTCTTCGCGCACACATGGGTTGAGCCGTTCATGGTTCAGGCGTTCATCAAGGATGTCGCGTCGGGCGACAAGCGGATCGTCCTCGTCGATGGAGAGGTGGTGGGCGCGCTCAACCGCATTCCCGGCGCCGGAGAGATACGCTCCAACCTCGCCGTGGGCGGCACTGCGGCCAAGACTGATCTGACCGAGGAAGAGCGCGTGATCTGCGCCGCGCTCGGCCCCGACCTCAAGGCGCGAGGACTGCTGTTCGTCGGCATCGACGTGATCGGCGGCAAGTGGCTGACTGAGATCAACGTGACCTCGCCGACCGGGATCGTCGCGATCGACGCGTTCGACGGCATCGACACCGGCGCGATGATCTGGGACGCGGTCGAGGCGCGGCTTGCCACCCGCGCGGCGGTGACGGTCTGAGGCGCGCTTGACCGACTGGGTCGTCAACCTGATCGATGCTGGCGGCTATTGGGGGATCGCGCTCCTGATGGTCCTCGAGAATGTATTTCCGCCGATCCCGTCCGAACTGATCATGGGCATCGGCGGCATCCGCGTCGGGCAGGGCAGGATGGAGATGATCCCGCTGCTGTTCGCGGGGACGGTTGGGACGACCATCGGCAATTATGTCTGGTACTGGTTCGGGCGAAAGGTCGGCATGCACGGCCTCAAGCCCATAGTGAATCGCTTCGGCCGCGTGCTGACGCTCGACTGGCGCGACATCCGGCGGCTCAATGTGCTGTTCCGGCGGCATGGCCCGATGATCGTCTTCGTTGTCCGTTTCATGCCGGCGATGCGGACGATGGTGTCGCTTCCCGCCGGGCTGTTCAGAATGGGTCCCGTCCGCTTCATCCTCTGGACCTTCGCGGGTGCGCTGATCTGGAACATCATCCTTGCCGGCGCGGGGTACTGGCTGGGCAGCCGTTTCGCGGAGATCGATACCTGGCTCGGCCCCGCCTCGACCGCCGTGCTGGTGCTGGCCGCCGTGGGCTATGCCTATCGGCTGATCACCTGGCGGCCCTATGGAGATCAGCAGGCGGGGTAACAGGACCGTCACCCCAGCGAAGGCTGGGGTCCTCTGCCTCACGCGATGCCAGCTTTCGCTGGCATGACGGATTGTTTCACCCCTCCGCTCTGGGATGCGCGTGGCGGTACACGTCGAGAAGATGCGCGGCATCGACCTGGGTGTAGATCTGCGTCGATGACAGGCTGGCGTGGCCGAGCAGTTCCTGCAGCGACCGCAGATCCGCGCCGCGGCCGAGCAGATGGGTGGCGAAGCTGTGGCGGAGTGCGTGCGGCGTCGTCCGTTCCGACAGCCCGAGCCGTCGCCGGGCGACGCGGACGCCTGCGCGGATGGTCCCGGCATTGAGCGGTCCCCCGCGTGCGCCCCGGAACAGCGGCGCGTCGGCGGTCAGCGTGAAGGGGCAGGCCTGTGCATAGGTGCCGATGGCCTTGCGTACCTGCGGCAGCAGCGGGACGATGCGTGTCTTGCCGCGCTTGCCGGTGACTCGCAGCGACTCTGGCGGCGGCAGCGCCGCTCCGGTCAACGACAGCGCCTCCGAGATGCGAAGCCCCGCGCCATAGAGAAGGAGAAGCACCGCCCAGTCGCGCGCGCCGATCCAGGGCTCCCGCGCGCCGTCGGCGACTTCGCCCGCCAGTTCGACCACGTCGTCGGGCGCGACGGGGCGGGGCACGCCGGGCTTGACTCGCGGCCCGCGAAGCACCGGAATGCGCGCCTCCTCGCCGCCCACGAAACGCAGGAAGGTGCGAAGCGCCGACAATTCGCGCGCCGCGGACGCATTGCCGATCCCCTCGGCACGGCGCGCGGCGAGATAGGCGCGCAGGTCCGACGCCGCTAGCGCCCCGAGCGCCGCCGGGTTGGCCGGTCCGGTCTCCCGCAGCCAGTCGAGAAAGCGTTCGGCGGTCGCCACATAGGCCCGCACGGTATGCGCCGAGCGCCGCCGGTCGAGCGCGAGATGGTCGCGCCAGTCGGCGAGCAGGTCAGGGGGCACTGTCATGAAGGGGCAAAGCTCCGCGATTGATCGTTGCGCATGAAGCGCGTATAGCGCCAGCCTCGATTGAAGTGGCGGCCCCTCGTCGGCCGCCATTTTCCGTTTCTGCGAGGTT
>CAZHGR010000058.1:0-18327 GCA_964532255.1 uncultured Sphingobium sp.
AGCCCTCCAGATAGCTGACGTAGCTTCCTTTATCGGCAACGATCAGCGTCCGCTCGAATTGCCCCGTATTTTTCGCATTGATGCGGAAATAGGTCGACAGCTCCATCGGGCAGCGCACGCCTTCGGGGATATAAACGAAGGTGCCGTCGGAAAAGACCGCGCAGTTCAACGCCGCGAAATAATTGTCGCGCACCGGCACGACCCGGCCCAGCCATTTGCGGACGAGCTCGGGATACTCGCGGATCGCCTCGCTGATCGAGCGGAAGATGACGCCGGCTTCCTCCAGCTCCTTGCGGAAGGTCGTCGCCACCGACACCGAATCGAACACCGCGTCGACGGCCACCCGGCGCGACCCGGCGACGCCGGCCAGCACCTTCTGCTCCTCGATGGGGATGCCCAGCTTTTCGTACGTGCGCAGGATCTCGGGATCGACCTCGTCGAGGCTCGCCAGCTCGGTCTTCTTCTTGGGCGCCGCATAATAATAGGCGTCCTGATAGTCGATCGGCGGGACGTTGAGCTTGGCCCAGTCGGGGGGCACCATCTCCAGCCACTGACGATAGGCCGCCAGCCGCCATTCGAGCATCCATTCGGGCTCGTTCTTCTTGGCGGAGATGAAGCGGACAGTGTCTTCGCTCAGCCCCTTGGGCGCGAATTCCTGCTCCACGTCGGACGTGAAGCCCCATTCATAGTCGGCGGCGCGCCGGGCGGCGGCTGCGGCATCGGCGTTCCGGGGCGCATTGCGGGGCGTTTCGGTGATGCTGTCGGTCATGCGGATAGCTCCTGGGTCGCCGCGACGGCCGCTCGCGTCGCGAGGCTCGCCAGCGACACGTCGGCGAGCGCGCCGCGCACCGCCGCATTCACCGGGCTCCAATGGGGTCGCATCGCGCAATGCGGCTCGCGCGCGCAGCCATGGGTCTGGTCCGGCTCGACGCAGAGCGTTAGGGCTATCGGGCCTTCGACAGCCTCGACGACATCGGCCAGGCTGATCGCGGCGGCCGGACGCGCCAGGCGAATACCGCCGCCCATCCCGCGCGCGGTCGTCAGCAGGCCGGCGCGGGTCAACTGGCTGACGATCTTCTTCGCGCTGGGCAGCGATATGCCGGTCACTTCGGCGAGATCGGCCGCGCTCACCCGTCCGCTGCCGCACCGGGTCGCGGCGGCCTGCATCAGGACAATCGCCTGGTCAGTGAAGCTGGAAAGGCGCAAGCGGGCTCCGAACAAAGTGGACCGATTCGATCCACTTCCATTTGGCGGCAAGCCGGGATGGTTTCAAGGGGGTTAAGAGCGCTTTCAGCTCAGCCGGCTCAGCTCCGCGATACCGCCGTCAATCTCGCGCCGCGCCATGGTGAGGCGAAGCACCAGGCTGGCGTTGGTGCGGAGCTGATTGGGCGTCATGCCGATGAAATGCTTGAACTCGCGGATGAAATGCGACTGGTCGTAGAAGGTGTCGTGAACCAGTTCGGTCCAGTCGCGCCTCTCGTGCGCCAGGATGGAGGCGCACCGCAGCGCGCGATACTTGCGCGCCACATATTTGGGCGGCGCGCCATAATAGCGGTTGCACAGCCGCGCGACCTGGCGCGCCGAAAGGCCCGTGGCTTTCTGTAGCACCTCGACCCGCGGCGACGTCTCGTCGGTCAGCCAGGCATCGGTGGCCGCGACAAAGGCGCGCTCCGCCGCAGATGGCGCGCGGATCACGCTCGCCAGAAAGGCCCACAGCCGGGCGGCGGCGGCTTCCAGGCCCCCCTCACCGCTCAGCGCCGCACGCAGTTCCCCGGACAGGGTGCCCCAGTCCCAACCTGTCACCGCCGGCAAATCTCTAACCTCGTCGAGCACGGCACTGGCGTCGCCGAGCGCCAGCGCCGCCCAGCCCAGCGGCAGGATGGAGACGCCCAGCACATGCAGCGGTCCCTCCGCCTCGAACCGCGTCGCCGCGCTGGTCGGTCCCAGCAGGCAGATGGCCGGAGTCGTCGCGCGATGCTGGGGGAAGATATAGTCGCCGTGCCCGCTCAGCATGAAGCGGATCTGCGCCAGTTCAGCGCGGGTATGGTCCGACACCTGCCGCTGATCCGCCACGAAAAGATACAGGGGGCCGAACAGCGCGGCGAGGTCAGGGGGCGGTGCCAGATAGGTCAGCGAGACCCGGCCCTCCTCCCGATCGTCCTCGCCTCGCCGCATGTGCCCCCGCTGAAAACTGCCGACCTGCGCCCGATCGTTCCTCTTCGGAACGGTGGAGCCGGTCCTTGACGTCCGTCGCTTGCCACGATCCCGGACGCGGCAGATGCCGCCAAGTGCAAGAGCATGTCAAACAAAGTAACACTCGGCTCGTCGACACAGCACAGCCGCTCAACCAAAAAAAAGGGCCTGCCCGGATGAACCGGACAGGCCTTAAGGTAAGAGGTCTCCATGTCACTGACATAAGAGCCCTTCGGGTCGCAAGCGGGCCCTACTCCGATTCGCGATCGCGTTATTGGATGGAATCGTCATTAGCTACGTTAGCCCGGCGAGTTTCCTCCGCTCATCGCAATGAAGAAACCATTTTGGAGGCAATTCCCGTGCCGTGCCCCAAAATCGTGGCGCGGTTGACCCGATGGGGGGCCCGTGAAATAGCGCAGCGATGATGTTCCGGCTGGCCCGTCCGTTTCTTTTCCGCATGGACGCGGAAGATGCGCATGGCCTGACGATCAGGCTGCTCGAACGGCTCCCGGCCGCATCGAAGACGACGATCGATCGCGTGCTGGCGCAGCGGCTGATGGGCCTCGCCTTTCCCGGACCGGTCGGGCTTGCTCCCGGTTTCGACAAGAATGCCCAGGTCTTCTCGCGCATGGGCCGCTTCGGCTTTGCCTTTGCCGAAGTCGGTACGCTGACCCCGCTGGCACAGCCCGGCAATCCCCGTCCGCGCCTGTTCCGCCTTGCCGCCGACGGCGCGGTCATCAACCGCATGGGCTTCAACAATGAGGGGCTGGACGCGGCGCTGGCGCGGATCGCCGGGCAGGCGCGGCGCGGCATCGTGCTGGGCATCAATGTCGGTGCCAACAAGGACTCGGTGGACAGGGTCGCCGACTATGTCACCGGCGTCCGCCGGGCTGCCCCGCTCGCCGACTATTTGACGGTCAACATCTCGTCCCCCAATACGCCGGGGCTGCGCGCGCTCCAGGATCGCGGCGCGCTCGACTCGCTGCTCGCAGCCGTGATGGAAGCGCGCGGTCCCGATGGCCCGCCGGTCTGGCTCAAGGTCGCGCCCGACCTGTCGCCCGACGACATCACCGACATTGCCGAGATCGTGCTGGCGCGACGGATCGACGCGCTCGTCGTCTCCAACACCACCATCGCGCGACCGGCGTCGCTGCGATCGGCGCAGGCGGGGGAGACAGGCGGGCTGTCGGGCGCGCCGCTGCGCACGATGGCGCAAGCGCGCCTCATGGACTTCCGGCGCGCGACCGGCGGCGCGATCCCGCTGATCGGCGTGGGCGGGATCGCCGACGCCGACGATGCCTATGCCCGTATCCGCGCGGGCGCGTCGCTCATCCAGATCTACAGCGCGATGGTCTATCATGGCCCCTTCCTCGCCCGCACGATCAACCGCGGCCTCGCCGCGCGCCTGCGCCGCGACGGTTTTTCCAGCATCACACAGGCCGTCGGAGTCGATTGCCCGCTCTGATCGCCCGCTCTGATCGCGTGCAACAGAAAGGCGGACATGGCAGTTGCGCGGGCGGCGGCGCGGGGCGATGATGCCCGCCATGCCCAGCCTGATCCCCCGCTTCGTCGCCTTGCTCCTCCTTCTGGCCCCGGCACCGCTGCTGGCGAAGGGGGGCGTCGTCAGCACCGCCGATCCGCGCGCGAGCGAAGCTGGCGTGGAGGTGCTTCGCAAGGGCGGGAGCGCGACCGACGCCGCGATGGCGGTAATGCTCGCGCTGACCGTGGTCGAGCCGCAGTCGAGCGGGATCGGCGGGGGCGGTTTTCTCCTCCATCATGACGGCACCAGCGGCCTCATCGAAAGCATCGACGGCCGCGAAACCGCGCCCGCCACCGCAAGCGAGCGCCGCTTCCTGACCCCCGACGGCAAGCCGATGGGGTTTCGCGACGCCGTCCCCGGCGGCATCTCGGTGGGGGTACCCGGCAATGTGGCGCTGATGGCAAAGGCGCACGCCAAATGGGGCCGACTGGCCTGGGCGGAGCTGTTCGCGCCAGCGATCCGGCTGGCCGAGGACGGCTTTGTCGTCAACCAGCGGCTGTTCGATTCGCTGTCCGCCCGAACGCAGCTCTGGGCCGATTTTCCGGCGGCGCGCGCGCTCTATTTCGTCGATGGCAAGCCCGCACCGGTCGGCACCACGATCCGCAACCCCGCGCTCGCCGCCTTCCTCAGGCGTCTCGCCGCCGAGGGGCCGGACGCCTTCTACACGGGCGCGAATGTCGAGGCGGTGAGCAGTGCGCTTGCCGATGCGCCACGCAATCCCGCGATCATCGGCCGCGAGGATTTCGCGGCCTATGCGGCGAAGGAGCGTCCCCCGGTCTGCGGCGCCTACCGGACCTACAAGATCTGCGGCATGGGCCCGCCGTCATCGGGCGCGGTCGCCGTCATCCAGATTCTCGGCATGCTCGACCGCTTCGACCTGGAACGCCTGGGTCGCGACAGCCCGGTCGCCTGGCACCTGATCGGCGAGGCAATGCGCCTCGGCTATGCCGACCGCGACACCTGGCTTGCCGACCCCGACTTCGTCACTGTGCCGGTCGCCGGCCTGATCGACCCGGCCTATATCCGTGCGCGCTCGCGGCTGATCGACCCGCGCCGCCCGCGCGCCGACTATCCGCACGGCACGCCGACAGGAGCGCCGGTGCGCGCCCGTGTCGAGAGCGGCAACATCCCCTCCACCACTCATTTCGTCGTCGTCGATGGCGAAGGCGATATCGTCAGCATGACCAGCACGGTCGAGGGCGGGTTCGGCAGCCAGATCGTCGTCAACGGCTATGTGCTCAACAACGAGCTGACCGATTTCAGCTTCGCGCCCGAGGCAGAAGGAACGGCGGTCGCCAACCGCGTCCAGCCCGGCAAGCGCCCGCTGTCCTCCATGGCGCCCACCATCGTCTATGACGCCGCCGGCAAGCCGGTGTTCGTCGTCGGCGCGGCGGGCGGACGGACGATCATCATGCAGGTCGTCAAGGCGATCGTCGCGCGTCTCGACTGGGGCATGGACGCGCGCAACGCGATCGCGACGGGCCTGCTCTACTTCAACCGCGACGGCCTGATGATCGAGGAGGGCAGCGACCTGCTGCCCATGAAGCCCGCGCTGGAGGCGATAGGTCATAAGGTGACGCTCGCGCGCCTGCCGCTCAAGGCCAACGCCGCCGCGCTGACCGAAAATGGCTGGCAGGGCGCCGCTGATCCGCGTAGTCCGGGTGTCGCGCTCAGCGAGTAAGCGCACCGTCCGGCGCATGGCCGGGCAGGCAGGAGGATGAGGAGAGGCATGGCACGGTCTGTCGCGCGGCAGGGGCTGGAGCGATTCGACAGCCTCACCCATATGTTCTTCACCCGCGTCGCCGAGCGCGGCGACCGCCCCTTCCTCTGGAGCAAGCAGGACGGCGAATGGCGGTCGCTGAGCTGGACCGAGGTTGCGCGCCAGGTCACCCGCCTTGCCGCGGCGCTTCAGGCCGACGGAATCCGTCCGGGCGACCGGGTGATGCTGGTCAGCGAGAACCGGCCGGAATTCTGCATCGCCGATCTGGCGATCATGGCGGCGGGCGCGGTGACGGTCCCGACCTACACCACCAACACCAGCCGCGATCATGCGCATATCGTCGGCAACAGCGGCGCGCGCGCGGTGATCTACTCGACTGCGAAGATCGCGGAAAAGCTGATGCCCGCCATTCCCGGATCGGCGGTCGCGCTGGTCATCGGGATGGACGGCGCGGCGTCACGCTATGCTTCCGGCGTCAAATCCTGCGGCTGGGACGAGATGCTGGCGGGCCGGCCCGACGACTGGCGCGCTCTGGCAGAGCGCCAGACGGCGCGACGCGAGGACCTGGCCTGCGTCATCTACACCAGCGGAACGGGCGGCGCGCCGCGCGGCGTGCGCCAGCACCATGGTGCCATATTGACCAACGTCGCGGGCTGCGTGGACATCATCGCTGCGGATTTCGGCCGCGACGAGGACGAGGTCTTCCTCTCCTTCCTGCCGCTCAGCCATGCCTATGAACATAGCGGCGGCCAGTTCCTGCCCATCGGCCTGGGCGGGCAGATCTATTATGCGGAGGGGCTGGACAAGCTTGCAGCCAACATCGCGGAAGCGCGACCTACGATCATGGTGGTCGTGCCCCGGCTGTTCGAGATGCTGCGGACGCGGATCAGCCAAGCGGTCGCGAAGGAAGGGAAGCTCCCGGCGCTGCTCCTCGATCAGGCGTTGGCGCTGGACGCACGCAAGGAACGGCGCGGCGGCCGCTCGCTGCTCGACGCGCCGCTCGACTTCCTGCTCGAACGGACGCTCCGGCCGAAAATTCGCGCGCGGTTCGGCGGGCGGGTCAAGGCGCTCGTCTCGGGCGGCGCGCCGCTCAACCCCGAGGTCGGCCGGTTCTTCGGCGCGATGGGGCTGACAGTGCTCCAGGGCTATGGCCAGACCGAGGCGGGGCCGGTGATCAGTTGCAATCGCCCCGCCGCCGGCATCGCGATGGACACGGTCGGCCCGCCGATGAAGGATGTCGAGGTCCGCATCGCCGACGACGGCGAGATTCTGGTGCACGGCGAGCTCGTCATGCACGGCTATTGGCAGGACCCGGAGGCGAGCGCGCAGGTGCTCCGCGACGGCTGGCTCCACACCGGCGACATCGGCGAGTTCGACTCGCGCGGGCGGCTCCGGATCACCGACCGCAAGAAGGACCTGATCGTCAATGACAAGGGCGACAATGTCGCGCCGCAGCGCATCGAGACGATGCTGACGCTGCAACCCGAAATCGCGCAGGCCATGGTCCATGGCGACAAGCGCCCGCACCTCGTCGCGCTGCTGGTTCCCGATGCCGACTATTTCGCCGACGTGGCCGAGGAGGAGCGCGGGAAAGCGCTTCGCGCCGCCGTCGAGCGGGTCAATGCCGGACTGGGCGTCGTCGAGCGCGTCCGCCGCTTCGCACTCGCCGACGAACCCTTCACGATCGACAATGCCGAGATGACGCCGTCGCTCAAGATCCGCCGCCACGCGATCCGCGCACGCTATCAGGAGCGCCTGGACGCGCTGTACGGAGGCGGCTCCGCGTCCTGACGCGCCCCCGGGGCCGGGAGGCTCAGCTTCCCGGCGTGCGGTACGGCACGAAGTCGCCCAGCGCGCAGCTTCCCACCGTCATGCCGATATTGAGGTCGACCGACCGCGCAATATCGCCGCTGCAATATTGGCTGAGCGTCGGCTTCAGTACCAGCGTGTCGCCGCGCGAGATGCCGTTGCACTGCCCCGACAGCCGGTTGACATACACCAGATTGCGATTGGCGCGGTACAGGAGCACGCCGTCGCTGATGACTTCCAGTCGGTCGGACGAACCAACGCGGCCCGCGCAGGAGACGGGTTGTCCCGCGACCTTGCCTTCGATCGCCTTGTCGAGCCGGGCGGCCTGCTTCTCGGTCAGCCGGGGCGGCTCGCTGTCGGCTGCAGCGGTGCATCCGCCAAGCATCAACAGGGCAGTCGTGGCGCAGATCGCGATCTTCTTCTGAAGCATGATGTCCTCCATCGTCTCCCCTGCCGCGCCACCTTATCACAAACCGGTCAGAAACTATCCTTTGCTTTGCGGTGCCGCGCCAGTTCGCCCGCATCGGCGGCGCGCATGAAGGGATTGGTCGCGCGTTCGAGCGCGATCGTCGTCGGCACGGTCGGCTCGCCACGTTCGCGCGCCGCCTCGACCGTCACCAGCCGTGCAGCGATGTCGCCGTTGCCCGGCTCGGCGACGGCAGCAAAGCGCGCGTTGGACAGCGTATATTCGTGCGCGCAATAGACCGCCGTCTCGCCGGGCAGGCCCGCCATGCGCTGAAGATTGGCGTGCATTTGCTCGGCGGTCCCTTCGAACAGCCGGCCACAGCCCATGGCGAACAGCGTGTCGCCGACGAAGATCATGGCGTCCTCGGGCAGATGATAGGCGATATGCCCGGCGGTGTGGGCGGGAACCTCCCAGACGGTGGCCACATGAGCGCCGATCGCGACGGTATCACCCTCCGCCACCGCGCGGTCGATCACGTCGATCTTGGCGCTCTCGGCGGCCGGGGCGGTGATGCGCGCGCCGGTCGCGGCGACGATCTCCGCATTGCCGCCGACATGGTCGCCATGCCAATGCGTGTTCCAGATCTGCGTGATCCGCCAGCCGCGCGCGTCCGCCTCGGCCAGCACGGGCGCGGCGACCGCCGGATCGACGACCACCGTCTCGCCGCTGTCGGCATCATGGACCAGCCAGACATAATTGTCCGACAGCACCGGGATCCGTACCACTTCGAACGAAGACGCCATCACCATTCCCCCACATTGGGCATCGACGCCCATGGCTCGGCCGGATCGAGCCGCCCGTCCTGCAACAGTTCGACCGAAATGCCGTCGGGCGTGCGCACGAACGCCATATGGCCGTCGCGCGGCGGCCGGTTGATCGTCACGCCCGCGTCCATCAGCCGCTGGCATGTTTCGTAGATATTGTCGACGCGATAGGCGAGGTGCCCGAAATTGCGTCCGCCGCCGTAGCTTTCCGGCGCCGAGCCATCGGTGGACGGCCAGTTGTACGTCAGTTCGACCTGAGCGTCCTCGTCGCCCGGCGCGGCGAGGAAAACGAGCGTGAAGCGCCCCTGATCGCTGTCGAAGCGCCGTACCTCGCGAAGGCCGATCAACTCGAAAAAGGCGACGGTCCGGTCGACGTCGCTGACGCGGATCATGGTGTGGAGATATTTGGTCATGGCCTGTCCTTCATCCGGCGCGTGCAACCCCGGCCGCGCCCGGCGGTTCAAGACCGACATATAGGGGCGCGTTGCGTCCTTGCCAGCGGAAGGAGCCGGGCATGCTGTGGACCATTTTCGTCATATTGATCGTGCTCTGGCTGCTGGGGCTGGCCTTCAAGATTGCGGGCGGGATCATCCACATCCTCCTGATTCTCGCGCTGATCGTTGGCGCGATCAAGCTGTTCACCGGACGCGGTCCCACTTGAGGCGGTCCGGGGATAATGTTACAGTAGCGTTACAGTGGAGACGGAACTCAAGCTGGAACTGGACAGCGGTGCCGATATGGCCGAGCTGCCCACCCTGCTCAGCCTCGGACCGGGTGAGCGGGAGCGGCTCGAGTCGATCTATTTCGACACGCCCGATGAGCGCCTCGCCGCAAGCGGGCTGTCGCTGCGGGTCCGCAGCAACGGGCACGAGCGCATCCAGACCGTGAAGGCCGACGGCGGTGCGGGCGCAGGATTGTTCGAGCGGCGCGAGTGGGAACGGCGGGTCGAAGACGACAATCCGCTGATCGACGCCGACGGTCCCGTCGCCAAGGCGCTGAACGGCGAGACCGGGTTGATCGAGCGCCGGTTCGCCGTCGCTGTCACGCGCGACACCTGGCAGCTTGTCGAGGGCGACGCGCGGATCGAACTCGCCATGGATCATGGTACCGCCAGCGCCAACGGCCACACCGACCCGATCTGCGAAGTCGAACTGGAGCTGAAGGAAGGCAAGGCCGAAGCGCTGTTCGCTCTGGCGCGGCGAATCGGCGGCGTCACCCCGGTGCGGCTGGGCGCGCTGAGCAAGGCGGAGCGGGGACAGCGGCTGATCGAGGCCGACGGTTCGGCGCAGAAGGCGTCGCCCTTGTCGCTTTCAGCCGACATGACCGCCGGGCAGGGCTTCCGGGTCGTCGCAATGCACTGCATCCGGCATTTCCGGCTGAACGAGGATCTGCTGCGCCAGGGCGATGCGGTGGATGCGCTCCATCAGGCGCGGGTCGCGATCCGCCGCCTCCGCTCCGCGCTCGTCGCCTTCCGGCCGGTGGTCAAGGGTGCCGAGGCCAGGCACTTCAACGGCGAGCTGCGCTGGCTGGCGGCGCAACTGGGTGCCGCGCGCGATATCGACGTGCTGTTGCCGCGGCTCACCGATCGCGCCGCGCGGGCAAGGCTCGCCTCCGGCCGGGTTGACGCTTATGCCCGCGCACGCCAGGCCTGCGCTTCGCAACGCGCGCGGACATTGTGGCTCGACCTTGCCGAATGGCTGGCACTGGGCGACTGGGCGGACCGCAAGGCGGCGCGCAAGGGGCTGGCTCCCTTCGCGGCCGCAGCGCTCGGCCGGCTGCACGACCGCCTGCTGGCCGAAGCGTCCGCCGTGACCGGCGATGACGACGAGGCCCGGCACGAAGCGCGTAAGACCGCCAAGAAACTGCGCTATGCGGTCGAATTCTTCGAACCGCTCCATGACGGGGGTGGGAAGCGCAAGGCGCGCAAGCGCTACACCGCGCCGCTCAAGGAGCTTCAGGAGCATCTGGGCGACCTCAACGACATCGCCGCCATGCCCGCGACCCTCGCCGCGCTGGGTGTCGGTCCTGCCGCGGCGATCCAGGGGCCGGACGTTGATCGGCGCAGCGTGCTGATCGTCCGCGCGGGCGATGCGATCCACCGGCTGGAGCAAGCGGAGCGATATTGGCGCTAACGGACTGCGGCCCTCGCGGATCGGGAGCGAAGGCGCTATTGAGGCGCAAATCCTGCTTACGGAGCCCCCATGTCAGAGCATAATCCCGGCCTTCGCCCCTGGCGCGACATCCAGCGTCGCCGGAGCCGCCAGATCATGGTCGGCAGCGTGCCCGTCGGCGGCGACGCGCCGATCACCGTCCAGACGATGACCAACACGCCGACCAGCGACGCGCGCGCAACGATCGACCAGATCCGCCGCTGCGAGGAGGCAGGCGCCGACATCATCCGCGTGTCCTGCCCCGACGAGGAGTCGACCGCCGCTTTCCGCCAGATCGCCCGCGCCGCGCGCGTGCCGCTCGTCGCGGACATCCATTTCCACTACAAGCGGGCGCTCGAGGCCGCCGACGCGGGCGCCGCGTGCCTGCGAATCAATCCCGGCAACATCGGCAGCGAGGCGCGCGTACGCGAAGTCGTCGCCGCCGCGCGCGCCAATGGCTGTTCGATCCGCATCGGGGTCAACGCCGGTAGCCTGGAGCGCGACCTCCTTGAAAAATATGGCGAGCCTTGCCCGGAAGCGCTGGTCGAATCGGCGCTCGACCATATCAAGCTGCTCCAGGACCAGGATTTCCACGAGTTCAAGGTCGCGGTGAAGGCGTCGGACGTGTTCCTGGCGGTCGCTGCCTACAGCCAGCTTGCCGACGCGGTCGACTGTCCGCTCCACCTCGGCATCACCGAGGCGGGCGGGCTGATCGGCGGGACGGTCAAGAGCGCGATCGGCATCGGCAACCTGCTCTGGGCCGGAATCGGCGACACCATCCGCGTCTCGCTCTCCGCCGAGCCGGAGGAGGAAGTGCGGGTGGGATATGAGATCCTGAAATCGCTCGGCCTCAGGACGCGCGGCGTGCGCGTCGTGTCCTGTCCCTCATGCGCGCGGCAGGGATTTGACGTGATCCGCACGGTCGAGGCGCTGGAGGCGCGGCTGCAGCACATCCGCACGCCCTTGTCGCTCTCGGTTCTCGGCTGCGTCGTCAACGGGCCCGGCGAGGCGCGCGAAACCGACATCGGCATCACCGGCGGCGGCAACGGCAAGCACATGGTCTATCTGTCGGGCGTCACCGACCATCATGTATCGAGCGAGGCGATGCTCGACCATATCGTCTCGCTGGTGGAGGCCAAGGCCGCCGAGATCGAGGCGGCGACGACTGACGCGGGACAGGCCGATGCGGCGGAGTAAGGCCGTGGCGGTCGCTCCGCTCGTGAGGGTCAGTCGGCCGACCGCCATTCCCGCTGCCGCCATGGGTGCCGGGTCGGTCGGTGCCATCGCGGTCGGAGCCTTCGCGCTGGGCGCGCTGTCGGTCGGTGCCGTCGCGATCGGCGCGCTCGCCATAGGACGCCTGCGCATCAAGGACGCGCGGATCGACAGGTTGCGCATCGGGCGGATCGAGGTTGACGAAGGCGGAGCAGCGAACCCGCAAGGATAACGTTCGGAATCCAGCTCCCCACGCCCAAGCATGGCGCGACCAGACGTGGCGGACCGCAGTTCAAGCCCTAGTTCGCCCCGTCGTCGTCACCGTCAGGCGCATCACCGCAGCACCCGCCCTTTGCCCGCTTTCTCGGATCAGGCGCATGACAGGCCTTGCCGCAGCAGCCATGATCGGGCGCGGGTCGGTCGCCGTCGAGCGGCCTCCCGTCGCTCAGAGGAATGTGCGCAACGCCGCCGCCGCACAGCGCGACCGTTAGCACGCGTCCCTCTGCCTGCGTCGGCATGGGCAGGCAGAAGGCAAAGCCCCCGAGCGTGAGCATCAGCGCGCGCGGCGTCATCGCCTGTCACCTTCATCGTCGATCAGGATCCGCATCGCCGCCCCATCGGGATCATCGAACTGGCCATTCTTCAGCGCCCAGAAGAAGGCGACCAGCCCGACAAGGCCGAGCAGCAGCGCAATGGGAATCAGGAAGACAAGGCCGATCATCTGGCGCATCCCCTCAGCCGCAGCGCGTTGCCGATCACGATGATCGAGCTTGCCGACATGGCGGCCGCAGCGATCAGCGGCGTCACCTGCCCGGCGATGGCCAGCGGGACCGCGAGCAGATTATAGCCGATCGCCAGCACGAAATTCTGGCGCACGATCCGCATCGTCGCGCGCGCGGCCCTTACCGCCTTTGCCACCGGCACCAGGCTGTCGCCCAGAAACACGACATCCGCCGCCTGCTGGCCGATGTCGCTCGCCGACGCGGGCGCGATCGAGACATGCGCCGCCGCCAGCGCCGGGCCGTCGTTGAGCCCGTCGCCCACCATCAACGGCCGTTCGCCTGAGGCCTTGCGCCGTTCAAGGAGGGCCAGCTTGTCCTGCGGGCGAAGTCCCGGCAGCGCGGTCAGCCCGACCGCGCGCGCGACATCCGCGACGCTGCTGCCCTGATCGCCGCTCGCGATCAGCCCCGGCAGCCCCAGCGACTGCATGGCGCGCACCGCGTCGCACGCATCGGGCCGCAGCGCGTCGGCGAAGCGGAGCACAAGCGGTTCCGCATCGCCGATCGTCAGCGCAACCCCGCTCGACCCGTCCGCCGGGCGTCCCAGCCGCACGGCCATGGCGTTCCACCGGCCGGTCAGCCCCTCGCCCGGCGTCTCGGCAATGTCCGCGACCTCGGCGGGACGCGTTCCCATCGCCTCCAGCGCCCGCGCGAGCGCGGCGGACAGCGGATGGCGGCTGCTCCGCGCGAGCGCGAGCGCCACCGCCCGCTGATCGGCGTCGAGCGCGGCGGCATTCACCGGCTCGGGCCGGCCCAGCGTGAGCGTGCCCGTCTTGTCGAACACCACGCCGTCCGCCTCCGCCAGCCGCTCGAGCGCGCTGCCATGCTTGACGAGCACGCCCGCGCGCATCAGCGCCCCGGTCGCGACGACCTGCGCCACCGGCACGGCAAGGCCGAGCGCGCAGGGGCAGGTGATGATGAGGACCGCCACCGCGATCAGCAGCGATTCGTGCCAGCCCGCGCCCGCGATCATCCATCCCGCGAAACTCAGCGCCGCCAGCGTGTGGACGGCCGGCGCGTACATCCGCGCCGCCCGGTCGGCGATCCGGACGTAGCGCGACTTGGCCTGCCCCGCGCTTTCCATCAGTCGCGCGATCTCGGCGATGGTACGGTCCTCGCCCACCGCCGTCACGCGGATGGTGAGTGGCGCGTCGAGGTTGAGCGTCCCCGCGCGCGCCGTGTCGCCGGGTGTCAGCCGGACGGGCGCGCTTTCCCCCGTCAGCAGCGACAGGTCGAAGCTGCTCGTCCCCTCGACGATCACGCCGTCCGCCGCCAGCCGCTCGCCCGCCGCGACCCGCACCCTGTCGCCCACCGCCAGCATCTCGGCCGCCGTCCACCGGCTTGACCCGTCGGGCAGCAGCAGGAAGGCGCCGGGCGCGGTGCGCCTGACCAGCGCCTCCGCCCCGCTTGCCGCGCGCCCGCGCATCGCCTCGTCAAGGACGCGGCCCGTCAGCAGGAAGGCGAGCAGCATCAGCGCGCCGTCGAACCAGGCATGCTCGCCGCCGGTCGCGGTCTCGTACAGGCTCATGCCCGTCGCCAGCAGCACGCCGATGCTGATCGGCACGTCCATGTTGGTGCGGCCGGCCCTGAGCGCGCCGAGAGCGCTGCGGAAGAAGGGCTGGCCGGCATAAGCAACGGCGGGCAACGCGATCAGCGCCGAAATCCAGTGGAACATCGCCTTCGACGCCCCGCTCGCCCCCGACCAGATCGAGACGGACAGCAGCATGACGTTCATCGCGGCAAAGCCCGCCACCGCCAGCGCGCGCAGCAGCCCCCGCGTCGCGTCGTCGCGCCGCTCTCCCGATTCGCTCAGCGGCTCGGCATCGAAGCCGGTCGCGGCAAACGCCGCCTTCAGTTCGGGCGGCGTCAGCGCCGGATCATGATCGACCAGCACCTGCTTCGCCGAAACATTGGCGCGGGCGGCGAAGATTCCGGGCTGGCGCGGCAAGCCGTCTTCCAGCTTTGCGATGCAACCGGCGCAGCGCATGCCCGGCACCGCGAAGCGGCTGCGCGCGGTGGCCACTGCAGCGTCGGGGCGGGCGGAAAGCGCGGTCATGACAGCGGGACGATGCGGTTGACGGTCGCACCGGACGCCTGCGCCGCGACGTGGAGGTGCCATCGCCCTTCGGCGAGCGCGGCATCGCTCACATAGCGGCCGGGCGCGATTTCATGGAAGCGAAGCACCGTGTCGGGCACGCGGCCCAGCGGATGCCGCGCCGCCGCCTCCAGGGTCGCGCCCGTCAGTGCGCCGGCATCGTCCGCCAGCACCAGCGCCACCCGTCCGTCCGCCAGCCGCGCGGGCGTCATCGTCCAGCCGAGCGCCGCCTGCGCGCGCCCCTTCTCGATCCAGCCGTTGAACTTCTGGCTCGCGACATAGCTGTTGTCGACGACCGTCCCTCCAAAGGTGGAACTGGCGAACACCGCCATGGTGACATTGACGCCGATCACCAGCCCGAAAAAGCCGATCAGGATCGCGGCCATGTGCCGCCCGGTAAACTCGCGCCTCATTGTCCCTCCTCCGGCCGCTCGAAGGTTTCGCGATCGCTGTCGGCACCCCCGCGCGCGTCGAGCGCCCGCACGGTGAAGGAGAATTCCTCCCTCTGCTCGCCGGCGGCGGGGGCGACCAGATACAGCCGCTCCTTCAGCACCTGGTCGGCGGGGACGGTGACCGCGATCGTCCGTCCCGCGCTTTCGCGGTCTTGCCCTTCCGCCCAGATGCGACCCTGAGGGATGCCGATAAGCCCGATTTCCATGCGGCGCGGCTGGCTTTCCATGTTGCGCAGCTTGACCGTGTAGCTGTTGCGGATCGACCCGTCCGAAAGCCGTACATAGAGCGGATTGCGGTCCGGATTGGCGGAGATGTCGAGCCGGGTGCGGACCCCCAGCGCGAACAGCATGGCGAGGCCGATCGACGACCAGATGCCGAGATAGACGAGCGTCCGCGGGCGGAAGAGCGTCCTGATCACCGGCACGGGCGTTTCCCCGCGCCGTTCGCGCTCGCAATCCTCCTCGGTCGCGTAGTCGATCAGGCCACGCGGCTTGCCGACCTGCGCCATCACCTTGTCGCACGCATCGATGCACAGGGCGCAGGTGATGCAGCCGATCTGCGGTCCCTCGCGGATGTCGATGCCGGTCGGGCACACCTGCACGCACTGGGTGCAGTCGATGCAGTCGCCGAACGGCTGCGTCTCGCCTTCCCGGCGCTTGGTGCCATGGCTGCGCGGTTCGCCGCGCCAGTCCTTGTAGGTGACGATCAGCGACTTCTCGTCGAGCATCGCGGTCTGGATTCGCGGCCAGGGGCACATGTAGATGCACACCTGCTCGCGCATGAAGCCGCCGAGGACGAATGTCGTTGCGGTCAATATGCCGGTGGTCGCATAAGCGACGAACGGCGCGGTTCCGGTCCAGAACTCCCTTTGCAGCGTAGGCGCGTCGGCGAAATAGAAAATCCACGCGCCGCCGGTCAGGAAGGATATGACCAGCCAGACGCTCCACTTGAGCAACCGGCGACCGAGCTTGGCAGCGGTCCATGGTGCCTTGTCGAGCCTGATCTGCTGGTTGCGGTCGCCGTCGATGAAGCGCTCGACATGCTGGAAAAGGTCGGTCCACACGGTCTGCGGACAGGCATAGCCGCACCAGGCGCGCCCGACCGCGGACGTGACGAGGAACAGCCCGATCCCCGCCATGATGAGCAGGCCCGCGACATAATAGAATTCGTGCGGCCAAATCTCGATGCCGAACATGAAAAAGCGGCGGTTGGCGAGATCGACCAGCACCGCCTGGGTCGGCGCATGCGGGCCGCGGTCCCAGCGGATCCACGGCGTGCCCCAGTAGATCGCCAGGGTGACGACCATGATCGCCCATTTCAGGCGACGGAAGAAGCCGTCGACCTGGCGCGGATAGACCGCCTTGCGCTTGGCGTACAGGTCGTGGCGGAGCGGGTCAGGGGCGAGCATGCTGAGCCTTTCTCTTGCCGTTCGCCCTGAGGAAGGGCTGAGCTTGCCGAAGCCCTGTCTCGAAGGGCCTTCGAGATGCCATTTCGACTTCGCTCAATGGCTCCTCAGGCCGAACGGCGACATGATCACCGCCCCACATCACCCTGCACCTCCGCCGTCTGCACCGCCGGAGCCGGGGCCGGGGCCGCCTCGCCGCCGCCCAGCGAGTGGACATAGGCGGCCAGCATGCGGATCGTCGGCGCGTCGAGGCGGTTGTTCCAGCGCGGCATCACGCCCTGGCGGCTGTTGGCGATGGTCGCCGCAATGCTCTCCGCATCGCCGCCGTACAGCCAGATCGGGTCGGTGAGGTTCGGCGCGCCCAGCGACCGGTTCCCCTTGGCGTCGGCACCGTGGCAGACCGCGCAATTGTCGGCGAACAGCTTCGCGCCCTCGCGTCCGGCGGCGTTCATCGGCTGCTGGCCGCTGACGGCGCGGACATAGCTGGTCAGCGCGGTGATCTGTGCGGACTGGAGGATGCCGTCGCGGCCGAAGGCGGGCATCTGCGAGATGCGCGTCTCGGCATGCTCGGGATTCCGGATGCCGTGGGTGATGGTATATTCGATTGTCGCCAGATCGCCGCCCCACAGCCAGTCGTCGTCATTGAGGTTGGGATAGCCCGGCGAGCCGGCCGCGCCCGACCCGTGGCACTGAACGCAATGGACCTTGAACGCGGCCCGCCCGCCCTCGACCGCCGCCTTGAGCAATTGCGGCTGCCCCGCGAGCTTCGCCGGGTCGGTCACCGCCAGCGCCTCGCGCACCGGGCGCAACTGACCCTCGCGGCTCGCCAGTTCGGTCTCCAGCGTGCCTCGGCTCGACCAGCCGAGTGTGCCGCCCGTCGCGCGGTCGACCAGCGGCCAGGCGGGATAGAGCACGCAATAGACAATCGCGAAGACGATCGTGGCGTAGAAGGTCCACAGCCACCAGCGCGGCAAGGGCGTGTTCAGCTCCTCGATGCCGTCCCATTCATGGCCGACCGTTTCGGTGCCGGTCGGATGATCGATGCGCTTTGTGTCAGCCATCGTTCCTGTCCTTCTCGAAGATCATGTTGGAGGCACGCTCGTGATGGCGGTGCGAGCCGGGGCGGAGTGCCCAGCCGGCGAGGCCGAGATAGAGCAGGGCCATGGCGGCGAGGCCGTAGCTGTCGGCGAAGTGGCGCAGCGCTTCGTAGGTCATCGCGGCTGCTCCTGTGCCGCGGCGGCCTCGAAATCGACGAGCGTGCCGAGCATCTGCATATAGGCGATCAGCGCGTCCATCTCGGTCAGCTTGCCCGGCTGGCCGTCGAAGTCGCGCGCCTGCGCCTTGGGATAGCGGGCGAGCAGCGCGCTCGCGTCCGCCTCCGGATCGGCCTGCGCCTTGAGGTCGTCATTGGCGAGCTTGATCGCTTCGGCCGTGTAGGGAACCCCCACGCGGCTCAATGCGGTCAGATGCGCGCTCATGTCGCCCGCGTTCAGCTCGTTCTCGGCGAGGAAGGCATAAGGCGGCATGATCGATTCGGGCACCACGCTGCGCGGATCGATCAGGTGCTGGCGGTGCCATTCATCCGAATAGCGGCCGCCGACGCGGGCGAGGTCCGGCCCGGTGCGCTTCGACCCCCACTGGAACGGGTGGTCGTACATGCTCTCCGCCGCCAGGCTGTAATGGCCGTAGCGTTCCACCTCGTCGCGGAACGGGCGCACCATCTGGCTGTGGCAGTTGTAGC
>CAZHGR010000059.1:0-18312 GCA_964532255.1 uncultured Sphingobium sp.
GCGGCGGTCGATGAAGCTGCTCTGGGCGTCCTGTGCGGCGGCGATTGTCGCGGGTGCGTTCCTGCTGGTCACCACCGAGCACTATGTCCGCGGCTATGCCCGCACGATGCAGGCGATCCGCGCGAGCGATGCCGATGTAGTTCTGATCGACCTGCGCGGCGGCTATTTCATGACCGACCTCGTGCGCTTCGACGACGGGCGACCGGGACGGCCGGCGGTCATGGCGCTCGGCTATCTCAGCCATGACGGACTGCGCCGTCTCTGCGCCAGGCGCAGTGTCGCGGTCATGGATCACCCGCAGTTCTGGCGCTTGGGCGTGCATCCGGTCACGCCGCTGATCCGCGATGGCGGACGGCTGGCGAACCGGCAGGTCCTGTTGCGGCAGATCGGCTGTTATCGGCCGGTTGTGCCTCTCTCGTCGCGCTGAGCGTCGGCGGGCGGGTCGCCCAACTCGACCTTGCGGCCGCCGATCCAGATTTCCGCGATCCGGACCCGCGCGCGCTGCTCGGGCGAGATGCTGTCGAGCGTGCCGTCGAGGATGAGGAAGTCCGCAGAGTGTCCCGGCGCGAGCGATCCGAACCGCCCCTGTCCGCCGAGCGCGCGCGCACCCGCGACGGTCAGGCCGCGAAGCGAGTCGGGTTGCCGTCCGAGCGTCTCCATCGGGGCCAGCGGCGCGAACGGCGGGCGGCCCATCGCCGCGCCCCGCGTCGCATCCGCGCTGACGAGATCGATCCCCGGTGATGGCGCTGCCGGTGCGGTCGCCGCCCCGATCATGTCGATCCGCCAGCCGCCGGTCGCACCATAGCTCGGCTTGAGCTCCGCGATCGCGCCCGTCGCTTCGCTGACGCCCGCTGTATCGCGCGCCAGCAGCACATTGGCAAAGCCGTCCATCGCGGCCCGGCTCATCCGGTTGCGAAGCGCCGTCTCGCCGAGTCCGTTGCCGACCTCAAGCGCCAGCCCTGCGAGCCGCAACCGCCCCTCATAGAGCCAGGGCGTGGGCGCGGGGCCGGCGGTGATCGCCAGATCCTCTATGCTGCGGCCATAGCCGACGATCCGCAGGCGAAGCGCGCCCCGGTCGCCCGCGCGGCGATAGGTCTGCCAGGCGGCGATGTCGGTGCCGACGTCGCCCACAGCCGTGATCCCGCGCCCGAGCAGCAACCGCTGCGCCCGGAGAAACGCGAGGTCGAGGTCTTTCGGCGCGGGGGCGGGGACCACAGCAGCCACGCGCGCGAAGTCAGCGCCTGTCACCACGGCGCTGGCCCCGGCGATCCCGGCAAGCCGAAGCGCCGCGCTGTTCGCCCAGCCGCGCCGCCCGTCGGCATCGACCAGCCAGATCGGCATGGTTGCCGACACCGCGTCAAGCGCGGCGGGGGAAGGGGCCTCGCCGCCCGCAGCCC
This sequence comes from uncultured Sphingobium sp., assembly GCA_964532255.1. Classification (GTDB taxonomy): domain Bacteria; phylum Pseudomonadota; class Alphaproteobacteria; order Sphingomonadales; family Sphingomonadaceae; genus Sphingobium. Next base: position 1,398 of record CAZHGR010000059.1, read on the forward strand.
AGCCGGCATCGTCCCATCCGCCGCCCAATATCCAGCGCCGGCCTGGATTGGCCGCTACATAGCCGCGCACCCGCGCCACGACGTCCGCGACCGAGCCGCTACCCGACAGGTCGAGCGAGAGCTGCGCCACCGCGAGCGGCAACAGGTGCACATGCGCGTCGACGAAGCCGGGGATCAGGGTCCGGCCGCGCCCATCGAAACGATAATCGAGCTGCTTCGGTCTCTTGTCCTTCGCAGTGAGCCGCTTCTCGACCCGCCCCTCGGCATCGAGAAGCAGTCCATTGAAGCGGACGACGCGCCCGTCCTCCTCGACCGCCATGCCCTCGACATTGTCGATCAGGCCGCTCGCCAGCGCGGGCGCCGTCGTCAGGAGGGCGCAGACGAGCGCCCCGACTGTCATTTTCATCGCCGGGTGATCCGCCTGACCAGCGCGCTTGTGTCCTGCCGCGAACCGCCCATCGCCTGCACATCGGCATAGAACTGGTCGACCAGAGCCGTAAGCGGCAGCGTCGCGCCATTGGCGCGCGCCTCCTCAAGCGCCAGCCCCAGATCCTTTCGCATCCAGTCGACCGCGAAGCCGAAGTCGAACCGGTCTTCGGCCATCGACGCCCAGCGACTGTCCATCTGCCAGCTTTGTGCCGCGCCGCCCGATATCGCTTCAAACACGCGGTCGAGGTCGAGATCGGCGGCCTGCGCGAAGCGGAGCGCTTCGGACAGGCCCTGGATGACGCCCGAAATCGCGATCTGGTTGACCATCTTGGTCGTCTGGCCCGCACCCGCGCCGCCCACATGGACGATCCGCGCGGCATAGCATTGCATGACGAGGCGAGCGGCCTCGACGGCCGGCTCGGTTCCGCCGCACATGATCGACAGCTTGCCGTTCTCGGCACCCGACTGCCCACCGGAGACGGGGGCATCGACGCAGTGAATCCCCCGGCTCTGCCCCTCGACCGAAAGCTGGCGGGCGATCCGCGCGGACACGGTGGTGTGATCGATGAACAGCCCGCCTTCGCGCAGGGACCGGAAGGCACCGTCGCGGCCCAGCGTTACTTGCGACAGATCGTCGTCATTGCCCACACAGGTGATGACGATGTCCGCCTCTTCGGCTGCCTGCATCGGGCTGACGCAGAAGGTCCCGCCATAGCGCTCGACCCAGTCGCGCGCCTTGCCGATGGAGCGATTGTAGACCGCCAGCTCGTGCCCCGCTGTCGCCAGATGACCCGCGACAGGGCCACCCATGACGCCCAGCCCGATAAACGCTATCTTCGCCATTTGTCCGGCATAGAGCGTCATTGACGCGAAGGCCAGATGGGTTAGGGCGGCGCTTGCCATGTTGAAGCTGGAAAAGACTGTCGCCGGGCACGCCGATCTGCCCGTTTCCCTCGACGATGTCCGGGCCGCCCATGCCCGCATCGCGCCATCGATCGTGCGCACGCCCACGCTGCTCAGCCGCACGCTCTCCGCGATGACCGGGGCCGAGGTTTACTGCAAGTTCGAGAACCTGCAGTTCACCGCTGCCTACAAGGAGCGCGGCGCACTCAACCGGCTGATCGCCCTGTCCGATGAAGCGCGCGGGCGGGGCGTGATCGCGGCATCGGCGGGCAATCACGCACAGGGGCTCGCCTATCATGGTGCGCGCATGGGCGTGCCGGTCACGATCGTCATGCCGCGGCCCACGCCGACGGTGAAGGTCATGCAGACCGAAGGCCATGGCGCGACCGTCGTGCTTCACGGCGAGAAATTCGAGGATGCCTATAGTCACGCCCGCACGCTGGAGCGCGAGCAGGGTCTCACCTTCGTCCATCCCTTCGACGAGCCTGACATCATCGCGGGTCAGGGGACGGTGGCCATCGAGATGCTCGAGGATGTGCCCGACCTCGACGTGCTCGTCGTGCCCATCGGCGGCGGCGGGCTGATCTCCGGAATGGCGACCGCCGCGCGGGGACTGCGTCCCGACATCGCGGTGATCGGCGTTCAGGCGGAGCTGTATCCGTCGATGTACGATTACATCAAGCAGGCCGACCTGCCGTGCGACGGCGACACGCTGGCCGAGGGCATCGCCGTCAAGGAGCCGGGCACGCTGACCCGTCGTTTTGTCGAGGCGCTGGTCGACGACGTCGTCCTTGTCGACGAGCGGGCGCTGGAACGCGCCGTGAGCCTGCTTCTCCAGATCGAGAAGACGGTTGTCGAGGGTGCCGGCGCCGCCGGACTCGCCGCGCTGCTGACCCATCCGGAGATCGGACAGGGGCGCAAGGTCGGTCTGGTCCTGTGCGGCGGCAATATCGACACGCGCCTGCTCGCCAATGTGCTGCTCCGCGACCTTGCCCGGTCAGGCCGGCTGGCGCGGCTGCGCATCCGGCTGCAGGACAGGCCGGGCACGCTGTTCGCGGTCGCGCGGGTGTTCGATGCGATCGGCGTCAACATTCTCGAACTGTCGCACCAGCGAATCTTCACAAACCTGCCCGCCAAGGGGCTGACGCTGGACGTCGAATGCGAGACTCGCGATGCGGATCATCTGGAGCGCCTGATCGCTGCGCTGAAGGATAGCGGCTTTGACGTCGCCCCGGTCGAGATCGGCTGAGCGATCTGGCGGTGCGCGTGGTAAATGGTCTTTTCACTCGCTGGCAGAGCCTGCATAGTGCGGCTCTGACGATTCAAGCGGCCCTGTCGGGCTCGATGGAGAGATCGTGAGCGCTGCCTTCCGCTTCCCGCGCTTCTTCATGACGAATGCGAGCCCGTGCCCCTATTTGCCGGGGCGCACGGAACGAAAGGTCTTTACCGAGCTCACCGGCCAGCATGCGGGTGAGCTGAACGACGCGCTCGGCCGGATCGGCTTTCGCCGCAGTCAGAATGTCGCCTATCGGCCGAGCTGCGCCGATTGCGCGGCCTGTGTGTCGGTGCGCATCGTGACCGGCGGGTTCAAGGCCGGAGGTACCCAGCGCCGGCTGATTCGCCGCAATTCCGATCTGGTGGTGACGGCGTGCCGTCCGCAGGCGACCGCGGAGCAGTTCGAACTGCTCCAGCGCTATCTGTCGGCCCGCCATCCCGGCGGCGGCATGACCGAGATGGACGAGTTCGACTATTCGGACATGGTCGAGCAATCGCCGGTCGACACCTATGTCGTCGAATATCGCCTGCCGTCGGATCGACCGGGCGAGCAGGGGCGGCTGGTCGGTGCCTGCCTCACCGATCGTCAGGGTGACGGCCTGTCGATGATCTACAGCTTCTACGATCCGGGCATCGAGGACCGGCAGGGGCTGGGCAGCTTCATCATCCTCGACCACATCATGCGCGCGCGCAAGGCCGGCCTGGCCTATGTCTATCTCGGCTATTGGGTCGAGGGATCGCAGCGCATGGCGTACAAGGTCCGCTATCGTCCGCTGGAACGGCTGGGCCGCGACGGCTGGACGCCGTTCGATCCAGAAGGCGACCGTTCCGGTCAAGCAGCCGGCGACCGCGCCGCCGCCAGTGCGGCCCCCCCACCGGGCCTCAGCCTCGGCGGGTTCCTTCTGAAATAGAACGCTTCGGAACGGGCTTTTCAGCAAAAAGAGCGGCCCGAGCGCCGAAGCGCCCGGGCCTCAGGTGACGTGGACCGGTCAGGGTCGCAATCTTACCGGCACACGCAAGAGCAACTGCAGCTTGGCTTGGCCTTGGCGCGCCACACCTTCTTGCGGGGCTTGGCGGCGACCTTTTTGCGGTAAACGGGCGTACGCGCCTTCTCGTAGGCATATTCCTCGGTGACGGTGGTCGTCTCGGTTACGACCGGCGCGACATAGGTGGCGCCTGCCTCGTAATAGGCGCCGTTGATCGAATAGCCGTAGCTGGGGATGGGCGCATAGGGCAGGGCCGGTACGACTACCGCCGCGCCGTGGCTTTGGACATGCGCGCTGCCGTCGTAGCGGCCGTCATAGGTGCCGCTGTAGCTTGTACCGTCAGCGCCGTACCAGGTGCCGACCCACCGGCCGTCGTAAGACACGCCGTCGTCGACATAGCCATCGCGATAGGCATAGCCGTCGCGTCCCTCATAGCGATAGTCGCGCCGGTCGCGTGTCCGCCGTCCGGCCGAATCGCCGATCGCCGCGCCGGCGACCGCGCCAAGGCCCGCGCCGATGATCGCACCCTCGGTCCGGTTGCCGCGTCCGGCGATCGCACTGCCGGCGATGCCGCCAATCAGTCCGCCCGCAACGGCACCCGCCACGGCATCGCCGCGCCCGCGACGGCGCTCGTCGCGATAGTCGCGCTCGTCATAATAGTCGTCGTAACCGCCATAGCGGTCCCAGTCATAGCCGTGGCGAACGTCGACAACACGGCCATAGCGGTCGGTCAGCACCGCATCGTCATAATAGCGCGACCAGCCGAAGCCATAGGACGGCGCGGGCAGACCATAGGAACGAAAATCGGCGATGTAGAAGCTCGGGCTGATCCAGTAGCGCGGTAGGACCCAGCCATGGACGGGACGGCGATAGGCGTGCCAGCCGCCCGGAGCGCTCCACCCGGCGTGCCAGCGTCCGTTCACGCGCGAGCCCCAGCGCTGGCCCGAATAGGTCACGACGCTCGCGGATGTGCGGTTTGCCATTGCGGCCAAGGCAGCGGCGGAGCCCGCGTCCTGCGCGATGGCGGCGGGGGCGATAAAGCTAGCCGCGCTTGCAAGGCCAAGGGCGAGCATGAGCTTGCGCATTGTCTACTCCAGGCTGTTCGTCATGAATGCGTGCGCGATCCGGTGCCGGGACGGCCGGAATCGTTAACGGATGTTTAGCATCAGGGTTGTGTCGCTGCCACGGCGTTAGCCACGTTCGCTGTGCCGATTCGGGGCAGTCAGTCGGTCAGTCGAACGAGACCTTGCCGCGACCGGCCTTGATTCCCGCGCGCTGCTTCTTGGCATCGACGCGGCGCGCCTTCGCCGCCTTGCCCGGCCGCGTCGCTACCCGGCGCGCCTGGCGTTCGCCGGCCTTGGCGAGCAGCTCCGCCAGCCGTTCGCGCGCGTCGGCGCGGTTCGCTTCCTGCGTGCGAAAGCGCTGTGCCAGGATGATGATGACGCCTCCCGCCGTCATGCGGCTGCCCGCCAGAACCCGGAGCCGTCGGAAGCTTTCGGGCGACAGGCCCAGGCGATAGGCATCGACGCGGAGCTGAACCGCGGTGGCGACCTTGTTGACATTCTGGCCGCCCGGTCCGCCTGCGGTGATGAAGCGTTCCTCCAGCGCATCCTCGGGAATGATCGGTTCATCCATCGGCGAGAGCTTCCGCATCGGTGAAGCCTGCCGCGGCGAAGCGCTCCGGCACCGGTGCCGTTGCCTCGACCGGCGGCTTGGTGCCGCGATCGATGCGAAGCGACAGTGCGTGGAGGAGCAGTGACGGCCGGCCCGATCCTGCCGCGCCGCCATAGACCGGGTCGCCGACAATGCCGTGGCCGAGGCCGTGGAGCGCATGGACACGGATCTGGTGGGTTCGCCCGGTCAGCGGGGTGAAGAGGACGAGCGCGCGTCCGTCGCGCTCGGCCAGCAGCCGCCAGCCGGTACGCGCCGCTTTGCCTCTGGCGTCGGGTACCATCCGCCAGCCCGCCTCTGCGCTGCTGGTCTTGCCCAGCGGCAGGTCGATTTCGCCCGCATCGCTCGTCGGCACGCCCGAGAGGATGGCGATATAGCGCTTTGCCACCGCGCCCGCCTCGAATGCGGCTGCGAACCGCTTGTGCGCCTTGGGATTGCGCGCGAGCAACAGGCAGCCGCTGGTGTCGCGGTCGAGCCGGTGAACCGCCAGCGGCCAGCGCTGAAAGCCGAAGGTGAGCGAGGCGAGGTGGTTCTCGAGGCTCAGCGATCCGTCGCGTGGGGGATCGACCGGCAGGCCCGCAGGCTTGTCGAGCACGATTGCCTCGCCGTCGATGAACAGGACGCGATCCGCGAGCGGAGAACGGTCGATGGGGGCGAGCTTGCGATTGACGGACATGCTCACCGCTATAGGACGGTCGCATGGGGGAGCAAAGCGCGGTGCAGTCCGATCGTCTCAATTGGGTCGACGCGGCGAAGGGGCTGGGGATCGTCCTGGTCGTCGCGGCGCATGTGTGGACACGCGGCGCGGTGCGCGATGCGATCTACGCCTTTCACATGCCGCTGTTCTTCCTGCTGTCGGGCTATCTCGTCCGTCCGGTGCCCATACGGGGACTGGTGATCGCGCAGGTGCGGACGCTGCTCGTCCCGTTTCTTGTCTTTTCGGTCCTGCTGGTGGCGGCCGACGTTCTGATCGAGGGTGCGCGCGGCGCGCGGCCGATGTTCGCCGGCTGGGTACAGGCGCTCTTGACGATCATCTTCCGCACCGACCTAACCCGGGGGCCGTTCACCATTCTGTGGTTCGTTCCGTGCCTCTTTGTCGCGCGGCTGCTCTGGACGATGGTCGCGCTGCGAGTCCCGAGCCCGTTCGACCCGCGATGGCCCTTGCTGGTGCTGGCGTTGCTCGCCGCCGCATTTCTCGTCGGGCCGGGCGCGCCGTCCCCGATGGGGATACTGGGCGTGCCGGCTGCATTGGCGATGTTCTGGGCCGGGCAGCTCTGGCGGCGCGCGCCGGATGTGCCGAGCGGAGCGGCGTTCCTGATCATTGTTGTGGCGCTCGCCATCCTGCCGCTGCTGCCGCCGCTCAACCTCAAGGGCGGCGCGTTCGGCATCCCCATAGTCTCGCTCGCCGCCGCAGCCCTGGTCAGCGTGGCGCTGTGCCTCGCGCTGATGCGCCAGCGCCCGCCGGTGCTCGCCGCGCTCGCCTGGCTCGGGCGCGCGTCGCTGGTCATCATGTTCGTCCATGTCGCCTTCGTCCACTATCTCGCGCCCTATTGGCCCAGGCCGGCGCTGTTCGCGGCCGCTCTGGCGGGCGGCGTGGCGATCCACGTGGCGGCGCGCGCGACGCGGATCAGCCGCGCGCTGATGCTCGGCCAATGGGCATCGAGGGCGTAACGATATTGACTCCGAAACGATTTCGAGTCCGTCTAAAGCCCTGATTTATGATTCTTTTCCAACGACTCGTGGATTCCTGCGGCTTTAGACAAAATTAACCTTTTGCGTTCACAACGCTCATGGTTAATAACGGCATTCAGGCGCGTCGGACGGGGCGTGTCAGCAAGCGATCCAGAGGGGCTTCAACATGCGCGTGCTGCTGATTGAAGATGAGCCGACCACTGCCAAGGCCATCGAGCTGATGCTGGTGACGGAAGGCTTCAACGTCTACACGACCGATCTGGGCGAGGAGGGCCTCGATCTCGGTAAGCTGTATGACTATGACATCATTCTGCTCGACCTCAACCTGCCGGACATGCACGGCTATGACGTTCTGAAGAAGCTGCGCACCGCGCGCATCCAGACGCCGGTGCTGATCCTGTCGGGCATTTCGGAGATGGACAGCAAGGTCCGCTCGTTCGGCTTCGGCGCCGACGACTATGTGACCAAGCCGTTCCACAAGGAAGAGCTGGTCGCGCGCATCCACGCGGTCGTGCGCCGGTCCAAGGGCCATTCGCAGTCGGTCATCCGCACCGGCAAGCTGGCGGTCAATCTGGACGCCAAGACGGTCGAGGTCGACAGCGCCCGCGTTCACCTGACCGGCAAGGAATATGCGATGCTGGAGCTGCTCTCGCTCCGCAAGGGCACGACGCTCACCAAGGAAATGTTCCTCAACCACCTCTATGGCGGGATGGACGAGCCCGAACTCAAGATCATCGACGTGTTCATCTGCAAGCTGCGCAAGAAGCTGTCGCTGGCCTGTGGTGGCGAGAATTATATCGAGACCGTGTGGGGCCGCGGCTATGTGCTGCGCGATCCCGACGAGGTGGCCGACACGCCGGAAGTGCGCGTGGCCTGAACCTTTTCTCCCGAAGCGCTCCCATAGCGCTACTGACGGCGGGCCGAAGGGTCCGCCGTCTCTCTATGTGGGGCGATCGTTCGCGTCACGCTGCCAGACAAGCGTCACACCGGCGGACATTCACCGCTGCCCGAGCGGACATCTACCGTCACCCCGGCGATTATTCCCCGTCACCCCAGCGAAGGCTGGGGTCGCTGACGGAGGCGCGCTGCTGTGACGGACCCCAGCCTTCGCTGGGGTGACGAAGAGAGGCGGGACCCCAGCCTTCGCTGGGGTGACGGAGGAGGCGGGACCCCGGCCGGCGCTGGGGTGACGAAAGGAGGCTGGACCCTGGCCCCGGATCGAGCCTGCGGTGACGATCAGGGGCTGGCATAGGGGGAGAAAGGCCAGCGCGCTTGCTCCTCCACCGTCGCGCCCTATATCCCCGGCCATGACCACACTCTCCTTTCTCGACCTCGTCCCCGTCGTCGAAGGCGGCACCGTCGCCCAGGCGCTTGCCAACGCCGCCGATACCGCCGCGCATTGCGAGGCGATCGGCTTTTCCCGCTACTGGGTGGCGGAGCATCACGGCATGGCGGGGATCGGCGGCGCGGCGACGGCGGTGGTGCTCGCCCATGTCGGCCATGCGACCAGCCGCATCCGCATCGGGTCGGGCGGAATCATGCTCCCCAATCACGCGCCGCTGCAGATCGCCGAGCAGTTCGGCACGCTGGACGCGCTGTTCCCCGGTCGGATCGACCTGGGGCTGGGCAGGGCGCCCGGTTCCGACATGCGCGTGGCGCGGGCGTTGCGCCGCACGCTCAACAGCGACCCCGACGGCTTTCCGCGCGACGTGGTCGAGCTTCAGGCCTATTTCGCGGGCGACCCGGCGGCGGGATTTGTCGCAACGCCCGGCGCGGGTGCCGATGTCGAGCTGTGGATATTGGGGTCGAGCACCTTCGGCGCACAGCTCGCCGCGGCGCTGGGCCTGCCCTATGGCTTTGCCTCGCACTTCGCGCCCGGCCTGATGGACCAGGCCATCGCCATCTATCGCGAGCAGTTCCGTGCCTCGGAGCGGTTCCCCAAGCCGCGCGTGATGGTCGGCTTCAACATCTTCGCCGCCGATACCGAGGCGGAGGCGCGGCTGCTCGCCAGTTCGATGCAGCAGACGTTCATCAGCGTTCGCACCGGAATGCCGACCAAGGTGAAACCCCCTGTCGAGGGCTATTATGAGAGCCTGCCGCCGCAGGCGCAGGCGATGCTCGACGATGTGCTGGCGGTATCGTCGATCGGCACGGTCGACACGGTCGCCGCCGACCTCCAGCGCCTGATCGCCCGCACGGGCGCGGACGAGATCATCGTGGCCTGCCAGATGTACGACCACGCGGCGCGCAAGCGGAGCCTGGCGATTGCGGCGGAGGCCATGGGGCGGGTGGGGGTGGCGGCCTGAGCGGGACCGCCGCTCAGGAATAGCCCGCTTGCCGTTGGTGACGGACGGCGAGGATCGCGACCGTCTCGCCATCGAGGCGATAGAGGACGACATAGCCGCTGTTGCCGAAGTCGATCAGCCTCTCGCGATAGTCGGGGTCCATGTCCTCCACCGGACGGCCAACGTGCGGTGATGCCGCCAATACCCCGACCCCGGCCCGGATCGCCGCGACCGCGCGCGTCGCGGCGTCGGCGTCCCGTGATAGCAGCCAGCGATAGAGACGCTGGACATCGGCCAGTGCGGCCGGGGTCCAGATCAGCCGTGGCATTGGGGCGGCTCGGCATCCTCCCCGGCTTCGAGCTTCGCCAGCCAGACGTCGGCTTCTTCAAGCGTCAGATGCTGGCCCGTCTGCTGATAGGCGTCCCATGCTCGCATGGCGTCCTGCCGCAACGCCTCGCGTTTCTCCTCGCGCTCGACATATTGCGCGATGGCTTCGCGCATGATCCAGTGCGAACTGCGACGACGCGCCTGTGCGAGGGTCTGGACGCGCCCCTTGAGGGCGTCATCAAGCTTGATGGATGTTGCCGCCGCCATGAACGCGGGTCTCCATATTGAGAGGTAATACCTTGTGCTAATGTATCAGGCTGGGGCGGCATGGTCCACTTTTCCTGTCGATAGGGGATGTGGGTTCGCGGTTGTCTGATGGCGGCACTTGATTGCCTGTTCGGCCGTCGATCAGTCCATCACGACAAGTCGGAAGATCACAATCTATGCGCGGCAGCGGGGTCCTGCACCGCGTAGACTGTGGAGTAGGACCGCAATAGCGTTGGCATCGAGCCGGAGTTTCACTCGACAGCTAAATCGCGTAAACTCAGCGTTATGGCAATGAGAATGGGTTTGGGCCTCGGGCTACAGATGGGGCAACCGTTGGGGCGCAAAAAAATGGACACGAAATATCTCTTTATTGATGGTGGCTGCCTTCGGGCGACGATAAAGAAGATTTCCGAGCGGTACTTTGATGGTGCAGAACTAAAGATTGATTATGTACGGCTGAGTGGTGGTTATAAGAAAGCATTTTACTACGATGCAATTCCCGCGATCAAAAGGGACGAGAACGATTTAGATTACGCGCAGCGAATTCGGTCCCGGGTTGAGCTGCATAATCATATCGCTACGCTGCCAGGGTACCACGTCTATGAAGGCGATAGTCGAATCCGTCGTAAACAGGTACAGCAAAAGGAAGTCGATGTGATGATCGCGGTCGATATGCTCACTCATACCTTCCGCGGTAACATGGATCGTGCGACTTTGATTGCGAGCGATCTGGATTTCAAACCGCTTTTGGATGCTCTGGTCCGAGAGGGAATGTTTGTAGAATTGCGATATCCTCCTTTAGAAACCAACCAAGACTTGATTAATGCGGCCGATCATCGAATACCTCTCGCAATTGATACCGTTTACGCAATCCTAAGTCAGGACAGCCAAGATTTACTCGCTTTGCCTACTAGACGGCAATGCACTAAGAAAGGGTACGATCACTCGACCAGTATCATCGTTCAAAATCATCCGTCACTGGGGGAAGTTCGTTATAAATATTATGAAAATAGGCATTATGTGTATTGGAGTTATCCTGAAAACATTGATAACTTCATTGAAGTTGTATGCAAAAACTACATTTTACTTCATAAGTACTTGGAAGACGTATTTGTCATATCGATGCCGCTCGAACCGGTACAAGATCCTTCTTTCAATGACGCATAGCCATCGAGCTGCGGTTGAAGTGACCATAATCCCTCACTCATATCCCGCATCCCCATAGCTCGCGTCCGCCAGATCACTGAACCGCGCGATCTTCGCGTCGAAGTACATCCGCACTTTGCCGGTCGCGCCGTGGCGTTGCTTGGCGACCGGCAGTTCGGCGTGGCCGTGGATTCGCTCCATGCGTCCGGTCCCGCCTGACAGGTACCTTCGTCGTCGGGACCCGGCTGTCTGGACATGTCGCCACAATCCTCACGATAGACGGCCTCACGATAGACGGCCCGGGCGATGTCGGCAATGCGGCGCGATCCCTCCCGCTTTGCGCAGGCCGGGCGGCTGCGGCCTCTTGTCCTCGCGGCGCTCGACCTCAGGGATGGATGCTGGCGCGGGCCATCCATCGCTCGACCAGCGTCATGCCGGCGGGCGTGATCACGACGTTCACGCGCCGGCCATCGTTCGGATCGGCAACGCGTTCGGCCAGCCCCTTCTTGACCAGGACGCTCAGCCAGCGCAGGCCGGTCGTCGCGGGGCCTCCCGACGCAAGGCAGGCGCTCGACACCATCACCGGACGCTTGCCGGCATGGGCGTAGAGGTCGAGCAGGATCATCAGCCCGCTCTCGCCGATGTCCGGCGCGACGGCATGCCTGGCCAAAACGGCGCTCTGATAGGCGGTCAGACCGCTTCTCTGCGATTCCTGATGCTGCGGATTGCGGTGCGCGGCCGCGGCAGGCACGAATATCTCGCCAGGGGCGCCGTCACGGGTTTGGCCGAGGCGATCGTCGCCTTCGCGCCGCAGCCCGGTCAAGAAACGGGCCCAGGAACAGAACGCCCAGAATGGGGATGCTCCAGAATGCGGCGGAGTCCTCGTACACGATCCCCGCCATGCCCGGTGCCAGCCACCAGGCGACGAACGTCATGACGCTCAGGAAGTGAAAGGCGAAGATCCACAGCGGCCAGAAGCGATCCGTCCAAAGCGCGATGGATCCGAGCGCGACGAGCAGCGCAAGGTCGACGGCGAACGTGACGAGCGGCAGGCCGAAATGGGGCCGGAGGAGCGATATCGCCGCGGGCGTTCCCAGCGCGGCAGACAACAACAGGAGGCACAGGGCTTTTCCTTCCCGTCCGCCACGAATCCAGGCATAGCCGCAACTGCCGAACAACAGGACGGAAAACGAGATGTTAATGAGGGCCATGTGCCCTTGACCGTTTCAAAGATGCGGATTCAGGTCAAGGGCACCGGTGGCAAATCAGGCTGCCGCCTCGACCTTGCGATCCTCGGCCGAACCGAAGATGCCGTCGGTCAGAACCTTGTAGCAGCCGAACCCGACTTCACGCAGGTTGCTTTCGCCTTTCAGGGCGATCAGCTTGCGCTGCATCTGGATCATGTCCTTGCGGCTTTCGACCATCTTGGTGAAGCCTGCCGCCATGGAGTCGAGCGCTCCCTGAAGGCGCGCCGGCGGGATCGTGGACACGGCGTTGGTCTCCATCACCGAACCGGAGAGCCGCAGCGTATCAAGCAGAGCGGTGTCGACGCTCCGGAACATCGTTTCGATATCGTTCGAGACAGTTTGTCCACCCACTTTGGAAATCTGCATAAAACCTCCCATCCCCGAAGCGCTCGCGCCCGGGTTGCATCACTGCATCAGCCGTTGATGAGATGGAGGATCCCGGTGATGAGGGTGATGACTGCCGCGACAAACAGGAGCGAGACCAAGGCTATTTGAGCCACCGCTGCCCCTCGCTCGGCAAGCATCATCTCATGTCGTTTTCCTCCGACCGGTGGTAGGCGAAACAGGTGCTTGAGAACGGCGATCACGCCATCGGCCTGATTGTCGTTCGTCGGCTCTGCGACCGCCGGCTGCCTGTGATCTGGCGGCTCCGGCGACGATGGGTCAACGATCGCGGCTCCCATGGGGAATTCTTCCCCAGAGCGCCCCTGGCCCTCAAGGAACAATCTGGCGGCCTCGGCACGGTTGGATACACCCAGGCGCGCGACCGCCTCCTCGACATGGCGATCAACGGTTTTCGGCGACAGGTCGAGATGGCGACCCACCTCCTTGGACGTATAGCGCTGGGCGATCAGCCCCAGCACTTCATACTGGCGCGGGGTGAGCCGGACATTCCGTCCCGTTACTGTTGATGCATCCTTCATGCGGTCGCTCGGCCCCCCATTTTCGTGCCGTCTCCGATTCGGATATAATCCGTTGGGACGACCAATGTAAAAGGGGCGCGTGTCGTTCGCGCGGCCCGACGCCTTGAATCCCGCCGCCGCACGGCCGCGATCGGGCGTTCGGTCCGGGGGACCGGGCGGCGTCGTCCCGTTCTGGGTCGTCAGGCTGCCCAGTCCAACCGCAATGGGTCACTCATAGCCATTGTCGCCATAGCCCGGGTCCGCCAGGTCGCTGAACCGCGTGATCTTGGCGTCGAAATACATCCGCACCTTGCCGGTCGCGCCGTGGCGTTGCTTGGCGACCAGCAGTTCGGCGTGGCCGTGGATCCGCTCCATGCGTTCGGCCCAGGCCTGATAGGCGCCTTCGTCGTCGGGGCTCGGCTGCTTGGACATCTCGTAATAATCCTCGCGATAGACGAACCAGACCATGTCGGCGTCCTGCTCGATCGACCCCGATTCGCGCAGGTCCGACAGTTGCGGGCGCTTGTCCTCGCGGCTTTCGACCGCGCGGCTGAGCTGTGACAGCGCGATGACGGGGACGTGCAGTTCCTTGGCGAGCGTCTTCAGACCCCGCGAGATTTCGGAGATTTCCTGAACGCGGTTCTCGCCCGCCTTGCTCGTCCCCTGGAGGAGCTGGAGATAGTCGACGACGATCAGGCCGATGCCGTGCTGGCGCTTCATCCGCCGCGCGCGGGTGCGAAGTGCGGCGATGGAAAGGCCCGCGGTGTCGTCGATGAACAGGGGGAGCTTTTCGAGGTCGCGCGCCGCGCGGGCGAGGTTCTGGAAATCGGTGCGGCTGATCTTGCCCATGCGCAGCGCCTCTCCGCTGATCCCCGACTGTTCGGCAAGGACGCGGGTGGCGAGCTGATCGGCTGACATTTCGAGGCTGAAGAAGGCGCAGCGCGCGCCCATGTTGCGGTCCGGCTCGACCCCGTCGTCATGGTCGCGCAGCCAGCGCGACGCGGCATTATAGGCGATGTTGGTGGCGAGCGAGGTCTTGCCCATGCCCGGCCGTCCCGCCAGGATGATGAGGTCCGAATTGTGGAGGCCGCCGATCTTCTCGTTGAGGCCGGTCAGCCCCGTCGTGATCCCCGACAGATGGCCACCGCTGTTGAGTGCGCGCTCCGCCTGCGCCACGGCCAGCGTCGCGGCGCTGCTGAACGCCTTGACGGTGCCCGCCTCGTTCTGCCCCTCCGACACCTTGTAGAGCGCGGTTTCGGCTTCCTCGACCTGCGCCATCGGGTCGATCCGCTCGCTGGTGTCGAGCGCCTTTTCGACGAGGTCGCGGCCGACGCCGATCAGCTCGCGAAGGAGGGCGAGGTCGTAGATCTGCTGCGCGAAGTCGCGCGCGCCGATCACCGCCATGCTGCTGCCGGTGAGCTGCGCGAGATAGGCGCCCGCGCCGCCGAGCTGGACGAGCGCCGGGTCGCTTTCCAGCAGGGGTTTGAGTGTGACCGGATTGGCGATCATGTTGCGGTCTATGAGGCGGATGATCGCCTCATAGATTCGGCCGTGCATCGGATCGTAGAAATGATCGGCCTTGAGGCGCATCTGCACGTCCTCGGCCAGCCGGTTGTCGATCATCAACGCGCCGAGCAGCGCGGCCTCCGCCTCGACATTGCGGGGGAGGCGGACGGCCTCTCCGGCCCCCTCCGTCGGTACAATCTGCGTCAGTTCACCCATGGACGGACCATCGGCCCTCATCGCCTTCGCGGCAAGGCCAAAGAGCTGTGGACGCTTTGCTGTGGATAACGGGGATGAAATGGCGGCGGTGCGCGCGCGCCCTTTGGCTTGTCGTCGCGGCTTTGCGGGCTTAGGGGGACGAACGATGGCCGATCCACGCATCATCGATATCGCTCTCGACGAGAAGACGATTCTCTGGCGCAACGCCGACGTCGAGCAGGAGCGGCGGATCGCGATCTTTGACATATTGGAAGAGAATATGTTCGCGCCGCAGCGCGAGCATGCCGACGGCTATGCCGGGCCGTACAAGGTGTTCCTGAGCGTCGAGGAGGGGCGGCTGGCGATCGAGATCCGCCGCGCCGACGATAGCCCGCTCGAGGCGGTGATCCTGGGGCTCGGCCGCTTTCGCCGCGCGATCAAGGATTATTTCGCGATCTGCGACAGCTATTATCAGGCGATCCGCCAGTCGACGCCCGACCAGATCGAGACGGTCGACATGGCCCGCCGCGCGATCCACAACCAGGCGGCCGAGCTGCTGAAGGAGCGGCTGGAGGGCAAGATCGAGGTCGATTTCGACACCGCCCGGCGGCTGTTCACGCTCATCTGCGTCCTGCATATCAAGGGGTGATGGCCATGGCCCGGCCCATCGACGCCCCGCGTGGTCGCCGCCGCGTGCGGATCACCCCGCTGCGGATCATCGTCGTGCTGCTGGCGCTGACCGTGCTGGTTGCGGGGACGGGCTGGTGGGTGGCGGGGCGCTGGACGCCGCCGCAGGACCGCTATGCGATGCAGGGGATGGCGATCGACGGCTCCAATGGCGAGGTCGACTGGGGCGCGGTGCAGCGGCTCGCGCCCGACTTCGTCTATATCGCCGCGACCGGCGGCACCGACGTCCGTGATCCTGCCTTTGCCGCCAACTGGCGCGGTGCGCGGGCGGCGGGGCTTCGCTATGGCGCGATCCACGGCTTCAGCCTGTGCCGGCTCGCCGCCGATCAGGCGGGCCACTTCATGGCGACCGTCCAGCGCGACAATGCCGCGCTGCCGCCCGTGGTCGCGCTCGCCTTTGACCCCGGATGCACCGCCCGGCCGAGCCGCGACCTCGTGCTGGCGGAACTGCACATCTTCCTCTCCGCGGTCGAGGCGCACAGCGGCAAGCCCGCGATCCTGCGCATCGGCGCGGAGGTCGAGGACGCCTATCGGCTCAGCGCGGGGATCAACCGGACGATCTGGCTCGACCGCCAGTTCCTGCCGCCCGACTATGCCGCGCACCCCTGGGTGATGTGGACCGCCAACCGCTGGCGCCGCGTCGACGGGGTGGCGGGCGACGTCGACTGGACCGTGGTGGCGCCGTGACCGGCGCGGACGATATCGACGCGCTGGTCGCGGCCGCCCGCGCGGCGCGGGCACGGGCGCATGCACCCTACAGTCGTTTTGCCGTCGGCGCGGCGGTGCTCTGCGCCGACGGATCGATCGTCACCGGCGCGAATTTCGAGAACGCCAGTCTCGGCCTCTCGCTCTGCGCCGAAGCGGTGGCGATCGCCGCCGCCAATGCCGCCGGATCGCTCGCCGGCGCGCGCGCCATCGCGGTTGTCGGGGACGGCATCGTCTCGCCCGACGGCGGCATCGTCACGCCCTGCGGCCGCTGTCGCCAGTTGCTGGTCGAGGCCGAGCATATTGCGGGCGGGCAACTCCTTATCTACTGCGCCCCGGTGGGGGAGGGCGCAAGCGAGTCGATCCGCCGGTTCACGGTCGCCGACCTGCTGCCGCATGCATTCGGCCCGGACCGGCTCGGCGACCCACGCGCAGGGGATTGAGGAAAAGCATGGCCATTCAGTCCGACCGTTGGATTCGCGAGCAGGCGCTGGCGCACGGCATGATCGAGCCGTTTGTCGAGAGCCAGCGGCGCGACGGCTGCATCAGCTACGGCCTGTCCTCCTATGGCTATGACGCGCGCGTCGCCGACGAGTTCAAGATCTTCACCAACGTGGATAGCGCGATCGTCGATCCCAAGGATTTCGCGGCGAACAGCTTCGTCGACCGCAAGACCGACGTGTGCATCATCC
>CAZHGR010000060.1:0-18279 GCA_964532255.1 uncultured Sphingobium sp.
ACACGCACCGGATACCAGACCAACATAGCCCGAGCCGATCATTACGACTTTCATAGATCCTCCAGCAGGTTTGTGGCCAGCGATGCGCGTGCCGAACGCGCTATATTGTGCGTTGCGGCATAAAGATAGCGTGCGATTGGAGCGTGCCGAGCCCTATCGTTCGTTCAGGCGCGGCATCAGTTCGACGAAATTGCAGGGGCCGTGGCGGCTGTCGAGCTGATAGGCGAGAATCTGGTCCCACCCGTCCTTGACCGCGCCGGTGGAGCCCGGCAGCGCGAAGATGTAGGTGCCCCGCGCAACGCAGGCGCATGCGCGCGACTGGATGGTCGATGTGCCGATTGTCTGGAAGCTCAGCCAGCGGAACAGCTCGCCAAAGCCGGGAATGGCCTTGTCCTGCACGCGCTCGACCGCTTCGGGAGTCACGTCGCGGCCGGTCACGCCGGTGCCGCCGGTGGTGATCACGCAGTCGACGGCGGGATCGTCGATCCACGCATGGAGCCGCGCCACGATCACTTCGACATCGTCCTTCTCGATGCGGCGGTCGACCAGCCTGTGACCCGCACCGGCGATTCGATCGGCCAGGAGGTCGCCCGAGCGGTCGTCGGACAGGCCGCGCGTATCGGACACGGTCAGGAGCGCGATGTTGACCGGCAGGAATGGGCGCGACGGATCAATCGGCATTGCGGGCGAAGCCGTTCGAGGCCACGCGCACGGCGGTCTCGCCGTCCTTGCCCGGAAAGCGCGACCAGAGGCCCTGCGCCAGCGATGTCAGCGCATCCGACCGGCCCTTGTCCTTGAGCTGGTACATCCAGTAATTGCGCAGCACGGCGTTCAGATAGGCGCGGGTCTCGTAATAGGGGACCGACTCGATGAACAGCAGCGGATCGCCGCCGTCGCGGATCTGCTGCCGCCAGCGCTCGACGGGGGTGGGGCCTGCATTATAGGCCGCGATCACCTTGGGCAGCAGCCCGTCGGTTGCCGGCATACGGCTGAGTTTTTCGAGATAGCGCTGGCCGAGCTCTATGTTGAGCGCCGGATCGTTGAGCTGGTCATCCGCCATGGGCTCGCCGCTTGGCGCCAGCAGCCCGCGGGCGGTGCCCGGCATCACCTGCATCAGCCCGCGCGCGCCAGCCGGGCTGACGGCGTCGGGCTGGAAACGCGATTCCTGCAAGGTGTGCGCGAAGACGAGCGCGCTGTCGACTCGCCAGCCGTCGCGCGGCCGCCAGTCGGGGCTGGGGAAATGATCGAAGCCGTTGGTCGTCTTGCCACGCGGATTTCGCTGGGCCAGCCAGATTTGGGCAGACGGGAGCGACAGGCGCTCGGCCAGCTCGATCAGCGCGGCATGCTGGGTGTCGCCGCTCAGTTCCGCTTGCCGCCGGAGCGACAGGTCGGCGTCGCCCGATCGTCCAAGCGACGCCAGCGTCGCCGCAACCCTGATGTTGGGCAGTCGCGCCATGTCGAGCAAAGCCGGATCGGGCACACGCGCGCGCTCTGCCGGTGCGGGAGGCGTCTGGCCCAGCGTTTCGCGCGCGAGCAGGCTATAGAAGCTCTCGCCTTCGCGCTGCGCCGCCTGAAGGAGCCGGGTGACCTTCTGCGGCTCGCCCGCTGCCATATGCGACCGCGCGGCCCAATAATAGCCGGCGGCGCGCAGTTCTGCGTCGGTCGCGGTCCGTGCCACCTCAGAAAAGGCATGGGCGGCGCGGCGCCAGTCGCGCTCGCGCCAACAGGCGAGCCCCGACACCCACTGGGCGGGTGCGACATAGGGGCCGGCACCCTCCGCCACGGCGCTGGCGGTGAGCCTCCGTGCGTTGCCGGTGTCGCCGGTGATAAAATAGGACCATGCCACCCGCTGGCGAAGCTCGGTGAGCGCCTCGCGTCCGATCAGCGCCGCGTTTCCGAGGATCAATGCCTCGGCGTTGGCGGGCTGATCGTCGCGGATATACTGGCTGATCTGCGGAGCGATCGATTCGGCAACAGTGTCGCCCTTCAACGGCTTCAGGATCGCACGCTGCGGCGCGCCGCCGGTCCAGACGAGCTGCCGGATGGCGGTCTGGCCGGGCAGCATCGTCGCCCCGCGCTTCTGGGCCAGACGCGACAACTGCTCCGCCCGGCTCAGCCAGGGCGCGGTGTTGAGCAGGTCGAGAATGTCGAACAGTTCGACGCGCGGCGAATCCTTGGCGAGGTAAAGTTCGGCAAGGAGGTAGGCGCGCATCGGATCGGCAGCGTCGAGCGCGGCGATACTTGAACGTGCGTCCGCCCACTGCGCACGGTCGAGACGGTCCAGAATCGACCGGTAGCTATCGCGCGCGGGAAGCGTGAGCGCGGCGGCCGAGAAGGCGGCCTGGTTGGCACATGCCGGAGCAGGCGCGATCAGCGGCACGGCTGCCAGCGCTGCGGCGGCGATCGCGGTTCGTAATTTCTGCACTTCAACCCCGCTCGTGTCTCATCGCCTGCCGCCCAATGTCCGCAGGGTTTTCCACGCTGCCGCCTTGCGGTCGGCATGGCCCAGCAGGATGAACGCCGCAGGCACGGCTGCAAGGCGCATATTCAGTTCATCAAGGTTAACGAAAGGTAAAGATTTGTCGAGCCGCAGCGAGTCCGGCTGACAAAGCGCACGGTTCGTCCTGTCTCCGAACAGCAGCAGCATCTCCGGGCGGGCGAGGGCGAGCAGGTGACGCATCCGGGCGGCGGCGAAACGCCAGGCCGAATCTTCGCCCAACCCACCGGGAGGACGCGCGAGCATCAGGCTGGCGTGGCCGCAATCGTCGGGGTCGACATTGATGGCCCGGAGCATCTGCGCGGCCAGCCGGCCGTCGTCGCCCGAGAAGAGCGCGCCCGCCGCCATGTCCTCGGCTGTCGGCAGGTCGGTTATGAGGATCACCCGCCGGCCGGCGGTCAGCTTCGGCAGGATGGCGGCGTCGCCATAATCCCGCTCGGGCCGGGCCGGATCGCTGGCCAGCCATTGCAGATAGTGCGCCAGGTCGGTCGCGGCTGCGCCCGGCGGGGCGAAGTCCGTCACCGACGGTGCGCCGATGATATCTTGCGCCAGCGCGTCCCGCGGTTCCGTACTCCGGGCGGACGGCGTGTCGGCAACGGCTCGGGCGCGGTCCGCCGTCCACATCCGGGGGGACTCGGCAATCGCGCAATCGACGCCCGCCAGCGCCCACCAGTCGATGAGCGAGCGGCTGAGAGACGCCGGATCGTGGATGCGCTGATCGTATTCCATCGGGTCTCTTATCGGTAATAGTTGACGTAAAGGTCCGGATTGCTTCATCGGCAAGCGATGTATGGAGAGAAACATCGTGGCCGGCCGTCGGGAGCCGCCAAGTGGAGGACTGCATGAGTGAACGGGAGTCAATGCCCTATGATGTCGTGATCGTCGGAGGCGGTCCTGCTGGACTGTCGGCGGCCATCCGTCTCAAACAGGCCAATCCGGACATTGCCGTCTGCGTCCTGGAGAAGGGATCGGAAGTCGGCGCGCATATCCTGTCCGGTGCCACCTTCGATCCGCGTGCCCTCGACGAACTGTTTCCGGACTGGCGCGACATGGACTGCCCGATGGCGCAGACCCCGGTCACGGACAATCTGCACTGGGTGATGACCCGCACGGGCAAGCACAATCTTCCGCATCTGCTGATGCCGCCGCTGTTCAGCAACAAGGGCAACTACACTGGCAGCCTGGGCAATCTGTGCCGCTGGCTGGCGGGGCAGGCCGAGGCGCTGGGCGTCGAAGTCTTCCCCGGCTTCGCCGCGGCGGAGATCCTCTACAATGATAAGGGCGCGGTCATGGGTGTCGCCACCGGCGACATGGGCGTCGCTCGCGATGGCAGCCACAAGCCCGACTATCAGCCGGGCATGGAGCTTCACGCGAAGTACACGCTGTTCGCCGAGGGCGCACGCGGGCACCTGACGCGCCGTCTCAAGGCCGATTTCGATCTGGAGCGCGACTGCGAGCCCCAGGTCTATGGTCTCGGCATGAAGGAACTGTGGGACATCGATCCCGCCAAGCATGTGCCGGGCCGCGTGATCCACACCCAGGGCTGGCCGCTGAGCGAGAATGACGCATGGGGCGGCGGCTTTCTCTATCACCAGGCCAATAATCAGGTGGCTTTGGGGTTCGTTGTCGCGCTCGATTACAAGAACCCGTACCTCTACCCGTTCGAGGAGTTCCAGCGCTGGAAGCAGCACCCGGACATCCGTGCGATCCTGGAGGGCGGACGCCGCGTGTCCTATGGCGCGCGGGCGATCAACGAAGGCGGCTGGCAGTCGGTGCCCAAGCTGGCCTTCCCCGGCGGCGCGCTCATCGGCTGCTCGGCTGGATTCGTCAACGTGCCCCGGATCAAGGGCAGCCACACCGCCATGAAGTCGGGCATGCTGGCCGCGGACAGCATCGTCGCCGCACTGGCGGCGGGCCGCGAGCATGACGAACTGGCCGACTATCAGCCGACGCTCAACGAAAGCTGGATCGCCACCGAACTGAAGCTGGTGCGCAATGCCGAGCCCGCGGTCGCCAAATATGGCAACGACTATGGCACGGTTCTCGCGGGGGCGGACCTGTGGATGCGCACGCTCGGGATCGGCTTGCCCATCACGATGAAGCATCATCCGGACAATGAGCAGATCGGGCGCAAGGATCTCTATCGTCCGATCGCCTATCCCAAGCCCGATGGCGTGATCAGCTTCGACCGGCTGTCGTCGGTGTTCATCTCGAACACCAATCATGAGGAGGACCAGCCGGTCCACCTGACGCTCAAGAATTCGGAAGTGCCGATCAGCGTCAACCTCGCGCTCTACGATGCGCCCGAGCAGCGTTACTGCCCGGCGGGCGTGTACGAGATCGTGGGCCAGGAGGACGGCAATCCGCGCCTCCAGATCAACGCTCAGAATTGCGTCCACTGCAAGACCTGCGACATCAAGGATCCGACGCAGAACATCGTCTGGGTGACGCCGGAGGGTGGCGGCGGGCCGAACTATCCGAACATGTAGGCCTTAGCGCGCGCGGCTGTATTCCTCAGCCGCGCACGCCGCGAGTGGAGCGCTCCGGTCAGCGTGCGGTGCGCGCGGGGCGGCGGGCCGGTCCCGCTGCGGGTGGCGGCTCCGCCGGAGCCGTCGACCAGCCGAGGTGCGGAAAGCTGATCGAGCGCCGGCCGGTCAGGTCGGTCCGTGCGACGATCAGTCCCTTTTCCTCGATGAACGCGAGCATCCGGCGGGCGCGGCCGACCGAACTGGTGCCGTAAAGCGCTGCCAGCGCGTCATCATCGGGGCAGCTCTGCCCCTCGCGCGCCGCGCGGGCGAGGCCGATGAACGGTGCCAGCATTTCCTCGGGCAGGGACGCCGCCAGCGTCAGCACGTCGTCCCAGCCGTCGGTATCGGTGATCCCCGCTTGCGCGAGCGCCAGCCTTCGACGGAAGTCGTCAAGGCTGAGGCCCGGCTCGGCACCCGCCATCCGGCAGCGCACGGTGAAGTCCTGATACTGGACCGCCACGGGCTGACGCGGTGCATCGGCTGCGATCGCGGCGATGGCATCGCGCCGAACCGCCGTCTGCTGGTCATCGTCGAGCTGAGGCAAGGCCGGCACCGGGGCTTCGGTTGCGGCGGTTGCGATGGCCTGCATCAGCTCGTGCAGCGGCTTGACCGGCCGGCTCGATGGCGGCGGAGGAGGCGGCATCGCCGCGTCCGCCTCCGACGCGACGAACAGCAGGTTGCGGACATCCTCTGGCGCGGCACCTGGCAGCGGAATCAGCCGGGGGGCAGCGTTGCGGGTGCCGGTGCGGACCTCGCCGATCCGAACGCTGACCGGGCGGCGTGACACAGCGGGGCCGAGCGCGAGGAACTCGCCGCGCTGAAGATCGCGGATCGTCTCCGCCTGCCGTCGCTCCATGCCCAGAAGATCGGCGGCACGTGCCATGTCGATGTCGAGGAAGGTGCGGCCCATCAGGAAATTCGACGCCTCCGCCGCCACATTCTTGGCGAGCTTCGCCAGCCTTTGAGTCGCGATGACCCCTGCGAGTCCGCGCTTGCGGCCCCGGCACATCAGGTTGGTCATGGCGGCGAGCGACAGGCGACGCGCTTCCTCCCCGACGTCGCCGGCGGCTGCCGGGGCGAAGAGCTGCGCCTCGTCGACGACCACCAGAACCGGAAACCACAGATCGCGCGGCGCGTCGAAGAGGGCGTTGAGGAACGTGGCGGCACAGCGGAGCTGGTCGTCCACCTCCAGCCCCTCCAGATTGAGAACGACCGACGCGCGATGCTCGCGAACGCGGGCGGCCAGGCGGGCGATCTCGCCGAGGGCATGGTCGGCCGCATCGACCGGAACATGGCCGAAGGCGTCGGCAAGCGAGACGAAATCGCCTTCCGGATCGATCACGATCTGCTGGACCAGCCCGGCACTGCCCTCGAGAAGCCGGCGCAGAAGATGGGACTTCCCCGACCCTGAATTGCCCTGGACGAGAAGCCGGGTCGCCAGCAGTTCCTCCAGGTCGATAGCGATGCGGCGGTCGCCGCCGTCGCTGCCCATGTCGATCTTTGCTGTCATCGCGCGGCTGTGGCGCAGGAGGGGGGATGGCCGCAAGGGGCAGTCGACGAAAGGGGGCGACGCGAGGCGCTTCCGTCGGGCGACGTCAGGCTCTAGAGGGCGGAATGCTTGTCGAAACCGCTTATGCCAAGGTCAACCTGGCGCTGCACGTCAGGACGCGTCGCCCGGATGGCTATCATGATCTGGAAAGCCTGTTCGCATTCTGCGGCGACGGCGATGTCCTGACCGGGCGCGCGCGAGCCGATGGACAGGTGACGCTGGCGGTCGCCGGCGATTTTGCCAACGGCCTCGATTCGGGCGACGACAATCTTGTGATGCGGGCCGCGATTGCGTTGCAGGCGGCCGCCGGGACGGGGCAGGGGGCCGACCTCCACCTCGACAAGCGCCTGCCGGTCGCTGCGGGGCTTGGCGGCGGGTCCGCGGACGCGGCGGCCGCGCTGCGGTTGCTGACGCGGCTGTGGGGCGTCCGGCCGATGGACGTGGATCTGTTCGAGATCGCGGCCAGCCTGGGGGCCGACGTGCCGGCATGCCTCGCATCCGCCACCGTGCTGGGCAGCGGGGTCGGTGACCGGCTTGCCGCTGTCGACCTCGACCTGGGGGGCATGCCCGTCCTGCTGGTCAATCCGGGCGTGGCCTGCCCGACCGGGCCTGTGTTCCGCGCGTGGGACGGCATCGACCGGGGGCCGCTGGATGTCGCCGCGTGGCGCTCGTCGCGCAACGATCTCGCTACTCCGGCACTGACGCTCGTGCCGCAGATTGGGGAGGTTCTGGACGCGCTCGCGGCGCTGCCCGATGCTGGTCTGGTCCGGATGTCGGGATCGGGTGCGACCTGTTTTGCGCTGTTCGACGCCGAGGATGCCTGCGCCGCCGCAGCGGCCGCGCTCGCCCGGAGCAACCCCGGCTGGTGGACCCTGCCGACCTCGCTGCGCTGAGATGCTTGCATGAGCGCGTCGCTCGTGAAATGAGGCGGCCGACCACAGGGAAAGCATCATGACCAATCGTTTCGACAAGTCCCGCCTGCCCAGCCGCCATGTCTCCGTCGGCCCCGAGCGCGCGCCGCACCGCAGCTATTATTATGCGATGGGGTGGACCGAAGAGGATATCGCCAAGCCGTTCGTCGCGCTGGCATCGGCCGGAAACGACTCAGCGCCATGCAACACCACGCTCGACCAGCAGGCCGACTGGGCGCGCCAGGGCGTGATGCAGGGTGGCGGCACGCCGTTCCGGTTCAACACGATCACCGTCACCGACGGCATCGCAATGGGCCATCAGGGCATGAAAAGCTCGCTGGTCAGCCGCGAAGTGATCGCCGATTCGGTCGAATTGTCGGTGCGCGGCCATTGCTATGACGCGCTGGTCGGCTTCGCGGGTTGCGACAAGTCGCTGCCGGGCATGATGATGGCGATGCTCCGCCTCAACGTCCCGTCGATCTTCGTCTATGGCGGCTCGATCCTGCCGGGGCGGTACGAAGGCCGCGACATCAACGTGAAGGACATGTTCGAGGTGGTCGGCCGCTATGCCGCCGGTGCCTGCCCGTTGTCCGAGGTAACGGCGATGGAAAAGGTGGCTTGTCCCGGCCACGGTGCCTGTGGCGGCCAATATACAGCCAACACCATGGCCTGCGTCGGCGAGGCCATCGGCCTGTCGATGCCCAACAGCAACATGGTTCCGGCCCCCTATAAGAGCCGCGAGGAGATTGCGGTCGCGGCCGGTAAGCAAGTCATGGAGCTGCTTGCCCGCAACATCCGTCCGCGTGACATTTGCACGCGCGAGGCGTTTGAAAATGCCGCGCGCATCGTCGCGGCGACCGGAGGCTCGACCAACGGCGGTCTTCATCTTCCAGCCATGGCGAACGAGTGCGGGGTCGAGTTCAGCCTGTTCGACGTGGCAGAGATATTCAAATCGACGCCCTACATTGCCGATCTGCAGCCGGGCGGCCAGTATGTCGCCAAGGACATGTACGACGCTGGCGGCGCGTATATGGTCATGAAGACGCTGCTCGCCGAGGGGCTGCTCCATGGCGACTGCATGACGGTCAGCGGCCGGACGCTCGCCGAGAATATCGAAGAGGTCACGTGGAACCCTGACCAGAAGGTCATCTACGACGCACGGACGCCGATCACCCCCACCGGCGGTGTCGTCGGCCTTCGCGGCAGCCTCGCACCCGACGGCGCGATCGTGAAGGTCGCGGGCATGCATCGGCTGCAGTTCGAGGGACCGGCGGTGTGCTTCGACTGCGAGGAGGACGCGTTCGCCGCCGTCGAGGCGCGCCGGATCGTCGAGGGTTCGGTGGTCGTCATCCGCTATGAAGGGCCGAAGGGCGGCCCCGGCATGCGCGAGATGCTGTCGACCACCGCCGCGCTCTACGGCCTCGGAATGGGAGAGAAGGTCGCACTCATCACCGACGGTCGTTTTTCGGGCGCGACGCGCGGCTTCTGCATCGGCCATGTCGGCCCGGAGGCGGCGGACGGCGGACCGATCGCATTGGTCGAGGACGGCGACATCATCGCGATCGATGCGGAGGCGGGCACGATCGACCTGCGGGTCGACGCGGCGGTGCTGGCCGAGCGCCGCGCCCGCTGGAAGCCGCGCGCGACTGATTATCAATCGGGCGCGCTGTGGCGCTTCGCGCAGAATGTCGGTCCCGCCTGGAAAGGCGCCGTCACCCATCCGGGCGCGTCCGCCGAGACGCATGTCTTTGCGGACATCTGAACTTCCCGCGCTGGCAGCGCCACTCGCGCTGCTGGCATCATGCGGTGGCGATCAGCCGTTCCCCGCTGTTGCAGACGGATGGCCAGAGACCATCGCGTGCGGAGAAGATGGCACCGATCAGGTGCTGGAATGCGGTCTCGACGTCGCAACGGTCGAGAGCGGCACGCGATTGACGATCCGCCAGCCCGACGGTGGCTTCCGGCGCATCGAGGTGAATGGTTCGGGCTGGCGGGCGGCAGACGGCGCGGAGCCCCTCAAGGTGATCGGATCGGTCAGCGGCGGCTTCGACGTGCGGATCGGGGGATGGCGCTATCGCCTGCCCATGAAGGCCGCGACGCCATGACGGCCGGCCTGCCGATCTGGACCGCAGAGGAAACCTGTGCGGCCGAGCAGGCGCTGTTCGACGCCGGGACCGATCCTTATGCGCTGATGCGCCGGGCAGCGGCGGGCGCGGCGGAGATCGTGTGGCGCGCGGGGCACCGTGCGCCCGTCCTCATCCTGTGCGGTCCCGGCAACAATGGCGGCGACGGCTTTGTCATTGCGCGTCTTCTGCTTGATCGCGGTGTTCCCGTCCGCGTCGCGGCGCTGGGCGAGAGCCGCACCGACAGCAGCCGGCGTGCGCGCGCCGATTGGGGCGCGGCGGTCGAGGGTGTGATGAGCGCGGCCCCGGCTTCGCAGATCGTCGATGCGCTGTTCGGCATCGGCCTCACGCGCGGCCTCGATGATGCGGTCGCCGGGCGGCTGTGCGAACTGGCGGCGGCGGCGCAGCGAAGCTATGCGGTCGATGTGCCGAGCGGCGTGGATACGGACCGGGCGGTGGCGCTGTCCGCCGTACCCGCATTCGACATCACCATCGCGCTGGGTGCGCTCAAGCCCGCCCATGTCCTGCTGCCCTCGGCCGAGCGATGCGGGCGGTTGGCTTTCGTGCCGATCGGGCTTGAGACGGGCGATGCGCCGTGTCGTGTGTTGGCGGCACCCGATCTGACGGCTCCGGGCGTCGATGCGCATAAATATACGCGCGGGCTGGTCGCGGTCGTCGCTGGCGCGATGCCAGGCGCCGCCGCGCTCGCCGCCGAAGCGGCGGCGCGGGGCGGGGCAGGCTATGTCCGTCTGGTGGGCGCGCAGGCGATCCATTCCACGTCCCACGCCATCGTTCGCGCGACGTCGCGCACGCCGGGCGCGCTCGACGATCGCAGGATCGCTGCGTTGCTGATCGGTCCGGGCCTCGGCCGGGGCGAAGCAGCGGCTTCGCGGCTGCGCGAAGCGCTGGAGCCCGGTCACGCGGCGGTGATCGACGCCGATGGCTTGCTGGCGCTGGCGGAGGTCGGAACGGAAGCGTTGCCCGACAGCGCGATCCTGACCCCGCATGCGGGCGAGTTCGCGGCGCTGTTTGGGGCCATGGAGGGCAATCGCATCGAACAGGCGCGCGAGGCGGCGCGGCAGTCGGGCGCGGTTGTCGTGCTCAAGGGCCATGACAGTATCGTCGCGGCTCCCGATGGTCGGTGCCGGGTCTCCGCCGGTGCGTCGAGCTGGCTGTCGACGGCGGGCACGGGCGATGTGCTCGCGGGCCTGTGCGCCGCGCGGCTTGCGGTCGGCGGCGATTCCTTCGTTGCGGCGTGCGAGGCGGTGTGGCTGCATGGCGAAGCGGCGCGGCGCGCGGGTGCGGCTTTCGTCGCCGATGACCTGATCGCCCATATCCCTGCCGCGATGGGAGGTCGCCTGTGACCGATCCCGACATCATCGTCCGAATCGCCGCCAAGGGCGACGGTGTCACCGCCGACGGGCGGCATGTCGCGCTCGCCGCGCCGGGCGACCGGATCGCCGCCGACGGGGCGCTGATCCACGGCCCCGATCGTGTCACGCCGCCCTGCCGTCATTTTCCGACATGCGGCGGCTGCCAGCTCCAGCATCTCTCGGACGACGCCTATGGTCGCTATGTCCGCGACCGTGTCGCCGGTGCGCTCGCCGGCCAGGGCATCGCGGTGGACGATATTGTCGAGGAGGCGCATGTGTCGCCGCCGTCGTCGCGTCGACGCGCATCGCTCAGGGCGGTGCGGATCGGTCGGCGGCTCGTCCTGGGCTTCAGCGAGGCCGGCAGTCATCACATCGTCGACATGAAGCAATGCCCGCTCCTCGATCCCGCCTTGTTCGCGCTCGTGGAGCCGCTGCGGCGGCTGCTGAGCGGTCCCGGTCTGGTCGAGAAGGCGGCGAATGTGGTCATCACCCTTGCCGAACAGGGACCCGACCTGCTGCTAGAGCATGTCCGTGCCGAGGGGCTGGCGGCGGCGGAGGCTCTGACCGGCTTCGCGCAGGCGCATGGATTGGCGCGTCTCACGCTCGTCGGCGGCGACGGAGAGTCGATGACGGTCTGGGAACCCGAGCCGGCGACGGTCAGCTTTGCGGGACATGCGGTACATTATCCGCCAGCCGCCTTCCTTCAGGCGACGGCGGAGGGCGAGCGGGCGCTGGTGTCGGAAGTCACGCGCGCGGTGGCGGATGCGCCTCTCGTCGCGGACCTGTTCGCGGGGCTCGGCACCTTTGCGCTATGGGTCGCGGCGGATCGAAAGGTCTATGCCGCCGAGGCGTCGCGTGACCTGGTGCTGGCTCTAAAGAGCGCCGGAGACCGGTTGCCCGGCCGGTTGTTTACCGAGCATCGCGACCTGTTCCGTCGCCCGCTGATCCCGGCCGAGCTGGATCGGTTCGCGGCGGTCATTCTCGATCCGCCGCGTGCCGGCGCGCGCGAGCAGGTGGCGCAGATCGCGGCCAGCGCCGTTCCCCGGCTGGTCTATGTGAGTTGCAATCCCTCAAGCTTCGCGCGCGATGCCGTGACCTTGATCGCCGGGGGATACCGGATCGACCGGATCAAGCCCGTGGGCCAGTTCCGCTGGTCGACCCATGTCGAGCTGGCGGCGAGCTTTACCCGCCGCTGAAGACGGCGACTGCGCCGTCCGCCGCGAGCACGATCAGAACCAGCGTTGACAAGAAGAACAGGCCGGCGCGCACCGGAAGGGTGTTGATCAGAATCTGCCACAGGCTGTGGACGATCCGCAAGGCCACATAGGCCCAGGCGAGGCCCACGGTAAGATCTGTCGCGTGGCCCACTACCGCCAGTGCCAGCACGGTGGCGTAGAACAGCGTGGGCTGCTCCATGAGATGGGCGTAGTTATGCGCAGGCCAGTTGATCCGCTTCGGGAGGATTCGGTCGAGATCCTGTCCGCGCGCACCGACCATGTCCTCGTCAGGAATCGAGGCTTTCGATATCGCGGGAAGTCGCTTCCCGACCATCCAGAACAGGATGATCAGCGACCACAGGATGAGCACGAAAACAGGCTGAAGCAACGACGCCGACATGAAGAACCTCCCCCGAACAGGTCCGGGGGAGGCTGCTTCATGCTTGACGAGTGGTCAAGCGATCAGTTGCCGCGCTTGCCGAAGGCGACCACGTTGGACCGCTGCGGCACCTCGGAATCGCCGCGATAGAGGCTGGCCATCGGCTCGTCGGCGACCTCGCAGACATGGTCCGACGCAAAGCCGTTGAAGTCGGTCCGCATCGCCGCGCCATACGCACCGAGCATCCCGATCTCGATATAATCGCCCGGCTTCACATCGGCGGGCAGCATGAACGGCCCGGTCATATGGTCCATGTCGTCGCAGGTCGGGCCGTAGAAGCTGAACGCCTCCAGGTCGCTCTCATTGGCCTCGGGCCGCAGCAGCGCGACCGGAAAGCGCCAGCCGACGTGCGCCGCATCGAACAGCGCGCCATAGGCACCGTCGTTGATGTACAGTTCCTGGCCCCGTCGCCGCTCGACGCGGACGATGAGCGAGCTGTACTCGGCGGACAGCGCACGACCCGGTTCGCACCACAGTTCGGACGAGTAGCTGACCGGCAGGCTTTCGGCCGCACGGTAGATCGCGCCGAAATAATCCTCGAGCGCCGGTGGCTCCATGCCGGGATAGACCGACGGAAAGCCGCCGCCGACATCGATGATGTCAACCGTGACCGATGCCGCGACGATCGCCGCGCGAACGCGCTCGATCGCCTGGACATAGGCATGGGGTGCCATCGCCTGGCTGCCGACGTGGAAGCAGATGCCGAGCGCGTCGGCGACCTGACGAGTCGCAACCAGCAGCTCAGTCGCGTCGGCCAGATCGACGCCGAATTTCGACGCCAGGCTAAGCTGCGCATAGTCCGACGACACGCGCAGGCGAACGCACAGCTCCAGATCGGTCGCGCCGTTCGTCGCCCGCACGATCTTGTCCAGCTCCTCCAGCGAGTCGAGCGAGAAGGTGCGCACGCCGTGCTGGAAATAGGCCTCGGCGATCGCTTCCTCGGACTTCACCGGATGCATGAAGCACAGCTTCGCCTTGGGCAGCGTGCCGCGCACCAGCCGCACCTCGGTAATCGAGGCGACGTCATAGTGCGTGATACCCGCCGACCACAGGGTCTTCAGGAGATCAGGAGACGGATTCGCCTTGACCGCGTAGAGCGACTTGCCCGGAAACTTCTCAACGAAGAACCGGGCCGCGCGGGCTGCAGCCTGCGGGCGAATGAGCGTTACCGGTGCTGCCGGTTTGAGGGAGAGGGCTACCCCCAGCGCGCTATGATGCTTGTACAATTCAAGGGACCTCCAGTGCCAGTTACAGCAGTCGAAAAAGCTGCCTTGCGGTGGAAGTCCCATGGGGCAGCGGACCGCCCACATAGGGCGACAGACGTGGCTTGTAAAGCCGAGGGGTCAAGAAACCTGTAACAAAATTGTCATGAAAGACGGTTTTTGAAGTCGGTGTAACCGAACGAACGCACCTCCCGCAGGCCATCGGTGTCGCTGTTCCACAGCCAGATCGATGGCAGCGGCACACCGTTGAACATGTTGGTCTTCACCATCGAATAATGCGCCTGGTCGAGGAAGGCGATTCGCTGCCCCGGCCGGACGTCATCGCCCAGTGCATAGTCGCCGATGATGTCGCCTGCGAGACAGGACGGGCCACCAAGCCGAGTCACTGCTCCGCCGGGCTGTTCGCCAAGAAGCGCGGGCCGATAGGGGGCCTCGATCACGTCGGGCATGTGGCAGGTCGCGGAAATGTCGGTGATCGCGACGGGCATGCCGTTGTCCATCACGTCGAGGATCTCGCCAACGAGAATCCCGGCGTCGAGCGCCACGGCTTCGCCCGGTTCGAGATAGAGCGTGCAGCCGGTCCGATCGCGCACGTCGCGAAGGAAGGCGACGAGGTCGTCGCGTTGATAGTCGGCGCGAGTGATGTGATGCCCGCCGCCGAAGTTCAGCCATGCGAGTCGCTCCACATGCGGCATCAGCCGCGACTCGATCGCCTCCCACGTCCGGCGGAGCGGCACGAAGTCCTGCTCGCACAGCGAATGGAAATGAAGCCCGGTGAGCCCGTCGAGATGCTCGGTCCGAAGCTGGTCGATGGGGAAGCCGAGGCGGCTGTGCGGCTGGCAGGGGTCGTATTTCGCGACCTCGCCCTCGGCATGGAGCGGATTGATTCGCAGCCCGACGTCGAACCGGGCACCGTCCGCGCGCGCGGCGTCGAGGATCGGCCGGAACCGCTCATGCTGCATCGGGCTGTTGAAGATGATGTGGTCCGACAGCGCGCAGATCTCGGGCAGGTCTTCGCCCTTGTACCCGGCGCAATAGGTCGCGACCTCCCCGCCATATTCCTCGCGCCCGAGCTTCGCCTCGTAGATGCCCGACGCGCACACGCCGTCGAGATACTCCGCCACGACGCCGCCCAGCGACCACATCGAGAAGGCCTTGAGCGCCGACAGCATGCGTATGCCCGCGCGGTCGCGGACGTCCTTCAGGATCGCGAGGTTGCGCCTGACCGCTGCCTCGTCGACGACGAAGGCGGGGGAGGGGACGCGGGTGAGATCGAAACGGGCGAAGGCACCCGGATCGCCGGCTCTGGTTTCCATCGATGAACTCCCTCTCCCCTTGAGGGGAGAGGGGTGGGGAGAGGGGGAGGACCTCTCCGGCCGGACAGTCGTCACCGACGTGCCAGACCCCCTCACCCAACCCTCTCCCCGCAGGGGGAGAGGGCAAGTCGTCAGAACCCCAGCGGCCCGTCCAGCTCAGCGACCTGCCATGGCAGGCCGTGCTTGTTCAGCATGTCCATGAACGGATCGGGGTCCATCTGTTCCATGTTGAACACGCCTTCGCCTTTCCAGGCGCCGGTCAGCATCATCGCCGCGCCGATCATGGCCGGGACGCCGGTGGTATAGCTGACCGCCTGATTGCCCGTTTCGGCATAGGCGTCCTCATGGTCGCAGATATTGTAGATATAATAAGTATGCGGCTGGCCGTTCTTGGTGCCGGTCGCGATGTCGCCGATATTGGTCTTGCCCCTGGTGGTCGGGCCGAGGCTCGCCGGTTCGGGCAGCACCGCCTTCAGGAACTGGAGCGGGATGATTTCCTGCCCGTTGTAGATGACCGGATCGATCCGCGTCATGCCGACGTTCTGCAGCACTTCCAGATGCTTGAGATAGGCATCGCCGAACGTCATCCAGAAGCGGATGCGCTTGATCTCGGGCAGGTGCTTCGCGAGGCTCTCCAGCTCCTCATGATACATGAGGTACATGTTTTTAGGGCCGACGCCCTCGAAATCGAAGCTCTGCTTGGTCGACAGCGCGGGGGTCGTAACCCACTCGCCATTCTCATAATGCCGGGCAGGAGCGGTCACTTCGCGGATGTTGATTTCCGGATTGAAGTTGGTCGCGAAATGCTGGCCATGGTCGCCGCCATTGCAGTCGAGAATGTCGAGCGTCTCGATCGTGTCGAGATAGTGCTTCTTGAGATAGGTCGCGAACACGCTGGTCACGCCGGGGTCGAATCCCGAGCCGAGCAGCGCCATCAGCCCGGCGTCCTTGAAGCGGTCCTGATAGGCCCATTGCCAGCTATATTCGAAATGCGCGTCATCGCGCGGTTCGTAGTTCGCGGTGTCGAGATAGTTCACGCCCGTCTTCAGACAGGCGTCCATGATCGTCAGGTCCTGATACGGAAGCGCGAGGTTGACGACGAGGTCCGGCTTCAGCGTGTCGATCAGCATCGCTGTCTCGTCGACATTGTCGGCATCGACCTCGGCGGTGATGATGTCGCGCCCGGTGCGCTCCTTGACCGAAGCGGCGATCGCGTCGCACTTGCCGACCCGGCGGCTGGCCAGCGCGATGTCGGGAAAGATGTCGGGGTTCATCGCCATCTTGTGAACCGCCACCGATCCGACGCCGCCGGCTCCGATCACCAGTACCTTGCTCAATGCACGCTCCTGTCAGGACCTAGGAAGAGGGGTCCATATAGGTCCCCGATGCGACAGGGCAATGGCAGTGCGGTTTCGGAGCGTCGGCGGCTGCGGCGGTTCTTGCATGGCGGCCGGGATTCGCCGATGCTTGCCCCATGACCAACGCTTCCGAATTTCATGCCCACATCTATTTCGACAGCGATCAGGTGGAGGATGCCAGGGCGCTGGCGGAGCGCGCGCGGGCTGCCTTCGACGTGCGGGTGGGACGCTTTCATGTCGTGCCCGTGGGCCCGCACCCGCGCGGCAGTTGCCAGCTCACGCTGGCACCGGGTGTGTTCGGGCGTTTCGCCGAATGGGCAGCCGTGAACCGGGGCTCGCTGACCATTTTTGCGCATGCGGAAACCGGCGACGATCTGGCGGATCACAGCGCGCACGTCATCTGGTTCGGTCCGAGCGAGCCCCTCAACCTATCGATATTCGGCTGACCCCTGCATCAGCCCAGCAGCGTGATCGTCATCCGCTCCTGTTCGGTCACCGCGCCCAGAACGCGCGCATTGGCCTGATAGGCGAGGCCCGCCGACAGCCTTTCGACCGCCTCCTGCGCCAGATCGACCTTCGGTGCGGCGACCATCCCGCTCGCATCGGAGAAGGGCGATTCGGGCGCATAGCGCAATGTGTAGCCTGGACTGACCGATCGGTAGCTGGCTGCCGTGCCCCCCCCGGCGGTGGACGTCTGCTCGACCCGGAGGGGCTGATAAACCGACGGCGAATCGACCGGCGGGCCCCCCAGCAACTGGATCGTCGGGCCTTGCTGCTCGGCTCCGCCGAGCATCTGGATGGGTGGGCGGTCGGGCTGAGGGCCTCCGAGCAACTGAATCGGCGGACCCTTGGAGGGGACCGGGCCGACGCTATCGGCATTGGCGGTATTGGCGGCGCTTGCCGTCATCCGGGCCATGGCGGCTGCCATGCCCGAACCTGCGATTCCCGAAATGCTCATGGCGGTGTCCTTTTCTGGACGCCCTTCATGGCGGTCGTGCGGTTTACAGGCTCTACCCGACGCGGGTTAGCGATGCGGTAAGGATAGTCCCGACGTGACCGATCAGGCGGCCCTGCGCCGCTCCAGCTCGAGCCGGCTCCAGATTTCGCTCAGCGCCTCGACCAGCTCGACCATCATGTCCTCGCTGTGCGCGGGGCCGGGGGTGAAACGGAGCCGTTCGGTGCCGCGCGGCACGGTCGGATAATTGATCGGCTGCACATATACGCCATATTCGACGAGCAATATGTCGCTGATCCGCTTGGCCTTGACCGGGTCGCCGACGAGCAGCGGCACGATGTGCGTGGTCGAATCCATCACCGGCAAGTCGGCATCGCGCATCAGCCGCTTGAGGGTGGCGGCGGCAGCCTGCTGGCCTTCGCGTTCCACGCTCGACGCCTTCAGATGACGAACGCTGGCGAGCACGCCCGCGACCAGAACGGGCGACAGCGATGTCGTGAAGATGAAGCCCGGCGCATAGGAGCGGATAACGTCGACGATCACCTTGTCGGCGGCGATGTAGCCGCCCATCACCCCGAACGCCTTGCCCAGCGTACCTTCGATGATGGTGACGCGATGGGCGACCTCGTCACGCTCGGTGATGCCGCCGCCGCGTGCGCCGTACATGCCGACCGCATGCACCTCGTCACAATAGGTCAGCGCATTGAACTCGTCGGCGAGGTCGCAGAGCGCTGCGATCGGCGCGACATCGCCGTCCATCGAATAGACGCTCTCGAACGCGATCAGCTTG
>CAZHGR010000061.1:0-17116 GCA_964532255.1 uncultured Sphingobium sp.
GCGATGACATCATCACCGGCACGCCCGCTACCAGTCACTTCCATGCCGGCGCGGGGTCGGACATTCTCAAGGCGGGAACCGGCCAGGACCACTTCTATTTCGAGACCGCGATCGGCAAGGATGTCGACAGGATCTCCGGCTTTGCCGCAGGCAAGGACAAGATCCACCTCGACCATGACATCTTCACCGTACTCGGCAACCACGGCACCCTGAGCGCCGACCAGTTCGTCCGTGGGTCCGTGGCGCAGGATCATGACGACCATCTGCTGTTCGATGCGAAGGCCGGTGCGCTCTATTATGACGCGGACGGCAATGGCAGCCAGAACGCCGTGTTGATTGCACAGTTGAAGGTCAATGGAACGCTGACCGCCAACGACTTCCTGCTGTTCTGATCGACCGGCAGGTCAGGCGCGTCGATAGCGTCTGTCCGGCATATTGGACCCGCTCCGCCTGCTGCTGCCAGTGCTCCGCCTGCCCGACATGGCAGTGGAGCGAAGCGGCGGCAGGCGAGCGACCAGAGCCAGCGCCACCGGCCAGAACATCGTGGCGAAATAGTCCCCGGCCAGGTCGGGCCAGTTCACCTGGCCATAATAGGCCCAGTCCATCAGCTCGTTGACGGTCTCGGCGGCGAGGATGATGGCAAGGCCGTAGCGCGATCCCCTGCGTCCGCCCCACACCGCGCAGGACGCGACATACAGCGCCAGACCGATCGTCTGGTGCAGCATCTTGTCGCTGGCGCTCGACCAGTGGATGATCGTTTCAATGCCAAGATGATATGTGTCGACCAACGACATATGCCACACCCCCTGCGGCCGTTATCCGGGAGCCCCCGCCCCTTGCCTCGTTTTGTTTCGTCTCGCCGGCC
Source organism: uncultured Sphingobium sp. (assembly GCA_964532255.1). GTDB lineage: Bacteria > Pseudomonadota > Alphaproteobacteria > Sphingomonadales > Sphingomonadaceae > Sphingobium. The sequence continues at coordinate 866 of CAZHGR010000061.1, forward strand.
GCGGATCAGACCAGAATTTCGCCGCTGATCACCCGCTCGAAATATCCAGCCGTCTTTTCCAGACCTTCGCGAAGCTGGATCTTCGGTTCCCAGTCGAGGACCGAGCGCGCGCGGGTGATGTCGGGCTGGCGCTGACGCGGATCGTCGGCGGGCAGCGGCAGCCGCACGATCTTCGAGCGCGACCCCGTGATCTCGAGGGTGATCTCGGCAAGCTCGAGAATCGAAAACTCGTGCGGATTGCCGAGATTGATCGGACCGATGTCGGCGTCCTGATCCATCATGCGCAGGAAGCCTTCGATCAGGTCGTCGACATAGCAGAAGGACCGCGTCTGCGACCCGTCACCATAGATGGTGATATCGTCGTTCCGCAGCGCCTGGATGATGAAGTTGGAGACGACGCGCCCGTCATCGGGGTGCATGCGCGGCCCGTAGGTGTTGAAGATGCGGCCGACGCGGACAGCGACATTGTGCTGGCGGTTATAGTCGAAGAACAAGGTCTCCGCCGCGCGCTTGCCCTCGTCATAGCAGGAGCGCAGGCCCAGCGGGTTGACGTGTCCCCAATAGCTTTCGGGCTGCGGATGGACGAGCGGGTCGCCATAGACCTCGCTCGTCGATGCCTGGAATATCCGGGCCCGCGTCCGCTTGGCAAGGCCGAGCATGTTGATCGATCCGTGAACGCAGGTCTTGAGCGTCTGTACGGGGTCGAACTGATAATGAACCGGCGATGCGGGACAGGCCAGATTGTAGATCTGGTCGACCTCCACCAGCAGCGGTTGGGTGATGTCGTGACGCATCGTCTCGAAACGCGGGTTGGACAACAGATGTTCGATGTTGGACCGCCGCCCCGTATAGTAATTGTCGACGCACAGGACGTCATGTCCCTGCTCGATCAGCCGCTCACACAGGTGCGAGCCCAGAAACCCGGCACCGCCCGTAACCAGAACCCGTTTGCGAAACATGTCAGATCCTTGTGTCTTCAGCCGTCAGGCCTGGCTGGTGGAGAGTTTGGTGCGCCCGTGCGTCACGGACCGCGCCCTGGCGCGCAGGTCGTGAGGAAGCAGCCACAGCAGTGCGAACACCAGCAGCTGCGGCACTGTCGGCCGCCCTTTGCGGAATGCCGCCTTCAGCAGCGGCAGTGCGCCGCTTCGCCGCGCCTGATTTGCCGCAAGACGCGCGGTGACGATCAGGCAGAAGCCGGCATAGGCCTTGGGCGTAAGCAAATCCCCTACCCCGTCGGCCCAGGCCAGCGAATTCTGCCAGGTATATTTGGCGCTGAGCGATGGTTGCCGCGGATCGAAATAATGGATGACGACCGGCTCCGGCGCGGTCAGCAGGCGATATCCGTGCTGCTTGACCGCACGGATCACCAACTCCCATTCTTCATGCTGCTTCGTGTCCGTGAAGTGGAGCCTGTCGAGCATCTCCCTGGGGAACATCAGCGACGATGTCTGGAGGAACGCCTGCCCCCCGCGCAGCCATGTGCCGTGCGCGAACAGCCATTCGTCGACGGGTTCGTCGCCCGCATGGATGCGGCTCGGCCGGATGAACTCGCTCTCGGGCGTGACGACCCGGGAAAGGGTCATCAGCACCGCTTTGCGGTCGGCGGGGGCGATGGCGAGCTGGCGCTCCAGCTTCTCGGGCAGCCACTCGTCATCATCGTCGAGGAAGGCGACCCACTCGCCACGGCTGATGTCGGCCCCCGCATCGCGTGCTGCGCCGGCACCGCGCGACGTCTGGTGAACGATGTAGCGCAGGCGATTGTCCGCCGCCACGAGCCGGTCAAGCACCTCGACCGTCGCGGGATCGACGCCATCGACGACCACGACGACTTCGATGTCGCTCATGGTCTGCGCGAGCACGCTCTCGATCGCCCGCCCGACAAGATGTGCCCGATTGAGCGTCGGGATCACCACGCTGACCCGGGGCCGCGGCGTCGTCACATTGATCACATTGCCGTCCGTCACTGCATGACCTTTCTCAACGCGATGTCCGCTTCCGTGGCCTGCCTGCGCGATGCTGCGCTGCGATTCAGCCAGTGCTGTGCCGTACGCATGGTTAATATCGCGTAGCTGAGGTCACCAAGCGCCAGCCCCGCCACTGACCAGATCGGCCCCGCCGTCAAGAGAAGGATGACGACGGCACCCATCGAGACTCCGGCGGACCCGAGGCTCGCCCGCGCCAGCGACTGGAACTCCCCCGCAGCCTGCAGCAGTGCGCTTTCCGGCCCGCGGATCATTCGTACCAGTCCGGCGATCATCCACAAGGTGCCACCGAGGACCAGATCGGATAATTCATATTTCTCGGGAAAGACGAGCCGCGGTGCCTGGATGAGCAACAGCGCAGCCGTGCCCGTTGTCAGCGCCCAGATGGTGGTCAGCGCCATGCGGAACCGCCGCATCGAGCGGCGCAGGTCGTCCAGGTCGCCCGCACGCACATGGCGCGCCATCTGCGCGCGCTCGAACTCGGTGAGGGCGTTGGTCGCGACGGCGAGCGGTCGCAGCAGCAGCGCGCAGGCGGCAACCGGCGCGAACGCCGCCGGGCCGGCGATGGCGGTCACGATATAGGCATGGCAGTTGACCGTCGCCTCGGTCGATACGACCCCGACCAGTGACCAGCTCGAATGCGCGCGCCAAATCGGGCGATAGCGGCCCAGGCCGCGAATCGACAGATCGCGGAACTGGCGGCCGAGATAGTCGAACCCGAATGGGATCATGCCGACCCCCGCGCTCACAAGGAGCAACAGATAGATTTCCGTGAGGGCGACGTCGTCCTTCCACCAGATCGCAGCGGTCCCCACGAGCAGTGCCACCGTATAGGCGATGTCCGACCACATCGTCCGGCGCGGGTGGCCCACCGCATAGGCATAGGAGCGGGCATACCATCGGAACAGGTAAAGCGCCGCGTAAACCGCGAACAGCATGGCGGGCACCAGCGCCACGTCGAGGAGAAGCGCCATCGTCAGCATGACCCCGACCGCCGCCGCGCTGAAGGCGAACACCGCCGAAAACAATGTTCGAATCGTGTCCTCGCGCGCGGCACCGTCGAGCTGGTTGACGAGAACGAGAAGCGGCGCACCGAACAGCGCGGTCGATAGGCCCGCTGACAGGATGGACGTGACGAGCAGGAACGAATAGCTGCCGAAATCGCCGGTCGAGAGGGCGTGCAGAAGCACCAGCGACAGCAGGAATTGCGCCCCCGCCGCTCCGAACGGACCGACGGCGGCCATGCCGTAACGCAAGAGATGAATCACGCTTCGGCGCTTCGCATCCCGAGGTCGTGCCACAGCCTGGTCACATCACTGCTCCCGGTGCGGCGCGACGTCGCAAGAGCGGCAATCAGCGCGACGGTGAGCATCAGAAAGACCTGAACGATCGTGTCGCGGTCGAACAGGCTCGACTCGGTTCCATTATGCCCCACGCAGAAGGTCAGCAGCGCCGCGAGCAAGGCACCCTGCTGGCGTCCCACGCGCGAGCTCACGAGCAGTTGCGACAGCGGATGGACGACACAGGCGAACAATATGACAAGAAGGCCCGGCAGGCCGACCGACGCGAGCAGGTCAAGATAACCGTTGTGGCCCGCAGTGATCGTCGTCACAAAGCCCTTTGCATAGCGATAGACGGGGCTTTGCAGGCCAATATTCCAGAACGACCCATAACCGGTGCCGGTCATCAGATGGTCCTGCGAATAGGCCCAGAGTGCCTGCCAGATTCGCCCGCGGCCGGTAAACGATTCAGGATCGCCGAGCGCCACCTCGATGGGATTTTTCAAGAGCCCGCCCATGATCATGAACAGGATGAGCGCCGTGAGGAAGGCCGGGACCAGGAACTTGCGATGCTTGGCCGAGGGCAGCATGTACACGAGGCCGCCCGCCAGCGCGGCGACGGCGACACCCGCCGAGGTCCGCGACTCGCAGAACCACAGGAAAACCGCCGCAGCCACAACCACGACACCCCTGATCCAGGACGCGACCTTCTCTGCGTCGAGAAGGAAGAACAGGATCGTGATGGCGCAGACCGCGCCCGCGAAATTCTTCTGCATCATCACGCCACGCCAGGCCCCCACCAGATGCTTGTCGAACGCGTTGTTGATCTGGTGAATGCCGAATTCTGGAGCGACGAATACCGCCAGGAAATTGGCGACGAGAAGCGCAACCAACGCGATGCGAATCGCCGGCACGACGCGCGAATAGCCGAGTTGGGAGACGATCAGGAAGATAGTCCAGATCACCAGCCCCGTCAGCGCAAGCCGCCTGATGCCGATCCCGGGCGCGAGCGACCATGTCAGCGTGAACGCGCAATAGGCGAGCGCAATCAGCAGCGGCACGGGCACGCACCAGAGCCGGGTGATGTCCTCGCGCGGTCGCACCGCATAGACGACCACGCCCAGCAACGCCGTGTACATCACCTGGCGGAAGATGTTGCCGTCGCCGGTCAGCGGCCCCTCCCCTTCCACCATGATCGGGCTGGTCAGCACCATGGTGAGAAAGACATAGAAACAGGCAATCAGGATGCCGTGTTGCGCCGGGCGTTTGCGCCGCTGCGCGTCGTTCTTGGATGCACCTGTGTCCACTGGGTACAGTTCCTTAGCGCTGGTACGGATAGACCATCGGGTACATGACGGGTGTCTTCTTGCTCCACGGCCGTCGCCCGCCTCCGGTGACATGTAGCAGAGCAAGCGTAAACATCAGCATGACCTGAACAAGCATATCACGGTCGAGAAAGCTAGATTCGGTAAAGTTGTGCCCGGCGCAAAAAATCACTGCGGCGAAGAGCATCTTGGCCGTCTGACGCGGAATCCGGGTGCTTACCAGCAGGCGCAGGGTCGGGAGCAGGACCAGCGCGACCACCGCCAGCGCGAGACCGGGCAGCCCGATGGTGACGAGCAGGTCCAGATAGCCATTATGGCCCGACATCTGCTCGGTCACCCAGTCATCATTATAGCGGAACACGGGGCCATCGGGGCCGATGTTCCAGAAGGAATTGAACCCCGCCCCGAGAAGGAGATGGTCGCGGGCGAATGCCAGGAGGACAGGCCAGATCACGACCCGTCCGGTCAGGACGGTCGGATCGCTGCCCGACAGCGGCGCGACGATCTGGTCGAAATGGGCATCGACGGCCCAGACGATGACCGCGATGGCAATCGTCGCAACCGGCACCAGAAGAACGCGATAGCTCGGCGAATAGAAGCCATAGACTGCGGCTGCCGCTATCGCCACGATCAGCATGTTGATCGAGGTTTGCGAGGTCGTCATCACGAGGAAGAAGGTCGCGCCTGCCACCATCAGCCACCGGTTGAACCTACTCCAGCCCCGGAAATGCCGCCCGTCAAACATAAAGAAGATGACGGTCAGCGCACACAGCGCGCCCGCGAAATTCTTGTGCATCAGAAATCCGCGCCAGTCGCCGGCAAGATTCGGATCGACCCTCTCGCCGAACTGATGGATGGCGGCAGGACTGACCAGCACCGCGACGAAGTTCAGCACCAGCGCGATCGCCAGCATCAGCCTTATGGTCGCCAGCGCCTTGGCGTAGCCCAACTCGCCTACAGCCCGGAAGATCGTCCACATAATCATCACCGTCAGGATCAGACGGCGGGCCGAAATGTCGGGATCGATCGCCCAGCGGACGCTGAGGGCGCACCACAGCAGCAGGACCGCGATGCTGATGGGGAACACAAGCAGGCGCTGCGGCCGCCGGTGGACATCCGAGGCGAGCAGGAGCAGCGCGAGCGCGGCCATGTAAAGGATCTGCCGGGTCGGGTCGCCCTCCGCCGACGCCATCGAGGCGACCCGGACCTGCAACGGCTTGGTCCCTATCACCATCATGAAGAACAGGATGCCGATGGCTGCCTGCGCCGCCCAGTCGCGCAGGACCGGCGTAGGCCCCGACATCAGCCAGCGGCCTGTGATGAGCATCAGCAGCGGCTCTCGCCGGCGCGCTGCCGCAGCGCTCCTGTCAGCCGATGACATCGCCATATCTTCCCATCACATCGGCGAAGGCTGCCTCCTCCGCGATCCGCCGGCTGCGGGCGCTCCACAGACCGTACTGCGCCGTATCGCCGAACAGCCGCTCAATGGCGAGTGCAAGCTGTTCAGAATCGTCGAGCGGCACCGCCACGCCGCACCGTTCGCCGTCGCGGGCGGTGATGGCTTCGATCTGGACGGGGATGTCGGATACGATCAGCGGAAGGCCGACCCGCGCCGCCTCGATCAGGCCGAGGCTGTGCCCTTCGAACCGGCTGACCTGAACGAAGGCGTCGCCCTGCGCCAGAATGGAGAGCGCGTCTTCGCGCGGCATGAACCCATGAAAATGGACGCGACCGGACAAGCCAAGCCGCGCCGCCTGATCGCGCAGATCGGCTTCGTCGGGGCCGACCCCCACAATGTCCAGTTCCACGTCCGTCAGACGGGCCATGGCATCGAGCAGCATGGGATAATTCTTCTGATAGGCGAGCCGGCCGGTCGCGACGAGCCGACGCCGCAGCGGGCGCTCACGCGGCAGCGGGGGTGCCATGCGGTCCAGCATCGTTTCAATGGCAGGAGGCAAAGCGTTGTGAATCACGCGCCGCTTCGCCCGATAAGCACCTGATTTTGCTACGAGAGATTGGCTCACCGCCTCGGAAACGCTGACCACGGCCGCGACGTTCGCCAGGCTGCCGGCAAGGCCGTCGAGGGCGTTGAACAGCGGACTGTGCGTGTCCACCGGCGAATGATGCGATGTGATGATGCGGGTGCGAGGACTGAATATCCGCGCGAGGATCGGCACCATGGCGTTGGCGGCGGGCATGGCGGTGACGATCGCGTGCGGCCGTTCGCTGCGCAGCCAGCGGGCGATCGCGCCGAGCAGTTGCAATTGACCCTTCGCGCCGCGTGGGCGCGCGGGAAGGAAATGATGCCAGGGGATCGCGCCGGTCCCGGCGGGCTGCGACGGGGCCGGATAGAAAGCGACAAGCCTTGCGTCCTCACTCGCCAGACGAAACCCCTCGGCGAGATTGATCCACAGCTCGCGGATTCCGCCCGAGGGATGGGTCGACAGGAAGACGATCGGCCGATTCTTCACACCCTGCACCAATTCCCCGGATGGTCTGCGAGGCGAAGTCCCGGTCGATGTACCGCAGACGGCAGCCCTCGCCCCAAGGACCACTCCGCGCTGGCATTGCGGGGCCTCATACCGCCCCCGGCGGCGGCGGTAAACCGGCACGTCAAGAACGGCGACACTCTACGCGACGCGGGTCACAACGAAATGTCGACGATCCATTCGGCAGGCACCTGGCGCTCACATCCCACGAGCGGCAAATGGCCCGAATCCCGCGCGAATCCGTGGGCAAGCGCAGCGAAAACGCCCTTCACAATCGCCAACTGGCCTGTTCCGATTCGGCACAGGCCCTACTCGCGGCGAAGAACTTCCAGCAAGCGGTTGTTTTCTCAAGTTTATTTTTCGGAATTGCGCGCCGCATGAAAACCGGAGGGACTTGTGCTGCAACGCGACATGGGATATGCAGCCTCTTAATAACGGGTTAAGGGTCGCCACCGAAGCGAGGCAAAACCGACGTCCGGCGTTGTCCTCAATAAAAGTGGCGGCGCTTGAAAGAACAGGTCGCCAAGTTGCAAGAATTCTGTTCTGGAACTTTTCAGGGCGGAGATGTTTAAATGGTTTGAACCGAGGGTTCAAATAAAAGGAGGCTTTATGAACAAAATTGCGCTTGGCGGTATTGCTACCGCTCTGGCACTTGCATTTGCCCCGGCGGCAAGTGCTGCTACCTTCGACATTGATCAGAACGTTGCGAACGCCGCGCAAGGTGGTTTCTTCTTCACCACCAGCGCTCTGCCGGGCTTCAGCTCTGTGACCGCTGCGTTCGGTCACACTGTTGGTGCGCCGGGCTTCGACGACACCTTCCGTTTCCGCCTTCCGGTTAGCGGAACGGGCAGCGGTTCGATCACCACGACGTTCGTGTCGAGCCTGGCTCAGATCACGATCACCGACGTGATCATCACGAACACCATCGGTCAGACGTTCTCGTTCCTCGGTGGTGACATCACTGTGAACACGACCGGCACCACGCAGCAGTTCTCGGCTGCTCTGATCCCGATCGTTGGTGACCTCGTGAACTACAACACCATCCGGGTTATCGGCACGGTCAACGGTACCAACACCTACACCGGTACCGTTTCGTTCGCTGCCGCTGTTCCGGAAGCGACCACCTGGGCTCTGATGATCCTCGGCATCGGCGCGGTCGGCTTTGCCGCTCGGCGCGCTCGCAAGACCGCGGTTCGCGTCACCTACGCCTGAACCCTACCGGCCATATCGGCCTCCTGAGAAAGCCGCCGGTTTCGACCGGCGGCTTTTTTCTTGCGTGCGGCGTCGTCCGAGGCGTTTCAGAACCGGGTCTAAATTGAACCGTCAAGGTCGATAAGCGCTGAGCGCGAGCCCCTCCCCCTCATTCAGGATCAAACGACGATAGGTCGCGCGCACGCCGGAAGCCGTCAAAAGTTCCCTGTAATCTGATCTATTTTCGACTGGATGGATAGGATGCACAGTTCGCCGCTTTGCCCGACTGCGTTCCTAGTGCTGTCACAGGAATTGGTTAACGTCGTGCTTGGCGGGCATCCAGACCCGGGGGGCGCATCAGTGACTGACATAAGACAATCCGCAGATCCTATCGCCGCGGCGGCGGGTCAATGGCGCGTCATCGACTGTGACCCATCCGGTTCGCGAACGACGCGCGTCAAAAGACCATTAATGCGCGAACAACCGTGACCCTTAGAGAAACGCCAATGCCGGTCTGGGAGGGTCGCAGCGTTTTGCCGCACAAGCGCAGCGTGAGGGAATCGATGTCATTTCACCGCCACAAGGACAGCTTCCTCAGTACCGTTCCTCAACCCAATGTTCGATCACAAGAAATTGTTCCCGACTCCATCAATTATCCTCCCCTGGCATGGCCGCCGGCCGCGAACGATCGCGAGGTCACGATGCGGCTCGCCGAAAGCGAGGGAGAGCGCCAGCAGGCCGAAGACCTGATCAACAGAATGTACTCCTGGCGCGGATATGGCAGCAGTCATGTCATACCGAGGCACGAGGCGCATTCCACATTCGTCGCCATGGCCGACGATCGCGATGTGATCGGAACGATTACGCTATGCGTTGACTCCGAAAAGGGCCTCGCCGCCGACGCCATCTTCCGCGAAGACATCGACCGGTTCCGCAGCCAGCCAGGCGCAATGGTATGCGAACTTACCAAATTGGCGTTCGACACCGAACTGCCTTCGCGCGAACTGCTCGCATCGCTCTTTCATGTCGTCTTCATCTACGGGAAGATGCGCTATAACTGCACCGACCTGTTCATCGAGGTCAATCCTCGGCACCGGCGCTTCTACCAGATGATGCTGGATTTCGAGCCCGTGGGTGAACTGAAAACGAATGAGAAGGTCAACGCGCCGTCCCAGCTCATGTGGCTCAGCGTTTCGAACATCGCCAAGCTGATCGCAAAGCACACCAGCGGCAGCCGCGCACAGAGCATGCGGTCGCTATACCCGCTGTTCCTTTCCCCTACGGAGGAGCAGGCGGTGAACTCCAGACTACTGCAACTTGAGCCGAAGCGTCGCAGCGCCGCCGCTATGCCCGTTTCTCATCTGTACAGAACAAGGCTCCCGAACCCACCCCCACCGCAGATTCGTCCGGCTCAGCCCGTGCAAGCCGCCATGACAGTTTAATTCCAGGCTGAATCACGACCGTGCACCGTGCGTCGCCGAGCACAGCGGCGAGGCACATAACTCACTGCGGCCCAGAGCTCCCAGCGCTGCATTTGGTGGTTCTGGATCCCGGCTTTCGCGAAGGCACGACGTTGAGCGCGGACGAGATGAGTCTGCGTCGGTTTAGACCTTAGCTGGCCGGGGCGGCCTGTTTGCCATCCTTTGCCGCACCCGGCTTGTACTTCGGAGCATATTCGATTTTGGCTTCTTTTTTCCGCGACTGCATGAGCCGATCTAGCAGGCTCCCGACAGACTGCTGCTTCATTCGTCCACGAGCAATCTGGATCTGCTCCTCAAGGGTTGTCGTGACCGGCACTTCCTTGTCCAACGCACTCGCCAGCGCCTGGCCGTCGCTCACCAGGACAAAAGGCTCACCCGGCTCGGCTGAGCTTAACGCCTTCAGCATTCCTTCCGACGCGATGGCGGTATCGAAGCTGGTGCTGCCTTCCTCATATTCGACATCATTCGCCCGAAGCACAGCAACGAAATCGTCGTAAGTCTTCGCCGCCTCCAGATCGCCACGCAGTTGGGGCTGATCCTTGTAGATCACCTGCTTGAGCGTGATCTGGCGACGATTGGGTCCGATTTCAGGATGCGCAGCGAGAAAGGAGTTGACCTCCACATCGCTCACCGCATTGCCCGATCCGCCGGATAGGGTCTCCACATAGCTCTGGGCCAGCAGGATATCCCCCATGCGCTTGAGCTGCAGCGTGTACTGCGGGCGCTGGTCCAGCTTCTGTTCCCTCGCTTCTTCGAGCAGCAGCGCGCGATCGATCAATGTGCTGAGCGCACGTTCGCGGGTGATGGTCTTGTCCTGCGAAGAGGCCATTTCCACGTCCACCTCGGTCTCGGTGATCGGCTGGCCATTGACCACCGCTGCGGTCTGGCCTTCGGGCTTGCGTTCGCCACATGCGGATAGGGAAAGGCTCAACGCCAAAGCAAGAAAGGGCATGGCAATCGGCCGCGAGCGAAATGGGTGATTTCGCGAATCGTGCTGTTTCATCTTTTCAAGAGGCTTTCGTTACATGACGAACAAGGCTATGCGGGTGCTATGGAAACGGTATTCGACTGGCTAACGGTAGCGATTTTCGCAGCGATCGCCGTCTTGTTTCTGCAGCGGTCGATGCAGGACGATCCGGGTGACACAATGTGGCACTATCTACCTCCGACGATTGGATGCGCCATCGCCAATCAGTTGGGCAACAATGGCTATACTTATATTGCTGTCGCATTGATAGTCGCTGTGCTGATGTATCTTATCTATTTGCTCAAGCCATTCCGTCCCCGCGGTTAGCGGGTCCGACCAGAAGTCCGCGGCCTTCCGGCCCCGCGCTCCGTATCATCCCCGCAGCGAAGCCCTGCAGCAGCTTGAGTGACCCCGCCGCATCGGGCGAGATGATCGACATCCTCACCAGAGCGCCGTCGGGGATCAATCCCTTCAGGCCCTGCACTGCGATCGACTGGCGCTGAGCGTCCCAATCGGTCGGTAGATCATCGCCAAACCGGGTCCAGTACAGCACCTGTTCGATCCGGCCTTCCATTTCAGCCGTCAGAAAACGGCCGTTGATCGAAAGGCCCGAAGCGACCGGGATCGCTACCGGCTCGTTGGAGGTGATGGTGAAGCCCGATCCCGGGTAACAGGATTCGGGTCGATGAACCATCAGCATGCTGCTTTGCGAACGCGCATAGGCGACCAGCAGCATGACCTGCTGGGCCCTGTCATTCTCATATGTCCGCATGAGCTGGTCGTCGTACAGGGCGGCGGCCATCCGCTCGTCCTCGGGCGGCAAGATCATGTTTTCGGGCGGCGGGATCATCCGCCACGCTCCCATGGTTCGGGGAACGGCGCTGTCCATGTCGCCTTGCCGCAAGCCGATGACGGCAGTGCGCGGCAGGCGGGCGAAGGTGATGCCCGCAGCACCGACAAGAAGTGCGCCCACGATGAACTCGCGTCGGCCGATCGCCGGTGCGGGCCGTGGCATGTTTTCGGACTCAGCCTCGTGCATGCGATCGCCTTCTGAGCGTGTTGACCATCGGGTGCAGAACGGCGTCGAACACCATGAGCACGACGAGCGCGAGAGCGAATGTGAACAGCCCGCCATAATCATGGCCGAACTGGAACGCCGCGCCGTCACCCATCCAGTAGGTCAGAAGGATGAGAGCGATGATCCTCAGGAAATTGATGAACATTGCGAAGGGCAGGATCAGCACCGCCATTAACAGTGCATAGGCCGTGTCCGCACCATGACGGATATAGATGTAGAATGCGCCGATAGCGGTGATGCCGATCATCGAGTTCAAACCCGAGCAGGCGGCCGCCACCTGAAGCTGGTAAAAGCCGATGAAGATCGTGGTTCCCGCCTGCGCGGCAGGCAGCCCCAGAAAGCTCAACAGATCCACCGCCCAGTCGGAGAGCGCCGTCTTCAGCGGGCGGGTTGCCACGAACACCCAGTTTTCCGGCGGCGAGACGATGAAGCAGAGGTAGAAGATGTGGAAGCCGAAGCGGGCAATGACCCGGGCGCCGACGAACAGATAGGCGGCGATCACGCATATCGCGATTGCGGCCAGCCCCTCCACCATCATCACACCGGCCACGCGCCCCGCGAAGTAGAAGAGCAGCGCCACAGTCAGCATGACGATCCCGAGACCCAGCGGCGGCATGGTGCCGTCCGCCAGCTTGGCCTTGTCGTGCCAGATCAGCCAGACCCCCGTGGCCAGAACGATAGGCCCATGCGCGCCGGCTTCTGTCGCCCAGCTTATCTCCGCGAGCCGCAGCAAAGTGGGTATCACAATGGACGCGATGCCGATGAGCAGCAGTGCATGACCGGCAAGGGTGTTCCAGCCTCCTGATGTCAGGGAGGCGACGTTAAGGCGTGAGCGACTCGATGCCGACGACGAAAGCGTCATGGCGTGCCCGCCACTGCCGGAAAACAGCACACGCCTTTGAAGCAGGCAATATGCACCGGGCAGCCATAGATACGCATCGTTACACCGCTCGAGCTGGTAGCCGGGACAGGCAGCGCCATACTACGCCACGCGCCTGGGTTCTACCCCGATTAATCGTTAATCGCGATGTTCAGAGCCTGAGTTGCCCTACAGAACTCGCCACCATGGCGGGAACGGATCAACCGCGTAATTAAGCTTAACGCGAGATCGGCGTCGACCTTTTACTAGCGTTTGGCACCGAACAAGCCGTTCGTTTCATAGAATGTTGGCAATTCCGGTACAGTTTTTGGATTCGGATCCGACATTTGAACGTTGACCGTTTCTGACGCCATGGGCACAGCAGACCGGTTCAACGAATCGTTGCAGCGCAAAACGATTATTTGGGCGTCTGCATCGTATATAGCCGACCGGGCGGCGAATCGGGCGACCGGCGCTGCCGAAGCAAGGGATGGCATCGAACCAAGATCGCGGGGGGCGTGAGCGTATGAACAGCAGCAGCGGCCGCAAGACCTACTTCGACTTCATCGATGGGCTTCGCGCTATCGCCGTGATTCCGGTCGTCCTTTTTCATGCGGACCGGGAGTTCATGCCCGGCGGGTTTGTCGGGGTCGACATCTTCTTCGTGATCTCCGGCTTCCTGATCACAGGCCTGTGCCTGAAATCGGACTTCTCGTTGAAGGAGTTCTGGGTTCGCCGGTGCAGGCGAATCCTTCCAGGCTATTTCGCGGTCATCGCGCTGACTGCGATCCTGTCGCTCATCGTTCTGCTGCCGCACGATCTGATCGATTCGGGCCATGCCATGCTGGCGGGCCTCGCCTTCCTCCAGAATTTCGTATTCTGGAAGAACACCAGCTACTTCTCGCCCTCGCTGGAGACCAATCCGTTCCTTCACACCTGGTCACTTGCGGTGGAGTGGCAGTTCTACATGGTCTGGCCGATCGTATTGATGGCTTTCGCCGGACGCGGCCGTACCATTTGGTGGGTGACGGCTTTCGTCTTTGTCGCGACCTTGGCGGCCAGCACGGTGGGAGCGATATACCGCCCCACCCCGACCTTCTATCTGATGCCCTTCCGGGTCTGGGAATTTCTATGCGGCGGCCTGGTCGCCATGCTTCTGCCTACAGCAAACAGACATGGTACCTGGCTGCCATCGCTATCCACCGCGGGCGGGCTGTTGCTCATCGCCGTCTCTCTGGCGACCTTCGATTCGCGGACCATCTTTCCCGGCGCGAGCGCGCTCTTGCCGTGCTTGGGTACTGCGGCGATCCTGTGGGGCGGATTGGCCCTGCCTGGAAATGTCGTGAATCATTGGCTTTCCACGACGCCGATGCGGATCATCGGCCAGGCATCCTATTCGATCTACCTCGTCCACTGGCCGCTGTTCGTCCTGACCCGCTATGTTCTGGTGGAGCAGGAACCGCTTTGGGCAACGCTGGTGCTGATTGCGGCTTCCATAGCGCTGGGCATAGCGTCGTGGCGCTATATCGAACTGCCTCTCCGCAAGCCTGGCACCGTCAAATGGGAGCCGTGGCTCCGGCTCAGCGCGGGAGGCAGTGCCATTCTCACCGCAAGCGCCGCCTTGATCCTTGTAACCGCGGGTATTCCACAACGCTTTGACGACGACGTTAACAGAGTGCGCCTCGCTGCCGAGGATCAGGGGTCATTCCGAGACTGCCTCGGTTACGAGGTGCCTGATCGCCTTGAAGACGCCAAGTGTCGGTTGGGAACGGCGCAACAGCCGATAGATGTTGTGCTCTGGGGCGACTCCCACGCTGCGGCACTGGCGGATGGCATCGACGCGGAATTGCGGAGAAGCGATCTTGCAGGAGTCTTCGTCGGTACAGACTCATGCCCGCCGCTCAGCGGGGTGGAAAGCGGTTTCCGCGCGGCGATCGTGCGGTGCAAGGTGATCCAGGAAACGCTGCCCGCGATGTTAAGGCAAAACCCCGTCGACATGCTGGTCATCGAAGCCTCCTGGGCGCAATATTACGCGCGAAACCCGGATGAGTTCGCCGAGAAGGTCGAAACGCAATTCGCAGATTACCGGCAACTTGCAGGCAAAATTCTGATCGTCGGCACTGTGCCGGGTGCCTCCCGTTCCGTTCCGACGGTCTTGGCCCGCGCCATGCATTTCGGACGCGATGTCGATCTTCAGCAAACAGCCGATTCGATGCACATCGTGCAAGCGTCCAACCGGATCGTCAGGGAAGCCGCCCGCAAGAACGGGTTTGCCTTCATCGACCTCGTCGACCTCTTGTGCGATCGGAATTGCGCCGTGACCATGAACGGACGTTCGCTTTATTTCGACGCGGGACATTTCACCGGAACGTCGTCACGCATCTTGATGAGCAGGACGTTCCGGCCGTTTCTCCCTGGCACCTCGGGCAGCGAACCGTCCTCGGCCTCTGTGAACGCGGGCTGGGGCAAGTCTGCGCATATCGCCCGACCAAATCCTGCGGCACCATGGGCGAAGCTTCGCCTGCTGGCGGCCGACGGCCGACGGCCGGAATACAGCCACAGACCTCCTCTGATACCAACGGCAGCAAAGGACATCCCGTGCAGCATCGCAAGGACATTGACGGCCTGAGAGCATTGGCTGTGCTGCCGATTGTCTTGTTTCACGCCGGCGTCGAGACGCTGCACGGCGGCTTTATCGGCGTCGATATCTTCTTCGTCATCTCCGGTTTCCTCATAACCTCCATCATCATCACGGACATGGACGCCGGACGGTTTTCGCTGCTGCGGTTCTACCATCGCCGCGTAGTGCGGATCCTGCCCGCCCTGCTGGTCATGCTGGCGGTTGTCGTCGTCGCGGGCTGCGGCCTGATGCTGACACAGGAATTGCGCGAACTCACGCCGTCGATCGCGGCCGCCGCCGGGTTCGTATCGAACCTCTATTTCTGGAAAACCACCGGCTATTTCGACGCATCGGCGGAGTCCAAGCCGCTGCTTCATACCTGGTCGCTGGGGGTCGAAGAGCAGTTCTACATTTTCTTCCCCCTGCTCATCATCCTCCTCCACCGCTTTGCGCGGCCCTATCTCCCGGCACTTGTGCTCGCCACGACGCTGCTCTCGTTCGCGGTCAGCCTGTGGGCGACGAACTCAGTCCCGAGTTCAGCTTTCTACCTGCTGCCCAGCCGGGCTTGGGAACTCGGTGCGGGTGCCTGCGTCGCCCTGGGCCTGGCTCCGACAGTGAACAGCCGTGCGCTGCGCAGCGGCCTGGCGCTTCTCGGCTTTGCGCTGGTCGTCGTCGGCCTGTTCGTGATCCGGTCCGACACCGCCTTCCCCGCCCCTGCAGCGCTGCTTCCCAGCATGGGTGCGGCATTGCTGATCGCCTACGGCATGCACGGCCCGACTGCCCGGCTCTTCTCCACGAGACCGATGGTCTGGATCGGCGAGATATCCTACTCGCTTTATCTCTGGCACTGGCCGATCATCACCTTCTACCGACTGGAATATGGTGCAACGCTGGACATGCAGGCGACCGTGCTGCTGGTGGCTGCGTCGATCGTTGCGGGCGCGGTGTCGCGCACCGCGATCGAGCTGCCCTTCCTGAG
>CAZHGR010000062.1:0-16442 GCA_964532255.1 uncultured Sphingobium sp.
CCGCCACCTGCTCGATATGGGTCGACTTGCCGGTGCCGTGATAGCCCTGCACCATCACCCGGCGGTTGTGCGCAAAGCCCGCCAGGATCGCCAGCGTCGTGTCCGGGTCGAACACATAGGCCGGATCGAGATCGGGCACGCGCTCGTCCGCCTCCGAAAAGGCGGGGACTGCCATGTCGATGTCGACGCCAAATGCCTCGCGGGCGTCGACTGTCTTGTCGGGCGCGTCCATCAGCGTTTCGGAGCGCATGTCGGGCGTGGTGTTGGGGATGTCGGTCATGTCTTCCTGGAATTGCGAAATAGCATCCATTCGTTTCGAGCGAAGGTTCGAGCCTGTCGAGAACCGAAGTCGAGAATGCCTTCTCGACGGTCGCATCTCGGCTTCGCTCGATGCTGCTCGAAGCGAACGGAGAACAGTGGACGTTATGCGAAGGCCGGGGCCTTTTTCAGGTGCGTATAGGCGGCGATGACTTCCTGCAAGACTTTCTCATGGCTGCGGTCGCCGCCGTTCTGGTCGGGATGATATTTGCGGACGAGCGCGGTGTAACGCGCGCGCAGGCTCTTGCGATCCGCGTCGGTGCCGAGGCCGAGCGTCTTGAGCGCGCGGCGGTCGTCGCCTGACAGCGGCTTGCCGTCCTGACGCGGGCGCATCTCGGCCACGCGCTCCCGGAACCGCGCGCCGATCGCGTCGAGCGGGTCGGAGAAGTCGGCCCAGCGCGGCGGCGGCGTTCCCGACGCGGCGGCGGAGGAGAAAGCGCGCGTCTCGCGCTCCCAGCCGGCGAACGGTCGCTGCGACTCGTGAATCTCGTCGGGGCTCATGCCCTTGAAGAAATTATAGGCCGAGTTGAACGCACGCACATGGTCGAGGCAGTACCAGCGCCATTGCGGCGGCCCGTCCTGCGCCAGCCGGACATTTTCGGGCGGCGCGCGGAACTCGCCCGGCTGGTCGCATCCCTCGGCCATGCACGTCCTTTGCCTGCCTTCGACCCGGCCGTGGAAACGTGTGTGCCGGCCGCTGTTCCCGCTGCTCGCCAAAATGCTCCTCATTCGTCGAAGCCGACCTCCCCGGCCGGCGCAAACCGACTATATAGGGATCATGGTTGAACAATCGCTAGGCCCCGTGGGGCAGGAACTCGAACGCCTGCTGCGGGACAGCCTCGCCCCCGCACGGCTGGCCGTCATCAACGACAGCGCACGCCACAGCGGCCATATGGGCGACGACGGATCGGGCGAAAGCCACTTCACGGTGGAGATCGAGTCGGCGCGCTTCGTCGGCCAGTCGCGGCTCGCCCGCCAGCGGCTGGTGAACGATGCGGTCGGTGATCTGGTCCGCGACGGAACGATTCACGCCCTCGCGATCAAGGCCAGCGCGCCGGGGGAATAGCCGCAGCGCGCGCGGTCGCCCTCAGGCCGCAGCCACTCCACTGTCGCCCTGGGCGACGGCGTGCAGGATGCTGTCCTCGGTCGCGACGCGGCGAAGCAGGCGGGTCATGCTCCACATCGCGGCCTCTGCGAACCCGACCGAGTCGGCGGCGATCCGCTCGGCCGACCAGCGCCCGAAAAAGGGCACCAGATCGAATGCCAAGTCACGCAGATCCCGTTCGCGCCGCTGCTTGACCGCCTGACTCCAGTCCAGTTCGCGATGGAGTATCTCGCTATAGGGAAAGCCGCTCTCGCCCTCCAGATGGGCGTTCAGCACCGTTTCGATGCAGCCGACCAGTTCGACGGCCGCATCGACCGACGTCAGCGGCTGGCTGACCATGTCGAGCAGCCGTTCGGCCAGCGTGGCCAATTGGCCATGCTCTTCGAGCAGTCTGGGAATGCGACTCGGCATGATTACGGACCCGTTGTTATCTGCCTGTTTTCACTGTGATATGTCCCGAAGCTTACTGAAAGGTTTCGGGCGGGGCAGCCTGCGGGCCGGTCAGTGGTGCCGCCCGAAGTCCGGCTTTGCGTCGTCCTGTCCCTGCTCGATGATCGAGCGGCGGATCGCGCGGGTACGGGTGAACAGATCGAACAGCGCATCGCCGTCGCCCCAGCGGATCGCCCGCTGAAGCGCGGTCAGATCCTCGCTGAACCGCTGCAGCATCTCCAGCACCGCGTCCTTGTTGGCGAGGAACACGTCGCGCCACATCGTGGGATCTGATGCCGCGATGCGGGTGAAGTCGCGAAAGCCGCCGGCGGAGAATTTGATGACTTCGCTTTGCGTCACGCCCTCCAGATCGCTGGCGGTGCCGACGATGGTATAGGCGATGAGGTGGGGCAGATGGCTGGTGACGGCGAGCACCAGGTCATGATGCGCGGGGTCCATCGTCTCGACCATCGCGCCCAGCCGCGTCCAGAACGCCCGGAGTCGCGCCACCGCCGTCTCATCCGCTTCAGGCAGAGGCGTCACGATGCACCAGCGCCCCTGGAACAGCGTCGCGAATCCCGCTTCGGGGCCGCTGTTCTCCGTTCCGGCGACGGGATGCGCGGGGATCACCGTGGCCCCCGGCAGCGCGTCGGCCAGTTCCACCGCGACACTCGCCTTGCACGATCCGACATCGCTGACGATGCAGTCGGCGGGCAGGTCGGCGGCGATCGCGCGCGCGGCTTCGCCCATGGCGCGCACCGGCACACACAGGATCACGAGGTCGGCATCGATCACGGCGGCACCGGGCGTGTCGGTGACGTCGTCGCACAGGTCGATCGCGCGGGCGGTCGCCCGCACCTCGGCGCTCGCATCATGGCCCGTGACTCGTGCGGTCGGCATCTGCGCACGGACGGCGCGGGCGATGGACGAGCCGATGAGGCCCAGCCCGATGATCGTGACGCGCGAGAAAGGCAGCATGCGCTCAACCCTCCCCGGTCACCAGCGCGCGGACCCGCGCGGCGATGTCGCGCATATGCGCTTCGGTGCCGATGGTGATTCGCAGGCCGTGGGGCAGCCCCTGATTGGGCAGCCAGCGCGTCGCATAGCCCGCGTCCATCAGCGCCTGATAGGCCTGCTCTGCCGTGGTCGCGCCCTCGAACAGCACCAGCACGAAATTGGCACCGCTCGGCACGACGCTGACGCCATGATTGCCCAGCGCCTCCATCTCGGCGGCGAACCACGCGCGCCATGTGCGATTATGCGCACGGCTCGCCTCGACAAAATCCTGATCGGCCATCGCTGCGATCCCCGCCGCCTGCGCGGAGGTGGTGAGGTTGAAGGGCGCGCGGATGCGATGCAGTGCATCGATCACCGGCGCTGCGGCATAGCCCCAGCCGATCCGCTCCGCCGCCAGCCCGTAGATTTTGGAAAAGGTGCGCGTGACGAGCACGTTCGGCCGCTCCGCCGCGAGCCGCAGCCCATGATCGTCCTCCGCCTCGTCCAGATATTCGGCATAGGCCTGGTCGAGTACGAACACTATGTCGGAGCGAAGCCCGTCGACCAGCCGCGCGATCTCCGCCCGGGGCGTGAAGGTGCCGGTGGGATTGTTGGGATTGGCCAGAAAGACGACCCGTGTCCGGTCGGTCACAGCCGCCAGGATCGCATCGACGTCGGTGCCGTAGTCGCGATCGGCGACGACCACCGGCGTCGCGCCCACGCGGCGCGCGGCGATGTCATAGACCGAAAAGCCGTAGCGGACGTAGATCACCTCGTCGCCCGGCCCGGCATAGGCGCTCGCGGCGAGGTGGAGCAGCTCGTCCGACCCGGTGCCGTAGATGATCCGCGCGGGGTCGAGCCCGTGCCGCGCCGCGATCGCCTCGCGCAACGCCGCCGCGCCGGGATCGGGATAGGTGGCAAGATCGGCGAGCGCCGCAACTGCCACCTCGCGCACGCCGGGGCTGGTACCGAGCGGATTTTCATTGGCCGACAGCTTCACCAGCGGACGGCCGTCCGCAGCCTTTGCCTTGCCGGGCACATAGGGGGCGATGCCCAGGATCCAGGGCTTGGGAACGGGCGCATCAATGAGGTCGGGCGAAGTCATCCCGGCCCTTTAGCCGCTTTTGATGCGGAGGGGAAACATCCCCCTGCTCGCGGGTTTTACCGCCATGGCAGCAGCAAGCCCCCAGGAGACGACCATGACGAACGGGAAAGTCGATGGCGACATGCAGAATGGCGTCCAGACAGACGTGACCAACGAAATCCAGGGCGAGGGCAATTACGATGCCGCGCACGAATATGACGAGGGCGCGACCGAGCATGCGCGCGACCCGGAGCAGGTGAACGAGGAAGCCGAGGCCGCGCGCGACGCGCTCGACACCGACGAAGCCGCCGATCTGGAGCGTGCCGAAGCCGAGGGCCGGTCCCGCGCGCGCGACTGAACATCAGTCCCTCTTCCCGGCGGTGCCGGACGCAATCGAAAGACTCCGCATGAACAATATGACCAGCCCCCAGCTCCCCAAGGCGAACCCCGAGTCCAGGACATCGGACGACGGCAACAAGCGCGGTCAGGAGCGGCCGCTCACCCAGGAGGAGCAGCTTGAAGTCGGCGTCGAGGACTCGATGGACGCGTCGGACCCGCCCGCCAGCGTCGCGCCGGGCGACGATGGCGAGCCGCATCCCTCATCGGGCTTCGACGAGGCTGCGGAAAAGGACCGCTGACGCTCCCCGCCCGCCATGAATAAAGATGTTGCAGCGCACAAAAAGTTCGGCATCATGGTGCCGGGCCGCGATTAACCGTGCGCTAAGCATTGGAGGCGCATCATCCGGTTGTCAGGGCCAGGAAATGGAGGCTGTTGATGGCAATCGGTGCTAGACCCACGGACGGTGCAGTCGCACTGGCAGAGATGCGCGAATTCGCGTCCTTTCCGGCGGGCACGCAACGCTATATCCGCCGCTCGCTCGACATTGCGCTTCAACGCCGTGACCCGATGCTGACATGGGGCCGCGATGTGATCGAGGAAGCGAGCATTCGCGCGCAGGCCCGCATCTACACCCGCCTCGTCGACATCAGGGCGCGGGTCCCCGATGACAGCGGGCTGGAGCAGGTCGAGCCGTTCATGGCACCGCTCGTCGCGATGTCGGCCTTCGATCTGGGTCAGGACCGGCTCAACAGCTTCTCGGCCTATCGCTTTCTCTACGAGCGGCTGATCGGTGCGGGAAGCCGCCCGTGGCTGCCGAGCGCCTTCTGCGCGGCGGCCAGCCTGCCGCACCTGCACCCCAACAAAAGGCGCGAGCTGCTCCAGTCGATCAGCGAGGCGGCGGCCACCGCGCCCGGCTGGTCGAGCCGGGAGCCGAGCTTCTACCCCGAATGGGTCGAGAAGATCGACACGAGCAAGGCCGCGAACTGAACGCGGCCCTCGCTTCGGGGGTCATCCAAAGCGATTGACGACGGCCACCTCAGCCGGTCATGGCATCGCGCATGACCGACACATCGCCGCTACGCCTGTTCAACAGCCTGACTCGCCGGATCGAGGCGTTCGCGCCGACCCGGCCCGGCCATGCGCGCGTCTATTCGTGCGGGCCGACGGTCTATAACTACGCCCATCTCGGCAATCTGCGCGCCTATGTGTTCACCGACACGCTCCGCCGCACGCTGCTGTGGACCGGCCTTTCGGTCACGCACATCATCAACATCACCGATGTCGGCCATCTGACGAGCGACGCCGACGCGGGTGACGACAAGATGGAAGCCGCCGCGCGCGCGCAGGCCCGTTCCATCTGGGACATCGCCGCCCACTATACCGAGGCGTTCAAGAGCAACATCCGCGATCTCAATATCATCGAACCGACCGAATGGACCGTTGCCACACAGTTCGTGCCGCAGATGATCGCCTTTGCCGAGCAGATCGCGGCAAAGCATTGCTATGAGCTCGACACCGGCCTCTATTTCGACTCGACCAGTGTGCCCGATTATGGCGCGCTGGCGGGCGGGCGCGACGATGCCGCGTCAGCAAGATCGGAAGTGGCCCGGATCGACCCGGTCGCCGGCAAGCGCCATCCTTCGGACTTCGCCATCTGGCGCAAGTCGCCGCCGGGCGAGCAGCGGCAGATGGAATGGGACTCGCCCTGGGGCAAGGGCGCGCCGGGCTGGCATCTCGAATGCTCGGTGATGAGCATGGACCGGCTCGGCCAGCCGTTCGACATCCACACCGGCGGCATCGACCATCGCGAGATCCACCATCCCAACGAGATCGCGCAGAACCAGGCTTTCTCGGGCTGCGCGCACAGCGGCGCGAACTGGTGGATGCACAACAATTTCCTCGTCGACCGGTCGGGCAAGATGTCGAAATCGAAGGGCGGTTTTACGACGCTCTTCTCGCTGATCGACGCGGGCGTGCATCCGCTCGCCTATCGGCTGCTGTGCCTGTCGGCGCATTATCGCTCCGAACTGGAGTTTTCGGGCGAGATTGTCGCGACCGCGCTGACCCGGCTCAAGCGACTGGTGATGGCGGTGGAGACCGTGCGCGCGGCGGCAGACGATGAGGTTGGGACGATCGAGTCGCTCCACCCGAAGCTGCGTGCGGAGCTGGACGGCTTCGACGCCGCGCTTCGCGACGATCTCAACACGGTCAAGGCGCTGACTCATCTGGAAGCCGTCGCGGCAATGAAGAAGGTGCCCGCACCCGACAAACGTGCGCTGATCCAGCGGATGGACGAGGCACTGGGACTGAAGCTCGACAGCATCACGCGCGCCGACCTGCGTATCCGGCCGAAGGATGCGGGCATCACCGAGGCGGAGATCGACGCCGCGCTCGACGACCGGCAGGCGGCGCGTGCCGAGAAGGACTTCGCCGCATCGGACCGCATTCGCGACGACCTGATCGCGCGCGGGGTGGAGGTGATGGATGGCGACCCGCTGCGGTGGGAATGGCGGATCGCTCTGGGGTAGTTCGGTTCGCGCAGAGGCGCTGAGGGCGCAGAGATTTTTGGTTCTCGCGGAGACGCGGAGAGTCAGCACGGTGCCGCAGGCACCTTTCAATGGTCCGAAGCTCGCCGCGCGCTTCAACTTTGCGAGTGGAGAGCGGCTTCGCCGCCGGGCGCTTCTTCTCCGCGTCTTCGCGTCTCCGCGCGAACCCAATCAGGTCCTTCTCTGCGCCTCTGCGCGAACCAAAAACCCCTAAACCCCCTCCGGCGCGAAACCCGGATCGAGCGCCTGGCAGTGCCGCCGAGCCGCGCGGCGGGCAAAGCGCAGCGTTTCCGCCTTGCGCCGCGCGGGGGACAGCGGTTCGGTCGGGGCGGGGCGAACGATCTCCGCATCATAGGCATCGGCGACGATCAGCCCGGTACGGCCGGGCCACAGCGCCTCGCCCTCGAACAGCGACAGGTCGAACCCCGCCGGAACCGCCCAGTAATAGCGATCGCAATAGTCGAAATAATCCTGCCACTTGCCGTCGCCGAGCAGGTCGGCGCGGCTGCACTTGATCTCGACCGCGATCAGTTGCCCGCGCGCGTCGATCGCCATGATGTCGAGCCGCCGCCCGCTCGGCAGCGGAATCTCAGGCAGGCCGAAGATATCGTGGCGGCAGAACAGCCTGAGCACGCCGCGGCAGACATCCGCAGCCTGCGGGGACGGGGGCGCGCCCTGCGCTGACGTGAAACCGGGGGCAGGACTGGCCATGCCCCCGATTAGAACATTTGATGAACGAAGAAAAGCCCGATCAGCGCCCGGTCAACGGTAGAAGACGTGGTTGTCGACCTGCGCGATCTGGGTCTTGGCCCAGCGGGGCGAGACATGGCTGGCGTGGAAGAACAGCGCACCCTGCGCCGGGCTTTCCCACGCGCGGTCGATGGCGATCCGGGCGACCGCGAGCGAGTCGCGCCACATGCGGTGGCCTTCGTTCACCTGCGGCATCGCGCCGCCGCGAACGAAGCTGAACTGGCCGCGCTGGGTCACGACGCCGCACAGCGAGGCGGGAAAGCGGCCGGAACCGGCGCGCGACACGATCACGTCGCCTACCGCGAGCTTGCCGCGCAGCGATTCGCCGCGCGCTTCGTAGAAGATGGCGGTGGCGAGGCAGCGCGTCTCCGAATCGAGCGGTGCGTCGGACGCCGCATAGCGGTCGACCAGCGCGGCAAGGCTGGCGGCGGGCTGCTGAAGGTCGGGAGTGCGCGTCTCGGGCGTGGCGGGGGCGGCTTCGCTAGCGCCGCTGAACGGCCCGGCAGGGGCCTGCGAGGGGAGCACGGCTTCGCTGCCGAGGCTCAGACTGTCGTCGCGGTCGTCGAGGACCGCTTCAATGATCGGCAGCGGATTGGCCTTGGCGGCGCCGGCGACGATCGGATCCGGAACCAGCATCATCGCGGTTGCGGACAGACATGTGACCGCTGACACAGCGGCCGGAAAACGAAAATGCATTATATCTCTGGACTGGGCGGTGGGTCGGTCTGACGCGCGTGTGGCCGTTTGCCGGTCTCGTGCGTGCGCGTTGATCGCCCCCCGTCTGCGTGTTGGCCGTCCGCCCCCATTGGCGACCCCGGCCACGTGCGCTTGGGTCCGGGGCCGTTGCCCGGTAAGCCTCTAAGGAGTCAATAAAGCGAGAATGTTTCAGCGGCGAACCGTTTCGCTTCTGCGATGTCGAGTTCGATAATCCACAGATCGGGGTCGCGCGCTCCGCGTCTGGCGCGATAGGCGGCGAGCGCTTCCTCCCCCTCGTCCAATGCCGGGCCGACGGATTCGAGCCGCGCCTTGCCGTCGAGGTCGAACATCCGCTCGGCAAAGCCCGCGAAACGGCCGCGCTCCAGAAACTGCAGCAGGATCGCGCCGCCCATCGCCTCTCCGCGTCGCAGGACGGCGACAAATCCACCCGCCGCCTGCGCCTTGCGGACCAAGTCATCGACCATCAGGTGCGAAGGAAGACGCGACGGGTCCAAGCGCTCAGCCGGCCGAGCCGCCGACATAGCCGGGCAGGCCCGCAAGCGCGAAGCGCGACCGCATGAACGTGCCGGTGCCGCGTGCGACCTCCTCCCCGTCCGAGTCGATCAGCCGCGCCTCCGCGACATAGACTCGCCGCCGTCCGCTCAGCCAGCGGCCTTCGGCACGGATCGGCCCCTCGCCCACCGGGCGCGTCAGCAGCATGTTGAACGCGGTGGTCAGGAGGAAGCGGTCGCTGACCAGGCTGTTGGCGGCATAGAAGGCCGCGTCGTCGAGCATCTTGAAATAAATGGTGCCGTGCGAGGCGCCGGCGGCGTGGAAATGACGGCTGTCGACGTCGAACGCGATCTCGCTGACGCCTGCTTCCACAATCCGCAGGCGCGAGGGGAACAGATGATTGATCGGCGCGGAGGCGTAGAGCCGCTCCAGCGCGCGGAAATGGGCAGCCTCGCCGCTTTCCGGACCCGCATCGGGCGCAGACGGTGCGTCAGGCGGCGTCACGCGCCTCGGGACCGCTGAGCAAGAGGTGCAACGCATCGTCGGATGCCGCGCCGCGCAATTGCCGGACCGAGACATCGTTGCGAAGCAGGCGCGAGACCCGGGCGAGCATCTTGAGATGCTCCGCGCCGCTGTCGGCGGGCGATAGCAGCATGAAGACGACATCCACCGGCATCGCGTCCACCGCGTCGAAAGCGATCGGCTCGCGGAGCAGGACCACCGCGCCGCACAGCCGGTCGAGCCGGTCGAGCTTGGCATGGGGAATTGCGATTCCCCCGCCGAAACCGGTCGAACCAAGCCGCTCGCGCTCGGTCAGCCGCTCGAACACCTCCGCCTCCGACAAGCCATAGGCTTCGGCCGCGATCGTCGAAAGGGTCTGGAACAACTGCTTCTTGTTCGCTGCCGGAACCTTGACGCGGGCCGCGCCGCCCGAAACCACTGCGCTGAAATTATCCATTGTCTGCTCTTCTCAGGCGCTTGCGGTGCGCGGGTCAACCTGGACCTGATGGGCCCTGGCTCACGTTTCAGGCTGACTGGGCGTGAAACGATCAAGGCCTGCGCAAACCGGCTGCCTCTTGTCGAAAGGGCGCGCATAAAACCGATGTCGCACCGGGTCAACCGTGCACCCCGCTCCTCCCCCTGACGGGTTCTAGCAGCGCAAGTGCCAATATCCGGTTAGCGGCGCGCGCGAAGGACCGAGACCCGCCGCGCGCCGTCGCCCTGCGCTCAGTGCGGTTCGACCCAGCCGATCGTGCCGTCGTTGCGGCGATAGACCATGTTGTAGGCCGACGTCCCGCTGTTGAGGAACAAGAGCGCGTTGGTGTTGCGCAGGTCGAGCATCATCACCGCGTCGGACACGCTCGCTTCGGGAATATCGGTGCGCGTTTCGGCGACGATCACGGGCGCATCGCTGTCCTCCGCCTCGTCCTCCTCGCGCTCGTCCACCTGGAACACGCGATAGGCGGCATTGTCGACGACCATCGGCCTGTCTCGCTCGGCCTCGGCGGCGAGAGACTGCGCATGCCGATCCTTCAGCCGCCGCTTGTACCGCCGCAACTGCTTGTCGATCCGTTCCGCCGCCTGTTCGAAGGCGAAGTGCGCGTCCTGCGCCGAGCCTTCTCCCTTGAGCACGATCCCGGCCATCACATGGCAGATGATATTGCAGGCAAAGGCACCGTGCGGCGCCGGGCCGAAGGTGACGGATGCCGACAGCGCGCGCGAGAAATATTTCTCAGCCATGGCGCCCAGGCGGTCCGACACATGAGTCTGAAGGGCACCGCCCGTCTCGATCTGATGGCCCGAAACGCGAATTTCCATGTGCTGTCTCCTTGCATTAACCTGCGAGCGCCGGGGTAGCGGCGTCCGCATCCTTCGCACCCCAGAGCGGGTCGCTCAGGGTTGCAACAAAGGCCGCATGCCGCGCGAGTTCCGCAGGGCTGGGCGTAAAGTGACGGAAAGGGCGTTCGACACGCGCAACGGCGGGACGATCCGTCAGCGCGGCGGATGGGGTCGCGGCTACCGCCTCGCCCAGCACCAGCCCGATCTGCCGTCCGCCAGTCAGTTCGACATAGAGCTGCGCCAGCAGTTCGGCGTCGAGCAGCGCGCCATGCTTGATCCGGTGCGACCGGTCGATGCCGTAGCGGGTACACAGCGCATCAAGGCTGTGCTTCGCGCCCGGATGCCGCGTGCGCGCGATCGCGACGGTGTCGATCATGCGGTGAAGGCCGATCTCCGCCTTGCGGCACAGCCCCAGCTCGGCATTGAGAAAGCCGAAGTCGAAGCGGGCATTGTGCGCCACCAGCATCGAATCGCCCAGAAACTCCAGCAACTCCTCGCATTTGTCCCTGAACAGCGGCTTGTCGGACAGGAACCGATCCGACAGGCCGTGCACCGCTTCGGCCTCCGCCGGCATCGACCGCTGCGGATTATAATAGGCGTGGAAGGTGCGGCCGGTGGGAACGCGGTTGATAAGCTCGATGCAGCCGATCTCGACCAGGCGATCTCCCTTGAGCGGGTCGAGGCCGGTAGTTTCCGTGTCGAAGATGATCTCGCGCATTGAGTCTCCGCAGGGTCGGCCCGCCATTATCCGCCTGTCCCGGCGCGAACGCAAGCGACCAGCGCCCGAACCGCGACGAAAGTCTGCCATTTCGGCCGCGCGGTCTCGATGACATGATGCGCGCGCCGCCGCTTGATGGAATCGGGCACCTGCCGCGCCAGGATCGACCGGAACTTCGCGTCGGACATGCCCGGACGGCGCAGCACGCGGTGCCGCTGGACAACGAAGGGCGCGCTGACCACGACGACCACGTCCATTGCCTTGTCGCCCCTGGTCTCGAACAGCAGCGGGATGTCGAGCACCACCAGCGGGCGCGAGCGGTGGCGGCGCAGGAAGGCCACGCGCATCGCCCCCACCGCCGGATGAACGATCGCCTCTAGCGCGCGCAAGGCGGCCGTGTCGCCCAGCACCTGTTTGCCCAGTGCGACGCGGTCGACGCCCCGGGGTCCGGTGGTGCCGGGAAAGCGCGCCTCGATGGCGGGCAGCAATGCGCCACCCGGTCCCTGCAGGATGTGGACGGCAGCGTCAGCGTCGAACACCGGCACATGCAGCCGCCGGAACATCGCCGCGACCGCCGACTTGCCCATGCCGATCGACCCCGTCAGCCCGATGATCCTCATTGCGTCAGCAGCGCCCGCAGGTCCTCGTCGGCGTCACGCGGCGGCTCCTTCCCGAAGAAAAGTTCAAAGGCGAGCGCCGCCTGGCCGACCAGCATGTCCAGCCCGTCCACGGTGTCGAGGCCCCGCTCGTGCGCCGCCGCGAGGAGATCGGTTTCGAGCGGCGTATAGACGATGTCATAGACCACCGCATCCTCGGGAAGGGGCGACAGGTCGATGTCGAGCGGCGGCTGGCCCGCCATGCCGAGCGCGCTGGTATTGACCAGCAGGGCCGCGGGCGGCAGCGGCGCGTCCAGCGGCTTGACCTCACCCCTGAGGCCGAAGCGGGCGAGCAGCGCGGCGGCCTTCATCGGGGTGCGATTATAGAGCGTCACCGGGCCGGCACCCATTTGCGCCAGCGCGAACAGCACCGCGCGCGCCGCTCCGCCTGCGCCGATCACCGCCACCGGACGGTCCTTCAGCTCCAGCCCCGCAATCGGCGCGGCGAAACCGGCGGCATCGGTATTGGTGCCGATCAGCGATCCGTCGGGCTGGCGGAGGATCGTGTTCATCGCGCCGATGCTGTCGCGCACCCCGCCCGGATCGTCGACCAGATCCATGACCGCGATTTTGTGCGGGATGGTGACATTGCACCCCCGCCAGTCGGGATTCTCCCGCGCTTTCGCGATATAGGTGCCCAGCGCCTCGGGTGTCACATGGGCGCGGCGATAATCGGCGTCGAGACCGAGCCGGTCGATCCAGAATCCATGGATCAGCGGCGATTTGCTGTGCGCGATGGGGTCGCCGATGACGTCGGCAAAGGGCGTGCTCATAGCGGCAGAACGCCCCGGCCACGCAGAAAGTCAAGCAGGGCGAGCAGCGGCAGCCCCTGCACCGCGAACAGGCTGCCACCGATCCGCGAGAACAACTGCACCCCCGGCCCCTCAACCCGGTAGCAGCCGACGCACCAGCGGCAATGCTCCCATTCGCGGTCGAGATAGGCCTGGATGAAGGCGTCGGACAGCGGCCGCACGTCCATCGCGACGCTTTCCACATGACGCCAGATCGCGCGGCCGTCCTGAGCAATCACTGCCGCGCTGTGGAGGTGATGGCGGCGGCCCGACAGCCGGGCGAGGATGGCGGCGGCGTCCTCGCAGCTTTGCGCCTTGCTGAGCATCGTGCCATCGTCGAGCTCGAGCGTTTGGTCGGCGCCCAGCACCAGCGCGCCGCCACGCCAGCGCGCCAACGGCTTGACCGCCTTCAGTTCGGCAAGCGCATCGGCGAGGTCGCGAGCGCCCAGCCCTTCGCCGATCAGCGCGTCCTTCGCCGTTTCCTCGTCGACGCCCGCACTCACCGGCTCGAACGGTACGCCCGCGTCGGTGAGCATGCGGCGGCGGCTCGCGCTTTGCGACGCCAGCAGCAGGAGCGGGCCACGGTCGGCACTCATGTCCGCGCTCATCTCCCTGCCGCGTCCCTTTGACCGGCCGTCACATGATCCTGATACAGGCTGATGATCGCGGCCGCGGTTTCCTCGATCGATCGTCGGGTCACGTCGACCACCGGCCAGCCATGGTCGCCGAACATCCGGCGCGCGAACAGCACTTCGGACTGCACCTTGTCGGGATCGACATAGGCGGTGCTCGGCTGCTGGTTGAGCGAAAGCAAGCGGTTGCGGCGGACCTGCACCAGCCGGTCGGCGCTGGTGGTCAGGCCGACGACCATCGGATGACGCAGCCGGAACAGGCTTTCGGGCGGCGGCGATTCGGGAACGAGCGGGATATTGGCGGTCTTGTATCCGCGATTGGCCAGATAGATGCTGGTCGGCGTCTTCGACGTGCGCGACACGCCCGCCAGCACGATATCCGCTTCCTCCCAATTCTCCCAGCCATTGCCGTCGTCATGCGCGATGGTGAACTGTATGGCATCGATCCGCGCGAAATAGGCCTCGTCGAGGATATGCTTGCGCCCCGGCCGGTTACTCGTCTCCTGCCCCAATATATTGGACAAGGCGTCGGTCACCGCATCGAGCGGCGCCAGATAGGGCATGCCGATCGCCCGGCAGAATTTTTCCAGCTTCTTCCTCAGCGCCGGGTTGGAGAGGGTGAAAAGCACCAGACCGGGATTGCGACCTAACTCCACGATGATCCGGTCGAGATGCTGGTCGGACCGCACCATCGGCCAGAAATGCCGTACCGGTTCGACATTCTCGAACTGGGCGATGGCGGCGCGCGCGATATTCTCCAGCGTCTCGCCGGTCGAGTCGGACAGGAGGTGGAGGTGGAGCCGCGTCACGCCGCCCTGTTTGTGGACATGCTGGGGATAATGCAAGGGAGTGATGGCGGGATGGAATTGGGGGCTGATTCCATGCGCCATCGCTGCCGCCCTCCACGGGGGATCGTGCACCGGGGATCGATGGGGCCGACTTTTCTCCACAGCAGGGGACAGCATATGGGACTCGCCCCCACCGGGGCGGCGGTGCCGGAGTCAAGCTGTGGACGATTCGGGGATAGACCGACAATTCCACTTATCCACCGGCCAACAGACAACAGCATCTTTTATTAACTCTTTTTTTAGGGATTGATCGCCGGGCCTGTTTGACCGCACGGTCACCGCCATGAACGCTGCCATGAACGCCCCCGCCACCCTGTCCACGCCCCGGCTTCTCGCCGTCCTGAAGGGCGAGAAGCCCGCTGTCCCCCCCGTCTGGCTGATGCGTCAGGCAGGCCGCTATCTCCCCGAATATCGGGCCTTGCGCGAGCAGAAGGGCGGTTTCCTCGAGCTGTGCTACGATGCCGACACCGCGGCGGAGATCACGCTCCAGCCGATCCGTCGCTTCGGATTCGACGGCGCGATCCTGTTTTCCGACATTCTGATCGTGCCGCATGCCATGGGCCAGAAGCTCTGGTTCGAGGCCGGCGAAGGCCCGCGCCTTGCGCCGCCGCTGGTCGAGGCGGACCTGGCCGGGTTCGTTCCCGACCGCAGTCGTCTCGCGGCGATCTGGGAGACCGTCGCCAAGGTGCGGGCGGCGCTCCCTCCCGGCGTCACCTTCCTGGGTTTCGCGGGCAGCCCGTGGACCGTCGCGACCTATATGGTGGCGGGGCAGGGCAGCAAGGATCAGGGCCTGGCCCGCCGCATGGCCTATCAGGACGAGGGACGTTTCGCCGCGATCATCGATGCCATCGTCGAGACGAGCGTCGCCTATCTCGACGGGCAGGTCCGCGCCGGGGTCGACGCGGTGCAATTGTTCGACAGTTGGGCGGGCAGCCTCAGCCCCGCGCAGTTCGAACGCTGGGTTATCGCCCCCAATGCCGAGATCGTTCGGCGGCTGAAGGCGCTTCACCCTGACCTGCCCGTCATCGGCTTTCCCAAGGGGTCTGGTGCCAAGCTGCCCGATTATGTCGCCGGAACCGGCGTCGACGCGGTCGGCCTCGACGAAACGATCGACCCTGTGTGGGCGGCACGCAGCTTGCCCGCCGGCCTGCCGGTTCAGGGCAATCTCGACCCGCTGGCGCTGGTCGCGGGGGGCGCTGCGCTCGACAGCGCGGTCGATCGCATCCTTGAGGCCTTCGCGGACAGACCCCACATCTTCAATCTGGGCCATGGCATCCTTCAGGACACGCCGATCGCGCATGTCGAGCGGCTGCTGGCCCGGATACGCGGCACGAGCGCACAGGGAGAGTGACGATGGCGGGATTTCTGGGCACGGCCTATCCCTGGGTGGTGGCGGCGCACGTCATTTTCGTCATCTTCCTGATGGCCAGCCTGTTCATGGTGCCGCGCTTCTTCGTCTATCATCAGCAATCGCCGGTCGGTTCGGCCGAGGACAAGGCGTGGATCGAGCGCGAGGACCGGCTGCGGCGGATCATCATGAACCCGTCGCTCGTCATCACCTGGGTGCTGGGATTGATGCTGGCGCTCAACGTCGGCGCGT
Organism: uncultured Sphingobium sp.; assembly: GCA_964532255.1. Classification (GTDB taxonomy): domain Bacteria; phylum Pseudomonadota; class Alphaproteobacteria; order Sphingomonadales; family Sphingomonadaceae; genus Sphingobium. The sequence continues at coordinate 15,862 of CAZHGR010000062.1, forward strand.
TCAGCCAAGGCTGGTTCCATTTCAAGCTGCTGATGGTGCTGATCCTGTCGGGTTATCATGGCTGGGCGGTCGGCTATTCCAAGAAGCTGGCAAGGGGCGAGCGGCCGCTGTCGGAGAAGACGCTGCGGCTGCTGAACGAAGTGCCCGGCGTTCTTGCCGCGCTGATCGTGATCGCGGTGGTCGTCTACGGCGCGCGGTTCGGCGGGGGATAAGAGGGCCGTTGCTTCGTTCGGCGGGGCGGACGGCGCGTCATTCCTTCGATTGACAGCGATTCCGGTGAGGCGTACAGGGGGCGGGTCTATTGCTGGCCAGCGTCCGCTGTCGCCATGACCGGCTCGCCCGGTTTCTCCTCCCCAGACATATATCCCATCCTCCGCCGGAAATCCGTCTCATGCATCTGAAAGAACTCAAGAAAACCCCGCCCGCAGACCTCGTTTCGCTGGCCGAGGAACTGGGCGTCGAGGGCGCGTCGACGCTGCGCAAGCAGGATCTGATGTTCGCCATCCTCAAGGTCGAGGCGGAGAATGGCAAGGAGATCATCGGCGAGGGCACGATCGAGGTGCTGCCCGACGGCTTCGGCT
>CAZHGR010000063.1:0-16439 GCA_964532255.1 uncultured Sphingobium sp.
GCGCTCTCCCAACTGAGCTACAGCCCCCAGCCAGGGAGCGACGCCTATAGGCCAGCATTTCACCGCATGCAACGCTTTTGAGAACGCTCGGCGCTTGCGCTTTTGTTCTTTATATGTTCTTCCTACGGCATGGCAGGACTCAAGGGTCGCGGAGCGCCCGACAATCGCACGAGCAACCGCTTTTCGCTGCCGTCCGCCATAGCTGACGGCGACTGGCTCGACGCGCGCGCCGGCCTCGATGACGAACCGCCGCCGCTGCGGACGAGCGTGGCCGTCGAGACACCGCGCACCATCATCGCGCGGAACAGCTCGCCCGACATCGGCTTCGACCAGTCGGTCAACGCCTATCGCGGCTGCGAGCATGGCTGCATCTATTGCTACGCACGGCCCACCCATGCCTGGATCGACCTGTCGCCCGGCCTCGACTTCGAAAGCCGCCTAATCGCCAAGCCCGATGCGCCCCGGCTGTTGCGCGCCGAGCTGGCGCGGCGCGGCTATGTGGTGAAGACGATTGCGATGGGCACCAACACCGATCCCTATCAGCCGATCGAGGAACACTGGCGGATTACGCGCGACTGCATCGCCATCCTTTCCGAATGCCGGCATCCGCTGATGATCACCACCAAATCCGACCGGGTGCTGCGCGACCTCGATCTGCTGGCACCGATGGCCGACGACGGGCTGGTCGCTGTCGGCATTTCGCTGACAACGCTCGACCCGGTGCTTGCCCGAAAGCTGGAGCCGAGAGCGCCGCATCCCCGGCGGCGTCTGGCAGCGATCCGTGCGCTCAGCGATGCGGGCGTGCCCGTCAACGCCTGCATCTCGCCGATCATCCCGGCGATCAACGACCATGAGATAGAGGCATTGGTCGCCGCTGCGGCGCAAGCGGGCGCGATGAGCGTCACTAATATCCCCGTCCGCCTGCCGAACGAGGTCGCGCCGCTGTTCCGCGCCTGGCTGGCGGAGCATTATCCCGACCGGGCCGACCGGGTGATGCACAGCATCCAGTCGATCCGGGGCGGGCGCGACAATGATCCGCGCTTCGGCAGCCGGATGCGCGGTTCGGGACCGTTCGCCGACCTGATCCGCACGCGCATGGCCAAGGCCGCCCGGCGACATGGCCTAGCGGGCGCCCGGATCAGCCTGCGTCACGACCTGTTCGTGCCGCCGACCGACCAGCCGCGCTTGTTGTAGGCCGCGCAGTCTGTCAGGATCATGGCGGGGGGCGAGATCAGGAGGAGATCGCCCGTGCGCGAGTCACGCAGCCGCTATTCGACCGTCTCGATCATACTGCATTGGACGATCTTCGCGCTGATCTTCGTCAACGCCAATCTCGGCGGGCGGATGGAGGACGCGTCGGTTCCCGCCGATGCCGGCTATTGGTTCCAATGGCATCGCGCAGTGGGGCTGACCGTGCTCGGGCTCAGCCTTATCCGGCTCGTCTGGCGCTTCACCCATCCCTGGCCACCGCTCCCGGACCGGATGCCCACATGGGAAAAGCTGCTCGCGCGCGGCACGCATGTCACCTTCTATGTGCTGATGATCGGCGCACCGCTGATGGGCCTGGCCACGGTGACGGTCGACGACGCGGGGCTCAGCGGCCAGCTTGGCGACGTTCACAAGCTGCTGGTCAAGGCGATCTATGTCGTGCTGGCGCTCCACGTCGCGGGCGCGCTCAAGCATCATTTCATCGACAAAGACGAGGTGTTGAGCCGGATGCTGCCGTTGATGAAGCGGCGGGGGTGAGGCCGATGGTTGAGGGGGCGATGCGGCTTCCATCAAGACCGGACCTCCCCTCTCGTGAGGGGTTGGACATCCCGTCGCGCGGTAGCAGCCGTCAAAGCTACTGGCCCACGCGCTCCGGTTCCGGAACTGCAGCCTCCTCACCCGCGCTCGGCAGCCGCGCCAGCACATCGACCCCCTCCGCCTGCTCCAGCTCCTTGCCGCCCGTATCGACGTTGAGGTCGCGGAACTTGCGGCCGGTCACCAGCACGCGGTTCTCAAAGCTCGCCACGAAGCTGTTGTAATTGCCCACGGCGCTGTTGAGGCCGTTGCCGAGCTTGCGCAGATGCCCGGCGGCGACGTTCAGCCGCTCGTACATCTCCTTGCCGAGCTGTCCGATCCGCGCCGCGTCCTCCGCCATCTTCTCCTGCCGCCAGACGCTCGCCACCGTCCGGGCGATGGCGACGAGATTGGTGGGGGTCGCCAGCAGCACGCGCCGCTCGAACGCCCATTCCCATAAGCCGCCGTCCTGCTCCAGCGCGGCGGTCAGGAAATGCTCGCCGGGGATGAACATCACGACATAGTCGGTCGTGCCTTCGAAATGGCGCTGATATTCCTTGCCGCCGAGCTGTTGGGCATGGGTGCGCAGCGCCCCGGCATGCGCGCGCAGATGCCCCGCGCGGACCACCTCATCCTCAGCCTCGGCCGCTTCCAGATAGGCGTTGAGCGAGCATTTGGCGTCGATGATAAGCTGGCGTCCGCCCGGCAGCCGCACGATGACATCGGGGCGCAAGCGCCCGTCGGCGGTGTCGACCGACACCTCGGTCCGGAAATCGGCATGTTCGGACAGGCCCGCCATTTCCAGCACGTTGCGAAGCTGCTGCTCGCCCCAGCGCCCGCGCGCCTTGGGGCTGGATCGCAGCGCATTGACCAGCCGCGCCGTCTCCGCACGCGTTTCCTGCGCGCCGACGCGAAGCTGTTCGACCTGCTCGCGGAGCGCGGCATAGCTGTCGACACGGTCCTTCTCGACGCGGCCCAGTCCCTCCTCATAGCGCTTGAGCGTCGTCTCAACGGGGTTCAGCAACGCCTTGATATGGCTTTCGCTCTTCTCCGACGCCTGCGCGAAGCGCTGGTCGGCGCGCTCGAGGAACGCGCGCTGCGCCTCACCGAGAAGTTTGCCGCCGATCTCGCTGAATTGCGCCGACATTTCCTGACGCATTTCCTGCAGATGCCGGATCTGCGCCGCAAACGCGTCCATACGCGCCTGATATTCCGCCTTGAGCGTCAGATTCTCGCCGCGAAGCCGGTCGCGCTCCTCGGTCATGCCGGTCAGCGCGCCGCGAAGCCCATCGGCCTCGTCCGCGCGCTCCTTGGCCACGGCATAGTCGCGCAGCGCCGCGTTGCGCATCTCCTCGCTCCGCTCGATCCGCTCGGCCAGCACGGACCGCTCCGCCAGCACCGCCGCCAGTTCGCGTCCGCGCAGCAGCCAGGCAAGCGCAAAGCCTGCGAAGAGGGATATCAGCGCAACGACAACAGCGGCAATCGGCTCCACCTGGGGGCCTCCTTCTCATGGAACGAAAAGCGAACCTAGACGCCGGTGGGACCACCTGCAACCCGCAAGCGCAGTCTGTTTCGATATGATAATGAGTATCGCTTGCATCCGGTGTTGCTATTGCGACTAATTCTTATTAGTGGCGCGACAGCGACAAGGCATCGAAAGGGACATTCATGAGGTTTCACCGCGCTCTTCTGCTCTGCTGCACCAGCGCGCTCTGCACGACGCCGGCAATGGCGGCCGACGCGGCGGCTGCGGATTCCGATGCGCGCACGATCGTGGTGACAGGCATCGCCCTGCAAAGCGGTGCCGCGACCAAGACCGACACCCCCGCCCTCGAAACGCCGCAGCCCGTTACCATCATCAGCGACGACGTCTACCTCGCCCAAGGGTCGGTTTCGATCAGCGACACAGTGCGCTATGTCGCAGGCGTCCAGGCGAACCCCTATGGCCCCGACAGCCGCGTCGATGGCGCTCTGATCCGCGGCATCAACGCGCTGCAATTCCGCGACGGCATGCGCGACATCTTCAGCTACTATGCCAGCATCCGCGCCGACCCCTATAATTTCTCCCAGGTTCAGGTGGTGCGCGGCCCCGCGTCCGTCCTCTTCGGCCAGGGTACGCTCGGCGGCCTTATCAACCTGACCTCCAAAATGCCCGAGTTCGAGACGTCGGGGGAAGTATCGCTGCGCTATGGCAGCTTCGACCGCAAGGAAGCGCTGGCCGACGTCACCGGCGCTCTCGCGCCGACGCTGGCGGGGCGGATCGTCGCCCGGGTACGCGATGCCGATACCCAGACCGACTATGTCCCCGACGACCGCGTCATGGTCGCCCCGTCGCTGACGTGGAAACCGACCCCCGACACCGACGTCACGCTGCTCGGCCTCTACCAGGAGGATGACGGTGGCTCCACGTCGCAGTTCCTGCCGCTGATCGGCACCATCTATCGCAACCCCAACGGCCGCCTGCCCAACGACCTGTTCGTGGGAAAGCCCGGCTGGGACCGCTATGACGGACGGCTGCTGCAAGGCACGGCGATCGTCGACCACCGCTTCTCCGATGCCGCGAAGATCAGCCTGAAGGCGCGCTACATCGACAGCGACCTCGATTACTTCACCCATTATGCCGACAGCTACACCAATCCGCGCAATCCCTATCTCGACGCCGGACAGCGGCTGATGAATCTCTATGTCGATGGCAGCGTTGCGCGCATGGAGATATTTTCGACCGACAACAATGCGCAGTTCAGCTTCAACACGGGCGCGGCGGTCGAGCATCTGCTCCTCGCGGGCGTCGACTATAGCTGGAACCGTGTCCGCAAGACGGGCGGCTTCGCCATCGAGACGTTCGACATCTACGACATCGATTATGACGCGCTCTCCGACTATGGCGGCGACCTGCCCCAGCCGACGTTTAAGTCGGAGGACACGCGCCAGGACCAGCTCGGCTTCTATCTGCAAGATCAGATCCGGCTTTTCGACCGCGCCTCGCTCGTCCTCGGCGTCCGCCATGATCGGGTGAACAGCCGATCCTTCGGCGTTAAGCAGGTCGACCAGTCGGCCACCACCTTCCGCGCCGGGTTCATCGCCGAGGTGACCAAGGGCATTTCGCCCTTCTTCAGCTATACCGAGAGCTTCGAGCCGATCGCGGGCACGACGAGCAGCGGTGCCGCATTCATTCCGAAGTCCGGCCGACAGTTCGAGGCCGGGATCAAGCTCCACGCCGACGCCAACACGCTGGTGACCGTTACCGCCTATCATATCAAGGAAAAGAACCGGCCCGTTTCCGATGATTCCACCCCCGATCCCACCGACCAGGTCCAGATCGGCGGTCTGACGTCCAAGGGTATCGAGATCGAGGCCAATGCGACCCTGCCCGGCGATCTCAACATGCTCGGCAATTTCAGTTACAACGAAGCCGAGATTGACGGCACCGGTCTGCAAATCGACAATGTGCCCAAGGTCAACGCGTCGGTGTGGGGGACGAAGCTGTTCGGGCTGTCGGAAGGCACGAGCCTGTTGATCGGCGGCGGCGTGCGCTATGTCGGCGCGAACCGGTCCTACGGCCCCGCCTTCCCCGATGGCGTCAAGACTCCCGACTATACGCTGGTCGACGCCATAGCGGAGGTCAGCCACGGCAACTGGAGCTTCGCGATCAACGCCACCAACCTGTTCGACAGGCGCTATTATTCGGCCTGCCTGGCACGCGGCGACTGCTTCATGGGGGCGGAGCGCAACGTCTACGGAACCGTGAGCTATCGCTTCTGATGGGCGGCGACGCGCCCCTGCTGATCGCTTGTGCGGCCGCCGTCAGCGCGGTTCTGGTCCTGCGCGTCGGCTGGGAGCGACGTGAGCGGTCGATCCCGATCAACCTGACGGGCTGGGCGCTGATGGCCATCGCCGCAGTCGCTGCGTGGCGCACCAACGGTGCCTGGGCCGTCGCGATCGCCGCGCTGGCCGCAATGGGCACCGCGCTCGCGCTGCTCACGCACGCGGCGGCGACCGCCCAGCCCGGCAAGGGAACAGCGCAGGCGTCGAACCGCAGGGCCGGACTGCTCCCCGAAGGCGCGGAGCCGCTGGCGCTGGGACGGCGGATCGCGACATTCCTGATCGTCGTGCCCGGCGCGCTGGTCGCGTCGATCGCTGTGGCCATCGCGGCGCGCGCGGTGTCCATGGAGCTTGGCGCGGTCGAAGGCGACGGCAATGCCATCGCCTTCTTCACCGCGCCGCTCGCCTGGGCGGTGCTTGCCTTTCTCTTGCTCCTCCAGACCGCGCGGCGGCAGCAGGGGCTGACGTTGCTGATCGCCACATCGCCCGTGATACCCGTTCTGCTGTCAGGAGCCCTCGCATGACCGCCGCCCCCAGCACCTCAACCGTCAAGCGCGCGCTATCGGCGCATGCCGCCATCGGCCTTCTCGCCGGGGCGCTGCTCTATCTGGTATGCGTGACCGGCGTGGTTTCGGTCTTCCACGCCGAAACGCAGCGGCTGGAGCAGCCCGGTGCCCCCGAAATGACCAGCATCTCGCCGGAGGCGGTGCAGCGCGGGGTGGATGCGGTGCTGGCGAGTGAGGCAGGCAAGCCAAAGACGACGCATCTGTACGTCCACATGCCCGTGCCCGACCTGCCGCGCGCCACGATCACCACCGACAGCCAGGCCGTGCACCTCCGTCCCGACGGCTCGATCGCAATGCGCGAGGAGAACGCCTGGTCCGAGTTCGTCGTGGCGCTCCATTACACGCTCCATCTGCCCAGCACCGTCGGCATCACCATCGTCGGCATATTGGGCGTGATGCTTCTCGCACTCGCCTTGTCGGGCGTGGTGGCACATCCGCGCATCTTCCGCGACGCCTTCCGGCTGCGTGCCCGCAGCACCAATGGCGTGGGGCTGGCCGACTGGCACAACCGGCTCAGCGTGTGGACGCTGCCCTTTTCGATCGCCATCGCGCTGACGGGCGCGATCATCGGCGTCGGCACGCTGACGTCCTGGGGCCTTGCGAAAAGCGCTTATGGCGGCGACCAGGAGGCGGTTTACGCCCCCATCTTCGGTGGCGAGCACCCGGCCGACGCCTCGCCCGCGCCGACGCCTGACGTCGCCGCGACACTGAGGGCGATGCGGCAGCAGCATCCCGCGGTCGACGTGAGCTACGTCATTCTGCACGATCCCCGCACCGCCGGCCAGCATGTGCAGGTCGTGGGGCTTCACGACCGCCGGCTGATCTTTGGCGAATATTATCATTTCGACGCCGCCGGCAGGCCCGAGGGCAAGGCCGGACTGTCAGACGGCACGAGCGGCCAGCAGGCGGCCGCATCCATCTACAATCTGCACTTCGGCAACTATGGCGGGCTGCCGGTCAAGATCGCCTATGTCTTCTTCGGAACGGTGCTCAGCGCCATCGCCGCCACCGGAGTCTATATCTGGCTCGGCAAGCGAGCGCGGCGCGGCTTCGCCGAACCTCGCCTCCGCGCCGGCTGGACGGCATTGGTGGCAGGGGTGCCGCTGATACTGGCGTTGACGTTCGTGCTGCGCATCGCGCTCGGGAACGAGCTGCCGTTCAACACCCTGTTCTGGGTCGCTCTGGCTACGCTGGTCGCGTCCGCGATGATCCGCTCGCGAAGCCTCGGCCTTAGTAGGACCGGCCCACCAGAACCCGCTCGACCGCCGGTTCGCCGGTGAACGAACAAGCCCCCGCCGCCGGAGCGGCGTCGAGCGGTGCGTTGCGGAGCGTCAGCTTGCGCGCCTTGAGCCATTCGACCACGCCGTCCAGCGCCGCGCCGGTCGGGCGCGACCAGGCGATCTCGACCCAGCCGGGCCGGTCGCCGGCGAACGCGGCATCGAGCGCAGCGCTGTCGGCAATGTCGCGGCGGATATTGCCGTCCAGAAACGCCTTCGCCTCGCGATAGAGCGTCGCTTCCACATCGCCCAGCATCGCCGCCGCCTCCGCGATGAAGGCGTCGCGCTGCATGGTCTGGCTGTCGATCTTGCCGTCCTCGCGATAGAGCCGGTCGCGGCGGAGCACGGACACATTGCCGCCGCCCACGTCGCGCCCGCCGATCTCGACGATCACCGGCGCGCCCTTCTTGACCCAGCCCCAGCGCTTGTTCGCCGCCTTGGCGGCCTTGCGGTCGAGCAGCACGCGCACCGGCTCCCCGAAGGCGGTCTGCGCGCTCAGATCCTGGCGGAGCACCTCGCAATAGCTCAGCACCGCGTCATCCTCAGCATTGTCGCGCAGCATGGGGACGATGACGATCTGGTGCGGCGCGACCTGCGGCGGGCAGCGCAGGCCGTCGTCGTCGCCATGCACCATGATGACGCCGCCGATCAGACGGGTGGACACGCCCCAACTCGTCGTGTGGCAAAGCTGCTGCTGGCCCTCGCTGTCCTGATAGCGGATGCCCGCCGCCTCGGCGAAACCGGTGCCGAGATAGTGCGAGGTGCCCGCCTGGAGCGCCTTGCCGTCCTGCATCATCGCCTCGATGCTGTAGGTCGCCACGGCACCCGGAAAGCGTTCGTTCTCCGGCTTCTCGCCCGCGATCACCGGCATGGCCAGCGGGCCTTCGGCAAAGGCGCGGTACATTTCTAGCGCGCGGCGGGTTTCCATCATCGCATCATCGCGGTCGGCATGGGCGGTATGCCCCTCCTGCCACAGGAACTCCGACGTGCGCAGGAACATGCGCGTGCGCATTTCCCAGCGCACGACATTGGCCCATTGATTGGTCAGCAGCGGCAGGTCGCGCCAGCTCTGGATCCAGCGGCTCATCGCCGCGCCGATCACCGTTTCAGACGTCGGCCGCACCACCAGCGGCTCCTCCAGCTTCGAATCGGGATCGGGGGCCAGCCGCCCATCGATCGCCTTCAGCCGGTGATGCGTGACGACCGCCATTTCCTTGGCGAAGCCGTCGACATGGTCCGCCTCCTTCTCGAAGAAGGACAGCGGGATGAAGAGGGGGAAATAGCAGTTCTCGACCCCCGCCTTCTTGATCTCGGCGTCCATCAGCTTCTGGATACGCTCCCAGATGCCATAGCCCCAAGGCCGGATGACCATGCAGCCGCGAACGCCGCTCTCCTCCGCCAGGTCGGCCTCGGCGATGACGGCCTGATACCAGGCGGCGAAATCCTGCTGACGGGTAACGGAGAGCGCGTGCTTGATGGCCATGGCGGCGAAGGCTTTCGATCTGGAACAGTCCCTTGGGCCGCCAGATGCATGGAAAGTGTCGCGAAGTCGAGCCTCGAGCGTTCAGCCCAGGGTCAGAACAATGTCCACGCTTGTGCTGCCGCCGCTCGCAGCGGTGATCAGGACGATATAGGCCTGATCGGTGCCGGGGTGAACGCCGCCCACCAGATACCCGCCCTCGCAGGGGCGGCGCTCCGCGCTGAAGCCCGCTGCACGCGCGCGGTCGGCATAATGGTTCGCGACGGCGAGCGGAGCCGCCTCGGTCGTGGAACTGACGACGCGCATGGTGCAGCGGTCGGTCGAGACCCCGGCCGCCTCGACGAGAGTTCCGCCCGGATAGACGGCAAAGGCAGCGGGAAGGTCGCGCACCCATTCATCGCCATAGGTGATCCGGCGGCCGCAGCCATCGGTCTCCGTCCCCACCGGACCGCCCGTGACGCTTCGCACCCGATCGAGCGCTCGCGCCGACCGCTGACGCTCCGCCACGTCGCCCAGGCGCGGCCCCTGCGCTGCGCTGGCCGGCCCGTCGAGCGGATTGCGAGCCGGCGACGCCTGCGGCCCATCGACCATATTCCCGCTGACAGCATTGGCTCCGGCATCCGCATCCGAGGCCAAGCCGTTGGTCAGCCGCGCATCGAGCGAGGCAAGGCTCTCATTCCCCTCGCCGCCGCCGCACCCGCCCAGGGTCGCCAGAAGCAGCAGGGCGGAAGCCGACAGTGAAGAACCGGTGACGCGCATCTGATCGTTCCTTGCCGCCGTTAACAGAATCTTAACCTCTCGTCTGACGCGAATGTATTAAGATTCCGTAATCACAGATGGTTAACGGAGAAAAAGACCCGCGGCGCCGCAGGTCCGGCGCTTGACGCCCCTGAGCGTGCGGAGCATTGCGCGGCGATGGCGCAGCGCACAATCTCCAACAACACGGCATTGCTGCAGGCACTGGGCGCCTATGGACTGTGGGGCCTGCTGCCGCTGTTCTTCAAACAGATTGCGACCGTCTCCCCCTGGGAAGTCGTGGGCGACCGAATCCTGTTCTCGCTCCTGCTGATCCTGGTGGTGCTGGCATTCCGCCGCGGCCTTGGCGACCTTCTCGGGCTGCTGCGACAACCGCGCATCCTGTTGGCACTCGGTGGCAGCAGCCTGCTCATCGCCGCAAACTGGCTCGTCTATATCTGGGCGATCAGCGAGTCCCATGTCGTTGCCGCCAGCCTGGGCTATTTCCTAAACCCTCTTGTCAACGTCCTCCTCGGCGTCACCCTGCTCCGCGAGCGGCTCGACCGGGTGCAGGCCATCGCGGTCGGCGTGGCGGCGGTCGGCGTCGCGCTGCTCGCGGCGGGATCGCTCGACACGCTGATGCTCAGCCTCGCCTTGGCCTGGTCGTTTGCGCTCTATGGGCTGGTCCGCAAGCTGACCCCGGTCCCACCGCTCGCCGGGTTGGGCGTAGAGACGCTCATCCTCAGCCTCCCGGCCGCAGGGCTGCTGCTGTGGCTGGATGGCGATTCGGGGCTCGCCTTCGGTGATGAGACGCACACGTCGGTGCTGCTGATGCTGTCAGGGGCCATCACGACCGTCCCGCTTGTCCTGTTCGCCAGCGGGGCGCGGCACCTGTCCATGGTGACGCTGGGGCTGCTGCAATATATTGCGCCGACGGTCCAGTTCCTGCTCGGCGTCCTGCTGTTCGGCGAGACATTGTCGCCGGTACAATGGGCCAGCTTCGCGCTGGTCTGGGCCGGACTGGCAATTTTTGTCGGGCACGCAATCCGACGACATCGCCGCGATGAGGCGATGGCGCCGATGTGACCGTCAGGCGAATTCGGTCGCCTCGAACCGCACCGGTTCGCCCGCAGCGTCATTGGCGAGACTGTCCTCCCACATGACACGCTGGCCGCGAATGACCGTGCCGATCGCCTTGCCGGTCAGGTCCATGCCCTCGAACGGCGACCAGCCGCAGCGCGATGCCAGCCAGTCCCGGCCGACCGTCCAGCGCTTGTGCAGATCGACAATCGTGAAGTCGGCGTCATATCCCGCAGCGATCCGTCCCTTGCCCACCAGACCGAAGACGCGCTGCGGCCCGGCGCTGGTCAGATCGATGAAGCGCTGGAGCGTCAGCCGCCCCGCCGCGACATGGTCGAGGAGCAGCGGCACCAGCGTCTGCACGCCTGGCATGCCGCTCGGGCTGGCGGGATAGGCCTTGGCCTTCTCCTCCAGCGTGTGCGGTGCGTGGTCGGAGCCGAGGACATCGGGAACCCCCTGCCCCACCCAGTGCCACAGGCCGTCGCGGTGCCCCGCCGACCGGATCGGCGGGTTCATCTGCGCGAAGCTGCCGAGGCGCGGATAGGCGTCCTCCGCCGCGAGCGTCAGATGCTGCGGCGTCACCTCGCAGGTTGCGATATCCTTGTGGCCCGCCAGAAACTCCAGCTCGGCCGGCGTCGTCACATGAAGCACATGGATCCGCCGCCGTGCCGCGCGTGCCAGGGCGACGATCCGCCGCGTCGCCAGCATCGCCGATTCATCGTCGCGCCAAACTGGATGGCTCGACGGATCGCCCTCCACGCGCAGGTCCTTGCGTGCGTTCATCCGCGCCTCGTCCTCGGCATGGATCGCCACGCGGCGCGTACCGCTCGCCAGCACGCGGGCGAGCGCGGCATCGTCGTCGACCAGCAGGCTGCCGGTCGAGGCGCCCATGAATATCTTGACCCCCGCCGTGCCCGGAATCCGCTCCAGCTCGCGAAGCTGCTCGGCATTGTCGGCGGTGGCACCGACATAGAAGGCATGGTCGCACCACATGCGGTGATGCGCGCGCGCCAGCTTGTCGGCGACCCGATCGGCGGTGTCGGTGTTGGGGTTGGTGTTCGGCATCTCGAACACCGCCGTCACGCCGCCCAGCACTGCCGCGCGGCTGCCCGATTCGAGATCTTCCTTATGCTCCAGCCCCGGCTCGCGGAAATGAACCTGACTGTCGATCACGCCGGGAAGCACGTCCAGCCCGGCGCAGTCGATCACCTCGCCCGCATCGCCGAGCGTCGTGCCGATCGCCGTGATCCGCCCGCCGGTCACGCCGACCTCCACCGCCGAGGGGCCGCCCGGCAGATGGACGGTGCCGCCGACGAGTTTCAGATCGAATGTAGCAGCCATAAAATTCCGTTCGGTTCGAGCGAAGTCGAGAACCCCTTGCGGGAGGTGGAACCCTTGGCAACGTGTCTCGACTTCGCTCGACACGAACGGGTTACAAAATGGTCGCCGACCTATTAGCTTGGCTTTCATGACGAACGCCACCCCTCAAGATCACGCGACCTGGCTGTCGGACCGGGCGACCGTCCGCGTCGGCGGCGCGGAAGCACGCGACTTCCTCAACGGCCTCGTCACGCAGGACGTGACGAAGCTCGCCGAGGGAGCGCCACTGTGGGCCGGCCTGCTGAGTCCGCAGGGCAAGGCGCTGTTCGACTTCCTGCTGTGGGCCGACGGCGATGAGGATGTGCTGATCGATTGCGAGGCGGAACAGGCAGACGCACTCGTCCGGCGCCTGTCGCTTTACCGCCTGCGCCGGCCGGTCACCATAGCGCGCGACGAGAGCCTGTCTGTCCACTGGTCGCCCGACGCGCCCGGCAATCCCGCCGATCCCCGCCTGCCCGGCCTCGGCCATCGCTGGATCGCGCCCGCCGCCGATGGGCAAACCATGGCCGATCCTGTCTGGCGCGCCTGGCGGCACAGCCATGGCGTGACCGAGGGCGTGGCCGAGCTGGGCAGCGACCAGACGCTGTGGCTGGAGGCCAATGCGCGCGAACTCAATGGCGTCGATTTCGGCAAGGGCTGCTATGTCGGGCAGGAGAACACCGCCCGCATGCATTACCGGCAAAAGGTCAACCGGCGGCTGGTCGTGCTCCCGCTCGCACTGTCGGACCCCAAGCGCCGGCGCGCGGAATATCCCGAGGAGGCGATCGCCATCGACTTTCGCCGGGCCGAGGACATGGGCGGCCTGCCGCTGCCCGAGTGGCAGGCGCGCGCAATTGCGGCGGACGAGGTGGACGAAGGGCGACAAAAGTGAACACCGTTCGCCGTGCTCCTGCGAATGCAGGAGCCCAGGGTAACCCTATGTGCCCTGCTGCCCTGGGCTCCTGCTTTCGCAGGAGCACATTGATCTGGATGTTTGTTCTCCTCCTGTCGCTGCCGCAAGCAGCCCTCGCCGACACCCGCTGGACCCTCGTCAAATCCTATCCGCACGATCCCTCAGCCTATACCCAGGGACTGCTGTTCGACGGAGGTCAGCTCTACGAATCCACCGGGCAGGTCGGCGAATCGAGCATCCGCATCGTCCGGCTCAAGGACGGCAAGGTGCTGAAGAAGGCTGACGTTCCGCCGCCCTATTTCGGCGAGGGTCTGGCGCTTGCGGGGGACCGGCTGATCAGCCTCACCTGGCGGCATCAGCGCGGCTTCCTCTGGGATCGCACGACGCTCAGGAAGCTCGGCGAATGGCGCTATTCCGGCGAGGGCTGGGGCCTTGCCAACGACGGAAAGCGCCTGATCCTGAGCGACGGCACCCCGACCCTGCGCTTCCTCGATCCCAGGACGCTGGAGGAGACCGGCCGCATTGCGGTCACATACGACGGCAAGCCGGTCCCGCTGCTCAACGAGATCGAGGTGGTCGACGGCGAAATCCTCGCCAATGTCTGGATGACGCCGCGAATCGCCCGGATCGACCCCGCGACCGGCGCAGTGATCGACTGGATCGACCTGTCCGCCCTTGTCGCCAAGGCCGGGCAGCAGAATGACTATGACAATGTACTCAACGGCATCGCCTGGGACGCCAGGGGCAAGCGCCTCTTCGTCACCGGCAAGCGTTGGCCGAAACTGTTCGAGATCAAGCTTCACCGCTGAGCTTTGACCGGCGTCAAGGCGGGACGCCCACAGCTTCCTATCGTGCACCGATCCACAGGAGGCGAACCATGTTCAAACGCAATGTCGGGATCGTCGACTCGTCGCTTCGCATCGCGATCGGCATCGTGCTGGTCGCTCTGGTCTTCGTCGGGCCGCAGACGCCCTGGGGCTGGCTGGGACTGATCCCGCTGGTGACGGGGCTTGCGCGCAATTGCCCGCTCTACAGCCTGATCGGCCTCAACACCTGTCCGATGCGGTCGCGGAACTGAGTGGGTCGGCAGAGAGCCGCTCTGCCAGCGCCTCGACATCGGCACCCTTCGGCACGATCAGCCATCTGTCGGGTGCCCGGCCGTCGATCACAACCACGGCATTTTTCGGGCAGACCTTGAGGCACCGGCTCTCAACGACACCGGAGCGCCATTTGAGCAGCTTGGCGAGCTTGCCGCCGCCGTTCATCGCACGCGCCAGCGCCTTGTGAAGCGGGGTCCTGCCCTTCGGCCCGAACCCGCCGCCGATCCGCTTGGAACATTTGCCGCAGACGATGGCCGCGCCCTGCCAATGCGAGGGGAGAGTTTTCATCCCCCCGATATGGTGTGCCGCCCGCTCGGTCCAAGCGGGCGGTGCCACCAGCGTCAGGCCGCCAGCTTCCTCAGCACATATTGCAGGATGCCGCCGTTGAGGAAGTAATCCAGCTCGTTCACCGTATCGATCCGGCAGGTCGCGACGAAGGTGAAGGTCGATCCGTCGGCACGGGTGACCTTGACCGTGACGTCCTGGCGCGGACGCAGGTCGGCGACGCCCTCGATCGTGAAGCTCTCGTCGCCGGTCAGACCCAGGCTCTCGCGCCCTTCGCCCGCCTTGAACTGGAGCGGCAGCACGCCCATTCCGACGAGGTTCGAGCGATGGATGCGCTCGAAGCTTTCGACGATGACGCAGCGCACGCCGAGGAGATTGGTGCCCTTTGCCGCCCAGTCGCGCGACGATCCGGTGCCATATTCCTTGCCCGCGACAACGACCAGCGGCGTGCCGTCGGCCTTGTACTTCATCGCCGCGTCGTAGATCGGCATCACCTCGCCCTTGTAGCGGGTCATGCCGCCCTCGATGCCGTCGAGCATCAGGTTCTTGATGCGGATGTTGGCGAAGGTGCCGCGCATCATCACCTCATGATGGCCGCGCCGCGCGCCGTAGCTGTTGAAGTCGGCGGGCGCGACCTGCCGCTCCTGAAGCCAGGTGCCGGCGGGCGACGATGCCTTGATGTTGCCGGCGGGCGAAATGTGGTCGGTCGTGATCGAGTCGCCGAACACCGCCAGCGACGCGGCGTCGATGATGTCGGCGACCGGCGCGGGGGTCATGCCCATGCCTTCGAAATAGGGAGGGTTGGCGACATAGGTCGAACCCGCGCGCCAGGCGTAGGTGTCGGAGCCGGTGACGTCGATCGCCTGCCAGTGCGCGTCGCCCTTGTAGACGTCGGCATAGCGTGCCTGGAACATGCCGCGGTCCATGCAGCCCGCCATCGTCGAGGCGACCTCGTCATTGCTGGGCCAGATGTCCTTGAGGAACACGTCCTGACCGTCCTTGCTCTTGCCGATCGGGGTGGTGATGAAATCCTCGATCACCGTCCCCTTCAGCGCGTAGGCGACGACCAGCGGCGGGCTGGCGAGGAAATTGGCGCGTACGTCGGGCGACACGCGGCCTTCGAAGTTGCGGTTGCCCGAGATGACGGCGGCGGCGACCAGCCCGTTCTCGTTGATCGCCTTGCTGATCGGCTCGGCCAGCGGGCCGGAATTGCCGATGCAGGTGGTGCAGCCGTAACCGACAAGGTTGAAGCCGACCGCGTCGAGATGCTCCTGCAGCCCCGCCTTGTTGAGATAGTCGGTGACGACCTGGCTTCCCGGCGCAAGGCTGGTCTTGACCCAGGGCTTCGGCTTCAGGCCCAGCTCGTTGGCCTTCTTGGCGACGAGGCCGGCGGCGACGAGGACGCCGGGGTTGGAGGTGTTGGTGCAGCTCGTGATCGCGGCGATGGTGACGTCGCCGTCGCCGATGTCGAAATCCTTGCCCTCGACCGGAACGCGCTGTTGCGCCTTCTTGTACACCTTCTCCATGTCGGCGTTGAACACGTCGTCAACTTCGGGGAGCGAGACGCGGTCCTGAGGCCGCTTGGGTCCGGCGAGGCTGGGCACCACAGTGCCGAGATCGAGTTCGAGCGTGTCGGTGAACACCGGATCGGCGGCGGCGGGATCGATCCACAGCCCCTGCGCCTTCGCATAGGCCTCGACCAGCGCGATATTCTCCTCGGTGCGGCCGGTCAGGCGCATGTAATCGAGAGTCTTGTCGTCGATCCCGAAGAAGCCACAGGTCGCACCATATTCTGGCGCCATGTTCGCGAGCGTGGCGCGGTCGGCGAGGCTGAGCGAGGCGAGGCCCGGCCCGAAATATTCGACGAAGCGGCCGACCACGCCCTTGGCGCGCAGCATGGCGGTGCAGGTCAGCACCAGATCGGTCGCGGTCACGCCCTCACGAAGCGCGCCGGTCAGCTTGAAGCCGACCACTTCGGGGATGAGCATCGACACCGGCTGGCCGAGCATCGCCGCTTCCGCCTCGATGCCGCCGACGCCC
>CAZHGR010000064.1:0-16259 GCA_964532255.1 uncultured Sphingobium sp.
CAGCGAGGGATCGAACAGGAACTCCTTCAGATAGCCCTGAACATGCTTCTTGATGCCGCGCACCTCGATCCAGTCGCCGCCCTCCGCCAGCACGTCGCGCACGCGCTTTTCGGGTGCCATCAGCTTGCGCTGCTGGTCGATGACGATGCCGTCCAGCGTCCGTGCGCGCGTGATTTCTCCCTCGTCGGGATCGATCTCGCCGGTCAGCAGCTTGAGCAGCGTCGTCTTGCCTGCGCCATTGCCGCCGACGATGCCGATGCGGTCGCCGCGCTGGATACGGAGCGAGAAGTCGCGGATGATCGTGCGCGACTGCGCACCTCCGCCGTTCGTGTCGAGCCCGGTCGGGACACGCTTCTCGACTTCGCTCGAAGCGAACGGGGAGAGGGGGAACCGCTTCGTCACCCCCTCCGCGACGATCACGCTCTTGGTCTTCACGTCGTCAGCCATGACGGCGAGCTTGGCGGTGCCCTGCGGCCCGATCATCGACGCGCGTTGTGCGCGCATCTGGTGCAGCTTCTCCAGCCGCCCCTGGTTGCGCTTGCGGCGCGCGGTCACACCCCGCTCCAGCCAGTGCGCCTCGATCTTCAGCTTGGCGTCGAGCTTCTCGGCGGCGCGGGCCTCCTCTGCATAGATTTTTTCCATCCACGCCTCGAAGCCGCCGAAGCCGATCTCGTTGCGGCGCAGGCTCCCCCGGTCGAGCCACAGCGTCGAACGGGTGAGGCGCGTCAGGAAGGTTCGGTCGTGGCTGATGACGATGAACGCGCCCGAATAGCGGTTGAGCCAGTCCTCCAGCCAGTCGATCGCGGCGATGTCGAGATGGTTGGTCGGTTCGTCGAGGAGCAGCAGGTCGGGTTCGGAGGCAAGCGCGCGGCAGATCGCCGCCCGCCGCCGCTCGCCGCCGCTCGCCGAATGCGCCTCGCGCGACAGGTCGATCCCGATCTGGTCGGCAATCGCCTCGACCTCATGCGCGGGCGGTGCCTTGTCGCCATGAGTGGCAAAGTCGCGCAGCGTCCGGAACGCGCTGACGTCCGGGTCCTGCTCCAGCATAACGACATTGGTGCCGGGCACGATCGACCTTTTGCCCTCGTCCGATTCGATCCGGTCGGCGATCAACTTGAGCAGCGTGGTCTTGCCCGCGCCGTTGCGGCCGATCAGCGCCAGCCGGTCGCGCTCGCCGACATAGACGTCGAGCCCGCGGAACAGCCAGCCCGCGCCTTGGATGAGCCCGAGTTTTTCGTAGGAAAGAATAGGGGGTGCCATGCGGTGCGACCTAGTGTCTTTTACGGAAAAGGCCAGAGGCCGCCAAGGCAGGGCGCAGACATCGAAGCTGAACGAAGGGCTTCAGATGCACTCATTCTGCGTTCAGCCGCCGCGGTCGATACAGGCCCGGAACGGAAAGGGGCACGCATCCGTTACCGCAGCGGGCTTCCGACCCCGAGTTGAAAACAAGAAAGGACCGTCCGCCATGGCACGCAATCACCTCCTTCCCATCGCCTTTGCCGCTGCCGCTGCCGTCGGCGCCGCGCTGCCGGCCTCAACGGCGCTGGCGCAGCCGCCCGCGCCCATGATGGTTCCCGCCACTGGCCCGGTCGTCAGCCTCAGCGTCAACGAGGAGGTGCGCAGCGCGCCCGACATGGCCACCGTCGGCACCGGCGTGCAGACCCGCGCCATGACCGCGCAGGAGGCGATGCGCCTCAACGCGCAGCAGATGAACAGGCTGATCGACGCGGTCCTGAAGGCGGGGGTCGATCGCAAGGACATCCAGACCAGCGGCATCAACCTCAATCCCCAATATGACTACAGCAACCGCGACGGCCAGACCCAGCCGCGCTTCATCGGCTATGAGGCGTCGAATCAGGTGACGGTGATGATCCGCCGGATCGATGATGTCGGCACGGTGATCGATCGCATGGTTGGTACGGGTGCGACCAACGTCAACGGCCCCAGCTTCGGCATCGCCGACAATGCCCCGCTGTTGCGCCAGGCACGCGAGAAGGCGATTCGGACAGCCACGGAGCGCGCGCAATTCTATGCCCAGCAGACCGGTTATCGCTCGGCACGACTGCTCTCGATCTCCGAGACCGGTGATTTTCGGCCGCCCATGCCGGTGATGATGATGGCAGCCGCCCCGGCCGCGGCGATGATGGAAAAGACCCGCGTCGAACCGGGCGAGATGGCGACCGGCGTTACGCTCAGCTTTCAGTATATGCTGGAGAAGTGAGGGCGATCAGCCCTCGCGCAGCCGCTCATGATGACGAATCACCTCGTCGATGATGAAGCGCAGGAACTTCTCGGTGAAGTCGGGGTCCAGCTCCGCATCTTCGGCCAGCCGGCGGAGGCGCGCGATCTGCGCCTCCTCCCGGCCGGGGTCGGCGGGCGGCAGCCGGTGAGTCGCCTTGTGCAGACCCACCGCCTGGGTGATCTTGAACCGCTCGGCGAGCATCGACACCAGAGCGGCGTCGATATTGTCGATGCTCTTGCGATAGGCTTGCAGTACCTCGTCCAAACGATCCTCCGGCCTGTCCGATTGTGTGACCCGGCTAATCCAAATCACTTGCCAATTCGTGCCGCCATTGCCATCGGGCCGGGATGAGCGCAACAATCCACCGGCTCGATCGCCAGTCGCCTCCCTCGCTCGACCCGATGATGGCGCTGGTCGCGGAGGACATGAACGCGGTGAACGCGGTCATACTCGCGCGCATGCAGTCGCGAATCCCGCTGATCCCGGAACTGGCCGGCCATCTGATCGCGGGCGGCGGCAAGCGCATGCGGCCGATGCTTACTCTCGCCTGCGCGCGGCTGCTCGACTATGCGGGCACGCGGCATCACAAGCTGGCTGCGGCAGTCGAGTTCATCCACACCGCCACCCTTTTGCATGACGATGTCGTCGACGGTTCGGGCCTCCGCCGGGGGCGCCAGACCGCCAACATGATCTGGGGCAATCCCGCGTCGGTGCTGGTCGGCGACTTCCTGTTCAGCCGGTCGTTCGAGCTGATGGTCGAGGACGGTTCGCTCAAGGTGCTCAAGATCCTGTCCTCGGCATCGGCAGTGATCGCGGAAGGCGAGGTCAACCAGCTCACCGCACAGCGCAAGGTCGACACCGACGAGGACCAGTATCTCGAGATCATCGGCGCCAAGACCGCCGCATTGTTCGCCGCCGCCTGCCGCATCGCCGCGGTGGTGGCCGAGCGCGACGCTGCCTGCGAGCAACAGCTCGATTCCTACGGTCGCAATCTCGGCATCGCGTTCCAGCTCGTCGACGACGCGATCGACTATTCCTCCGATGGGGCGACCATGGGCAAGGACGTGGGCGACGACTTCCGCGACGGCAAGGTCACGCTGCCGGTTATCCTTGCCTATGCGCGCGGAACCGAGGCACAGCGCAGGTTCTGGAAAGATGCGATGCGCGGCCTGTCCGCGACCGACGCCGATCTGAAGCAGGCGCAGGCCTGGCTGGAGGAAACGGGCTCGATCGCCGATACGCTGGGCCGCGCGCGGCTCTACGGTCAGCGCGCGATCGACGCGATCGGATCGTTCGGCGGAGGCGCGGCCAAGGCGGCGCTGACCGAAGCGGTCGAGTTCGCGATAGCGCGGGCCTACTGAGCCGGAAGCGAACGGGGAGGGTTGGGTTCTGAACCCTCCGCCGCGACTCCGCGCGCCTCAGCCGTAGTTCGCTCTTCGTTCAGCCGGCATCTTCCGCCCCCTCGACCGTCATCCCCGCGAAGGCGGGGATCCATCTCTCGTGCCTTCCGCGCGGGGCTGCCATTGGAAAATGGATTCCCGCCTTCGCGGGAATGACGACTGTAAGTTCGGTCCATCGCATGCCGCGCTTGTCGCCGCACGGGCGCGCTGGCAGGAGCGGCAGCCATGATGCTTCCCGTGGACCATGTGCTGCCCGATCTCGTGGCGGCCCTGCGCGAGCGGCCCAACGCGGTTCTGGTCGCGCCGCCGGGGGCGGGCAAGACCACACGTGTCGGGGCGGTGTTGCTGGACGAGCCGTGGTGCGCGGGGCGTCAGGTCTGGCTGCTGTCGCCCCGCCGCCTCGCGGCGCGCGCCGCCGCCGAGCGGATCGCCGAGCTGAAGGGGGAGAAGCCGGGGGAGGCGATCGGCTATGTCACCCGGCTCGACAGCCGTGTGTCGGCGCGAACGCGGCTGGTGGTGATGACCGAGGGCGTGTTCCTGCGCCGCCTGCAATCCGACCCCATGCTCGACGGCGTGGCGGCGGTGCTGTTCGACGAGGTGCATGAGCGCAGCCTCGACGGCGATTTCAGCCTGGCCCTCGCGCTCGACGCGCAGGAGGGGCTGCGCGACGATCTGCGGCTGGTCGCCATGTCGGCCACGCTCGACGGCGCGCGGTTCGCCGCGCTGCTGGGCGATGCGCCGGTGATCGAGAGCCAGGGGCGAAGCTATCCCGTGGAGCTTCGCCATATCGGACGCGACGGCACCCAGCGGATCGAAGACGCCATGGCCGAGGCAGTTGGCCGCGTGCTGGTCGAGACGGGCGAGGGGGATATGCTGGCTTTCCTGCCGGGCGTCGCGGAGATCGAGCGGACGGCGGAACGGCTGGAGGGCAGGGCAGGCGCAATCGCGATCCATCGCCTCCACGGCAGCCTCGACCCGGTCGAACAGCGCGCGGCGCTGCGACCGGCATCCGATGGACGGCGCAAGCTGATCCTCGCCACCAGCATCGCGGAGACGAGCCTGACCATCGACGGCGTGCGGATCGTCATCGACAGCGGCCTGTCGCGTCGCCCGGTTCATGATGTGGCGGCAGGCGTCACGCGCCTGACGACTCAGCGAGTCAGCCAGGCATCGGCGACCCAGCGCGCGGGCCGTGCCGGACGGCAGGCACCCGGGATCGCCTACCGCCTCTGGGAGGAAGCGGCGACCGGTGGGCTGCCACCCTATGACACGCCCGAAATCCTTTCGAGCGACCTGTCCGGGCTGTTGCTCGACTGTGCGATCTGGGGCGTGACCGATCCCGCGTCGCTGCGCTGGCTCGATCTGCCTCCGGCGGCGGCGGTGAACGAGGCGCGGCGGCGGCTGGCGAGTATCGGCGCTCTGGACGAGGGCGGTCGCGCAACCGCGCATGGCCGCGCCATTGCCGCGCTGCCGCTTGATCCCCGCCTCGCGCATATGCTGGTGCGTGCGGGTGAGCAGGGCATGGCTGCCGTCGCGGCCGAGGTTGCGGTGCTGCTGACCGAGCGGGGGCTTGGCGGCACTGACGCCGATATTGCCGCACGGCGCGTGCGCTGGCAGCGGGAGAAGGGCCAGCGTGCCGATGCCGCGCGGTCGCTCGCCCGGCGCTGGGCGGCATTGGCGGCGGCGAAGGGGGAAGCGGAGCTGGCCGACCCCGAAGAGGCGGTGGCGCGCTGCCTCGCACTGGCCTTCCCCGACCGCATCGCCCGTCGCCGAGCGTCCGATGGTGCCGACTGGATCAGCGCTGGCGGCCGCGCCTTCCGCCTCGATCCGACGTCGTCGCTTGCACGCGCCGAGTGGTTGGCGGTGGGCGAGGTGCAGGGCACGGCTGCCGGTGCGCGGATCCTGTCTGCCGCCCCAATCGCGGCCGACGCGGTGGAGCGGATGTTCGCCGAACGGATCGAGGAGCGCCGCGCCGTCACCTTCCGCAGGGAGACAGCGGGTGTGGATGCCACGCGCGCGCGGATGCTGGGTGCAATCCGGCTCTCCTCGGGCACCGACGACTCGCCAGCCCGCGGCGATGTGGTACGCGCCCTGGCGGAGGGGCTGGCGACGCATGGGCTCGACCTGCTTCCCTGGACGGAGCGGGCGCAGGCGCTGCGGGTCCGTGCCACCTATGCGGGGGACGACCGACTGAGCGGCGATGCGCTTCTGGCCGACGCAGGGGACTGGCTCGAGGCCTTGCTCCCCGATGGCGCGCGCAGGCTCTCGACGATCGATCCCGGCGCGCTTCATGCGATGCTGGAGAACAGGCTGGGTTGGGACGGGCTGCGCGCCGTCGACCGCGTCGCTCCGCCCGACTTCGTGACCCCGGCTGGCTCGCACCATGCCATCGACTATGGTGCCGAGGGCGGACCGCGAGTCGAGGTGCGCGTGCAGGCGCTGTTCGGCCTCGCCATCCATCCGGTTGTGGGCAGCGAGCGCGTGCCGCTCGTGCTCAGCCTGACCTCGCCCGCCGGTCGTCCGATCCAGACCACGCGCGACCTTCCCGCCTTCTGGCGCGGGAGCTGGGTCGAGGTCGCCAAGGAAATGCGCGGGCGCTATCCCAAGCATCCCTGGCCCGACGATCCGGCTTCGGCATCGGCGACGCTCCGTACCAAGAAGGCCGATGCGCGCGGCAAATCTTGACAGCTCGGCGGCTTTGCGCGAGCGCGGGGACAGGCAGGAGGCTCCGCAAGTGACCGCGCGAATCTATCAGATCCCCAAGAACGCCATGCAGTCGGGCCGCGCCCGGACCCAGACCTGGATGCTGGAGTTCGAGGCGCTGGAGGCCAAGAAGGCCGATCCGCTGATGGGCTGGGCCGGCTCGGGCGACACGCAGGAGCAGGTGAAGCTCAGTTTTGCCAGTGCCGATGCCGCGCGCGCCTATGCCGACCGCTACGGCATCGCCTATACGCTGATTCCGACGCCGCCGCGCACGCTCAAGCTCCAGGCCTACGCCGACAACTTCAAATAAGTCGGCCCGGCGTCAGGCGCGCAGCCATTGTGCGCCGAGCAGCAGCAGCAGCTTGACGTCGACGCCGAAGCCCTCCGCCTGACGAGCGGCGATCCAGTCGGCTATGCCTGCGATGGGCACGCGGTGGACGACGATGTCCTCGCCCGGCGTGCCGCCGCCGTCGCCGATCTTTTCCAGCCCGGTCGCGCGGAACAATGTGAAGCTCTCCGACACCATGCCAGGTGACGAGAAGAAGCGGCCGCATTCGCGCATGTCCGCTGCGCGATAGCCGGTTTCCTCCTCCAGCTCGCGCGCTGCCGAGTCGGCCGCGCTTTCGCCGTCGGTCTCGTCGCCGACCAGCCCCGCGGGCAGCTCGATGCAGCGGGTGCCGAGCGGAACGCGATACTGGTCGACGAGAATCACGTGATCCTCCTCATCGACGGCGAGGATGACCGCCGCGCCGATGCCGCGCGACCGCGACACATATTCCCAGCGCCCGCGCCGCTTGGCAGTGATGAAGCGTCCCTCCCACATCGTTTCTTCGGGAAGATGGCGGTCGTCGTCCATATGTCGTCCTTCTTCAGCGCGGGTAGCAGCCGGTCACAGCTCGATCAGTCGGTCGGGCAGCTCGTTGGGGTTGCTGTCGCTTTTCGGCAGATGTTCGGCAAGCACCGCGCCGACGCGTTCGACTGCGCGCGCCATGCCGGTGCCGATGCGCCCCTCGCGCACCTCCACGAGCAAAGCCGCCATCGCCTCGCCCCAGATTTCGCCGTTCACCCTGGACGAGATGGCTTCGTCTGCGACGATCTCGGCGCGATGTTCGTCAAGCGAGAGGTAGATGAGGATGCCGGTTCGTCCCCGCGTCCGGTGCTCGGCAGCGGCGCGGAACAGGGTGACGGCGCGGGCGTGGACCCGGCGCGTGCGGGTCGCGCCGGGGGTGAGTGCGATGCGCAGGCGCGGTATCGCCAACAGGTAGCGGACGGCCAGGAATTTGAGGATGACGTGGCCCAGCAGGATAAGGAGGAACTCGCCGAGCGGCAGTTCGGTGCGCCAGCCGCCCAGCAGGCCGTGGTAGAGCGACTGGAACCAGCCCGGCCATGCGGCCGCGAAGGCGATCACCGCGAATGCCGCCACCACCGCCCAGCCCCAGGCGACATCGTGATAGGAGTCGGACCGGCGCGCGGCGATCGTTACGATCTCGCCGTCGGTCCGTGCCTCGGCGGCTGCGACGGCTGCGCCGACGATGCGGTGATCCTCCGCCGTCATGGTGAAGCGCGCCATCTACCAGCTCCCGCTCGCGCCGCCGCCGCCGAAGCTGCCGCCGCCGCCCGAAAAACCGCCGCCACCGGAAAAGCCGCCACCACCGGAGAAACCCCCGCCGCTGCCGGGACCCCAGAGGATGATCGGCGCGCCGACGCCGCCCCGATATCGCCTGCCCCCCGAGAAGCGACGGAGCATCGGCAGCACGACGAAGAACAGGATGAAGAAGGCGATGACGATTCCCGCCTCGATATTCCCGCCCTGTTGCCGTTCGCGTGCCTGCGACACGATCTGCTGCGACCGCGCGCGCGCCTCGTCGGGCGGCAGGCGGAGGAGGGCGGCGACTTCGTCGACCCCCGCGTTGATGCCGCCGGGGAAGTCGCCCTGCTTGAAGCGGGGCACGATCGTGCCGTTGATGATCACCGACGACAGCGCGTCGGTCAATATGCCCTCCAGCCCATAGCCGGTCTCGATCCGCACGCGCCGATCGTTGGGCGCGACGATCAGCAACGCGCCGTTGTTCATCGCCTTGTCGCCGATGCCCCAGGCGCGGCCCAGCCGATAGCCATAGTCGGCAATCTCATAGCCCTGAAGGTCGGGGAGTGTCGCGACGACGAGCTGGCGTCCGCTCTGCTGTTCGAGCGCCGCCAGCTTCGTCGTGAGCGCCTGTTCCTGCGCGGGATCGAGGATATCGGCCGAATCGACGACGCGGCCTGTCAGCGTTGGAAACTGCTGCGCTGCCGCCGGAACGGAGAGGCACAGCACGCCAAGCCAGGCCAGAATCACCCGAGCAAGCATCAGGCGGATGAGGGACATGAGTCCGGTCGCTGCCCGGCTCACGTTCCGTTGAACATCGAACCGACGTCGGGCGCGGTATCGGCACCCGCCTTGGCCTCGAACGGCACCATCGGCTGCGCGCCGTGGACCAGCTTCGCACCGATCATCTCGGGGAAGGTGCGGATGCGGGTGTTATAGTCGCGCACCGCCTCGTTATAGTCCCTCACTGCGACCGCGATGCGGTTCTCGGTCCCCTCGATCTGCGACTGGAGCGCCAGGAAATTCTGGTTGGTCTTGAGGTCGGGATAGGCCTCGACCGTGACCAGCAGGCGACCCAGCGACTGGCTCAGCTCCCCCTGTGCCTCAGCGAACTGCTGGACCCTGGCGGGATCGCCGAGGTCGCCCGCATCGAGACGGATGGAACTGGCCCTCGCCCGCGCCTCGGTGACGCGCGTCAGCGTGTCCTGTTCCTGCTTCGCCGCCGCGCGCACCGTCGCAACCAGATTGCCTATCAGGTCGGCCCGCCGTTGATACTGCGCCTGGACATCGGCCCAGCGCGCCTTGGCGGTCTCCTCCGAAGCGGGAACGCTGTTGATACCGCAGGATGCGAGCGGAAGCGTGGCGGTGGCCAGCATCAACGCTCCGGCGAGGCGGACATGGTGTCTGGTCATGACGATACGATCCCTGAAAACCGGCAACGGGAAGCGCTGCCCAGGCGCATGAAATAGGTCGTTGCGTGGGCGCTCGCAACGGGTCTAGCACGTCAACACGCATGCGGGGCGGCGATCGGCGCGGCGATGCCTGCGGGCACAGGGGGAGAAGGCGGATGCTTCAGGAGTTCAAGACGTTCATTTCGCGCGGCAATGTCCTCGATCTCGCGGTCGGCGTGATCATCGGCGGCGCGTTCGCCACGATCACCAAGTCGCTGACGGACGATCTCATCATGCCGCTGGTCGGCTGGATTTTCGGTGGCTTCGACTTTTCGCGCTATTTCCTGCTGCTCGGGGACGTGCCCGCGACGTTCAAGGGCAATCCGGCCAGCTATGCGGACCTCAAGGCCGCAGGAATCGCGGTCATCGGCTATGGCGAGTTCGTCACGGTGGCCATCAATTTCATGATCCTCGCCTTCATCATCTTCCTGATCGTCCGGCAGGCGAACAGGCTGTTTCCGCAGCCCGAAGCCGGGCCTGTGGCGGAGCCCGCGGAAGTGACGCTGCTGCGCGAAATCCGCGACAGTCTTCGCAAGCCGTAAGCGACGGAGACCTGTGGAAAGGGTGTGCGGCCGGAACTTTACTCCGGCTCGGTGATTGGGCGCCTGATCGCTTAACCACGAACAGGAGGATATATCCGTGAAAGCACCCCTCATGATCGCCGCCGCATCGGCCCTGATCGCGCTCTCCGCTTGCCAGAGCCAGGAAGCCGAGAATGTCGAGAACGCCTATGACAACACGGCGGCAACCTATGAAAATCAGGCGGACATGATGGAGGATCAGGCGGATAACCTCTCCGGTGCCGCCGCAGTCAACGCCCAGAATGCCGCCGATCAGCTTGAGAACCAGGCCGATGCGGTCGAGGAGATGGGCGACAACAGGGCGGATGCGGTCGACGCAGCGCGCTGAACAGATTCCGCTCCATAGCAGGGGAGGGCGTCGCGTTTGCGGCGCCCTTTTCTTTTGGGGCAGCGCTCCCTATATCGGTCGTGCCGGTTCGACCGGCTATGGCGATAAACTGCAACGTACAATAGACGCAGCGGACCCGGGGGCAGTACCCGGCGGCTCCACCACGAAGGGCGAGGCGATACGCGCCTCACCATTGGTGATGGGGCCGAACCAGGATCGACGTGTGTTGAAAAGCGCTGTTTTCGCCCGGGCTGAGTAACCCGTTAAAGGCTCAAAACCCATAAGTGCCAACGATAACGAAGCACTTGCTCTTGCTGCGTAATTAAGGGCCTCACGGCCTGAGATTACCCAAATGGAACGCGGTTGGACCCACCGGGCAACAGAAGGGATTCCAGCGGCACGGGGAGCGCCGGGCAACAGAAGCTCCCCACCTCATCCTCCGTGCGCTGAACCCTATTCCTGGACCGGCTGGCTGTTGAGCTGGATATAGTTCTGCAGGCCCATGCGCGCGATCATGTCGAACTGTGTTTCCAGCGTGTCGACATGGCGTTCCTCATTGTCGAGGATGTGCCGGAACAGGTCGCGGCTGATATAGTCGCGCACCTGCTCGCAATAGGCGATGGCGTCGCGAAGGACGGGCAGCGCCTCCAGCTCGAGTTCGAGGTCGGCCTTCAATATCTCCTCGACATTCTCGCCGATGCGCAGCCGGCCCAGAAGCTGGAAGTTCGGCAGGCCTTCGAGAAAGAGGATGCGGTCGGCAAGCAGGTCTGCATGCTTCATCTCGTCGATCGATTCATGATATTCGAAGTCGGCGAGCTTGTGGATGCCCCAGTTCTTCAGCATCCGGTAATGCAGGAAATATTGGTTGATAGCCGTCAGCTCATTCTTGAGAGCGAGGTTCAGCCACTCGATAACCTTGTCGTCACCCTTCATGATGCGCGCTCCCTCAATTGGCATGATCGGCGCGGCGTCTCCGCCGCATCGCGACTCACGCTAAGCGCGCCGATGCACGCGGGCAAGGTGCGGGAGTGATTATCAATTTCAACGGGGACGGCGGTCAGGCGACGGCGCGTTCCTGCGCGAGAATGTCTTCGGCATATTTGAAGCATTGCGCGCATTTCGGCTTGCGGCCGAAGAGGGCATAGGCGTTGCAGGCGGTACGGGCACCCATGCGGGCCGCCTCGCGGACGTCCTTTTCCTTCAGAGCATTGCAGATACAGACGAGCATATGTGCGCCTCTCCAGCCTCCGGCACCGTATAGCAGGAGTGATAATGGATCGCAATAGCGTTCTCATTTGGTCCGGTGCGGCGGTGCTAGAATGCCCTCCTTTCCACGTCCGCCAACAGCATGCTTGCTTCGCACGTGCGGCAGTCCTAAAGCGCCGGGAAGCGTCGCTGGCGCGTCCTTCGTCATCATCAGGAAGTCGTCTTGCCTGACCTGTCGCAATATCTGCCGATCCTGCTGTTTCTGGCGGTCGCGCTCGCCTTGTCGAGCGCCTTTGTGTTCCTGCCGATGGCGGTTTCCCGGCTGACGGGTGCCCATAAGCCCGACCCGGCAAAGCTCAGCGAATATGAATGCGGTTTTCCGGCATTCGAGGACCCGCGCAGCCAGTTCGATGTCCGCTTCTATCTCGTCGCGATCCTGTTCATCATCTTCGACCTCGAAGCGGCCTTCCTTTTTCCCTGGGCGGTCAGCCTGGGTGAGATCGGCTGGACGGGCTGGGCGACGATGATGATCTTCATTTTCGAACTGGTGCTGGGTCTGGTTTACGCATGGAAAAAGGGAGCGCTGGATTGGGAGTAGAGCTTAACCGCGCCGTCCCGCAGCCGGGGACCGCGCCTGACCGCGCCTATTTCGACGCGCTGACCGGGGAAGTGACCGACAAGGGCTTTCTCGTCACCTCGACCGAGGATCTGTTTCAGTGGGCCCGCACCGGCTCGCTGTGGTGGATGACGTTCGGCCTGGCCTGTTGCGCAGTCGAAATGATTCATGTAAACATGCCCCGGTACGACATGGAGCGCTTCGGGGTCGCACCTCGCGCCAGTCCACGGCAGAGCGACGTGATGATCGTGGCCGGGACATTGTGCAACAAGATGGCGCCCGCTCTGCGCAAGGTCTACGACCAGATGTCGGAGCCCAAATACGTCATTTCGATGGGCAGCTGCGCCAATGGCGGCGGCTATTATCACTATAGCTACAGCGTCGTTCGCGGCTGCGACCGCATCGTCCCGATCGATATCTATGTCCCGGGCTGTCCTCCCACAGCCGAAGCCCTGCTCTATGGCGTGATGCAGTTGCAGCGCAAGATCAGGCGCGCGGGCACCATCGAGCGATAGGGCGGGCCATGAAGTTTGTGCATTCCGCTCCGCGCGTGCAGGTCATCGACGGTCTGGCGGCCGACATTGTCGGCGCTCTCGGCAACGCCTTGCTCGAGGTGGTCGAGGCGCAGCAGGAGCTGACGCTGATCGTCGCGCGCGATTCGCTGGTGGAGGCGATGACGGTGCTTCGCGACCGCTTCGCCTATCAGCAGCTCATGGAAATCGCCGGGGTCGACTATCCCGAGCGGGCCGAGCGGTTCGAGGTCGTCTATCATCTGCTGTCGGTGACGAAGAACCACCGGCTGCGCGTGAAGGTCTCCACCGACGAGGCAACCCCGGTGCCGAGCGTGACCGGCCTGTGGCCCGTCGCCGGCTGGCTGGAGCGCGAGGTGTTCGACATGTACGGCGTGCTGTTCGCCGGCAATGTCGATCTGCGCCGCATCCTCACCGATTACGGCTTTCGCGGCCATCCGCAGCGCAAGGACTTTCCGCTCACCGGCTATGTCGAGCTTCGCTATTCGGAGGAGCACAAGCGGGTCATCTACGAACCGGTCGACCTGGCGCAGGATTTCCGCAGCTTTGATTTCATGAGCCCGTGGGAGGGCGCGCGTTACGTCCTGCCCGGCGACGAGAAGGCGCATGGCGAGGCGCCGGGCGCACCGTCCCCCGCTGCCGCGCCACCGCCACCGCCGCCACCGCCTCCTGCGCCGCCGCCACCCACGCCCAAGACGACCGACAATAGCGGCCAGACCGGCGCGGGTGCCGCCGCCGATGCCGAAGCGGCCAAGACGTCCGATGGCAAGCCGGACGACGTGCCGCCGACGAAGGAGGGCCGCTGATGGCCACGACCTACGACGACGCTCAGCGGATCACCGATCCCTCCGGTCCCAAGGCCGGCGAGACCGACATCCAGAACTACACGATCAACTTCGGCCCGCAGCATCCGGCGGCGCACGGCGTGCTTCGCCTCGTCATGGAGCTCGACGGCGAGATCGTCGAGCGTTGCGACCCGCATGTCGGGTTGCTCCATCGCGGCACCGAGAAGCTGATCGAGTACAAGACGTACCTTCAGGCGCTGCCCTATTTCGACCGGCTCGATTACTGCTCGCCGATGTGCATGGAGCACAGCTACGTCCTTGCGGTCGAGAAGCTGCTGAACCTCGAAGTGCCGCTGCGCGCGCAATATCTGCGCGTGTTCTTCGCCGAGCTGACGCGAATCAAGAACCACATGCTCAACCTCGGCAGCCATGTGATGGACGTCGGCGCGATGACGCCGAACCTGTGGATGTTCGAGCTTCGCGAAGACTGCATGAACTTCTACGAGCGCGCGTCGGGCGCGCGGATGCATGCGGCCTATTTCCGACCCGGCGGCGTCCATCAGGATGTGCCGCTCAAGCTGCTCACCGACATCGCCGACTGGCTCGACACGCGCCTGCCGCAACTGTTCGGCGACGCGGTCAGCCTGGTCGCCGACAATCGCATCTTCAAGCAGCGAAATGTCGATATCGGCGTGGTGAGCAAGGCAGACGCGCTGAAATGGGGCTTTTCCGGCCCGATGATCCGCGGCAGCGGCATCCCGTGGGATATCCGCAAGAGCCAGCCCTATGACGTCTACGACCGCATGGAATTCGACGTGCCGGTCGGCACCAATTTCGACTGCTACGACCGCTTCATGGTCCGCGTCGAGGAGGTCTACCAGTCCGCGCGCATCATGAAGCAGTGCCTTCAGCAGATGCCCGAAGGCCCGGTGCTTTCCGCCGACCACAAGGTCACGCCACCCCGTCGCGGCGAGATGAAGCAGTCGATGGAAGCGCTGATCCACCACTTCAAGCTCTATACCGAGGGCTTCCACGTCCCCGCCGGCGAAGTCTATGTCGCGACCGAAAGCCCCAAGGGCGAGTTCGGCGTGTACCTCGTCAGCGACGGGTCGAATAAACCCTATCGCTGCAAGATCCGGCCGACGGCGTTCAGCCATCTGCAGGCGATGGACTTCATGATGAAGGGCCACATGCTGGCGGATACGACCGCTGTTCTGGGCGCGATGGACATCGTGTTTGGGGAGTGTGACCGGTGAAGATTTTGCCCTCCACCGCCGTTCCCTGTCATGCTGAACTTGTTTCAGCATCCATTGTGCGCTCGCTTGCGGCCTCGCACGCCGTCAAATGGACCCTGAAACAAGTTCAGGGTGACGAGGTGTTGGCATGATTGAAGCAGCAACCCTCCTCTCCGCCACCGACCGGGTCGCCATCGCCGAGGCCATGATCGCAGCCTATAACGCGCAGGACGTGGACACCTACGTTTCGTACATGACCGACGACGCCTGCGAGGCGAACTATCGCGGCGCGGTGGTGCGGGAGGGCAAGGAGGGCACGCGCGCCGGGCTCGCCGCCGCCTTTGCCAAATGGCCGCAGAACCGGGCGGAGATCGTCGAGCGTCAGGCGATCGGCGACTATGTGCTGTTCCGCGAGCATGTGACTCGCGGCCCCGCCAGCGACGGGTCGGAGCTGGTCGCGCCGTTCGAGGTCATCGCTGTGTATAGTTTCGAGGGCGAGAAATGTTCTCGCGTGGAGTTCATCCGGTGAGGTTCTGCCTGTTCCCGATCCCCGCCGTCATGCCAGCGAAGGCTGGTATCTCGTGCGGCAGTACGCAACCTCAAGAGACCCCAGCCTCCGCTGGGGTGACGGTGAAGTAATGGCTGACGCGCCGCACATCCCCGACGAAGCCGAAGTCCGCGCCCGCTGGGGCGCTTTTGCTTGGACGCCGGAAAACGCCGCGCAGGCGGAGAAGGTCATCGCGCGCTATCCCGCGGGCCGCCAGCAGTCGGCGGTGATGCCGCTGCTCGACCTTGCCCAGCGGCAGGTGGGGGCGGAGACGCAGACGCAAGGGTGGCTGCCCGTGCCGGTGATCGAGTTCGTCGCGGCGCAGCTCGGCATGCCCTATATGCGCGCCTATGAGGTCGCGACCTTCTACACGATGTACAATCTCGCGCCCGTCGGCCGCTATCATGTGCAGGTGTGCGGCACGACGCCGTGCATGCTGCGTGGCTCCGACGATGTGCTGGCGGCGTGCAAGAACAAGGGTCTGGTAAAGGGCGCGACGACGCCCGACGGTCTGTTCACGCTGACCGAGGTCGAGTGCCTCGGCGCCTGCGCCAACGCGCCGATGGTCCAGATCAACGACGACAATTACGAAGACCTGACCTACGACAGCATGAGCGCGATCCTCGACGACCTGACCGCCGGCAAGCAGCCGAAGATCGGCCCGCAGATCGAGCGTCAGACGAGCTGCCCCGAGGGCGGACCGACGAGCCTCAAGGAAATGGTCGGCGAGAATCACGATTATCGGGGGGCGTGGTGATGCGCTGTAAGCTCTTTTCCCGTCACCCTGAACTTGTTTCAGGGTCCATGATCCAGGCGCGGGAGCAGTGGATGCTGAAACAAGTTCAGCATGACGGTGTGGCATCGGAGGTGCGGCTGTGAGCGACGCGAACACCCCTCTGCCCCCTCCGCCCTTCGTCGGGCCGCTGGAGGACAAGGACCGCATCTTCACCAATGTCTACGGCTTCCAGGACTGGGGCGTGGATGCGGCGATGAAGCGCGGCGACTGGGACAATACCAAGGCGCTGCTGGCGCTCGGCCAGGACGTGATCA